>DJGG01000230.1 GCA_002432195.1 Desulfobacteraceae bacterium UBA5852
CCGAGAGCGGCCAGGAAACTCACCACTCCCCGGCGCACCAGCGGCTCCCCGCCGGTGACGCGCACCTTGCTGATGCCCAGTCCCGCCCCCACCCGCACGAGGCGCAGGATCTCCTCGTAGCGCAGGATCGCGGCATGGGGCAGCTTGTCCAGGATCCCCCCCGGGGCGCAGTAACAGCACCGCAGGTTGCAGCGGTCGGTGATGGACACGCGCAGGTAATTGAGGTGCCGCTGGAGGGGGTCCTGGAGCGGGGATGGGGTCAGGGGACGCATGGGCACCGCCTGTCAGGTGATTCCGCGTTTTTCGCGGTATTCCGCGATCTCGATCATGGGTGGCCGTTCCAGCCCCTGGATCTCGAAGACGTCCGGCACGATCCGGTCCTGGACCAGCTGGTATTGCAGCATCTGATTGTAAAGCTGCTTGCGGAACTCCACAAGCCCCAAGCGCTCCAGGCGGTCGAGAAACGTCTTGAGCACCACGAAGGACATGCGCCCGAGGGCCTTGGTGTCCTGGTTGCGGTGCACCCGCCGCTCCAGGTCCACCTGGGCGATGACGTCCAGGCCCCAGGTTTCGCAGATATCCAGGAGCATGCTGGTTTCCACGCCGTAGCCGATGGGGAAGGGGATGCGCTCGAAAATGTCGCGGAACCCGGCGTATTCCCCCGAAAGGGGCTGCACGATCTGGGTGAGCTCCGGGAAGAAGAGTGAGAGCATGGGCCGGATCACCAGCTCCGTGACCCGCCCCCCGCCGGTCTGCCGCACCTTGCTTTTGCCGATAGCGATGGGGCGGTCGTAGAACGCCTTGGCGAACCGGATGCCCGGAACGGTCAGCAGGGGCCCCAGCAGGCCGTAGGCGAAGCGGTGGTGGATGTTCTTGATGTCCGCATCCAGGTAGACGAGGATGTCGCCCCGGGTGACGTAGAGGGCTTTCCAGAGGTTCTCGCCCTTGCCGCGGTAGGCGGGGTAGGCGGGCAGGATCTCGTCGGCGGGGTAGACCACGGCGTCGAAGGAGCGGGCCACCTTGACGGTGTTGTCGCTGGAGCCGGAATCGATGACCACGATTTCGTCCAGTAGCGGGTAGCGGCTCATGAGCTCCGATTTCAGGATGACGATTTCCTTGGCGATGGTCTTCTCCTCGTTCAGGGTGGGCAGGCACAGGGAGATGGTGAGGCCCTTCTCCTGCTTGATCTGCACCAGGCGCGCCAGGTCGCTGAACTGGCTGTAGTGGAAGGTGTGCGTGGACAGCCATTTGTTGTCAGTCATCGGCGAGCCCCCGGTCGATGGCCGCGATCACACCCAGAACCTGGGCGATGCCCGTGAACATGGGGGCGATCTCCATGGCCGAATTGATCTGGTGGAAGTTCTCCCCGCGGGTGAGCCCCAGGGTGACGGCGGGAATCCGCCGGGAGAGCAGGATCGAGAGCTCCGACTCGCTGGGGGCGCCCTGGGGTTTGAGCCCCAGGGTTTCCATGACCGTCCCCGCCGCCTTGACCAGGGGGTGGTTGTAGCGCAGGCGGGCAGCGCTCAGGTTGCTGATGGTCTCCAGGGTGAGCTCCACGCCGTATTCGTGGCCGATGCCCGTGACGATGTCGGCGATGTCCGCGAAGACGGACTTGACCATGCGGTCGGAATTGCTCTGGATCTCGAAGCCCAGCTCGGCCTCGTAGGCGCTGATGCCGTGCTCCAGGCCCCCGGCGATCTTGCCGATGATGATGTGGCAGTGGGGCTTCTGGGGCAGGCGGATCTCCAGGATCTGGTTGATGACCTCGTGGAGCACCAGGATGGCGTTGGGCTGGTGGCGCATCTCCACCTTCTGGCCTTCGTCGATGCGGCAGGTCACCTCCCCGCGGATCATGCCGTCGGCGTAGTAGTTGAGGCGGCCCAGCTCCACCCCCTCGATGCACACGGCGCCCCGGATGGGGGTGGCCCAGGTTTTCACCAGGTGGCGCATGCCCCGCAGGTTTCCCCGGCCCAGGGACTGGATCACCCCGGCCAGCAGCAGGTCCGACTGGAAGCGCACCCCCAGGCGCTTGAGGATCAGGGGCAGGGAGGCCAGAACGCCTACCCCCACCGAGTTGTCCAGGACCCCCGCCCCGATGATGCGCTCCTCGGTGATGGTGAAGTCGTGATCTACGTCCCGGCTGAAATGGGTGTCCAGGTGCGCGGCCACCAGGATGGGAGGCTGCGCGGGGTCCAACCCGCGGACGATGCCGAGGGGGTTGCGGTAGCCGTCGGTGGTGCACTCGTCCACCTCGCACTCCAGCAGGCGGTTCATGAACTTCTGGCAGCGCTGCTTTTCCTGGAAGGTGGGCGCGGGCACCTGGCCGATGAGCACGATGTTGGCGATGATGATGTCCCGCAGGGCGCAGATCCGATCCACCATAGCGGGAAGGGCTTCGACGTGGCGTTCCATGGCCGACCTCGTTACGGGTGTGGGTGGCTGCGGGGGTGGAAGCACGAAGGCGGCCGGCCGCCCGGAGCGCGCGCCGGGGCGGAGCATGCCCCGGGTGCCGGCGCCGCAGGGGCCGGGGGCGGAGGCGTTTCCCCGTGAGCCCGGGGGTCGTGCCGCCGTCGGGGCATCGGCCTTCAGGGCTGAAGAACTGCGCCGCCTGGGGTGCGTCCCCCTGGGCTCTGTCTAGAACTTGCAGGCGATGGTGGCTACGCGTGCGCTGCCCCGGGGTCGTAATGCTCCCGGATGGCCTGGACCAGACCCGGAATGGTGTAGGCGGCGGCGGTGAGATCCACACGGAAGCCGAGTCCCTCGGCAGTTTCCGTGGTGATGGGGCCGATGCTGGCCACCTGCACGCCGTCCATCAGCGCGGCCGCTTTCCCGGGGGGCAACAACCTCTTGAAATTCTTGACCGTGGAGGAGCTGGTGAAGGTCACCAGGTGGACCTCGCCCCCCTCCAGGCGCCGGATCAGCTCCGGGGCGCCATCCGAGGCGATCTCGGTGCGGTAGACGGGGATTTCGTCCACCCGGGCCCCCATGCGGCGCAGCTCCTCGGGCAGCACCGGCCGCGCCTCGGCGGCTCGGGGCAGCAGGACGGCCGCCCCCGTCAGGGCCTCGGCACGGAAGGCCTCCACAACGGATTCCGCCCGGTAACTTTCCGGCATCAGGTCGCTGCGCAGGCCGTGGGAGGCCAGGGCGGCGGCGGTGGCCGGCCCGATCACGGCCGTGCGCAGGTGCCCCAGGGCCCGGGTGTCCATACCGTGGTGGGCCAGGCGCGCGAAGAAAAAGCGCACCCCGTTGACGCTGGTGAAAACCACCCAGTGGTAGTCGCGCAGGCGGGTGATGGCCCCGTCCAGGGCTTTCCAGGATTCCGGCGGGATGACGCGGATGGTGGGGCATTCCAGGACCTCGGCCCCCAGGGCCTCCAACTGCTCCACCAGGTCGCTGGCCTGCTCCCGGGCGCGGGTGACCACGATGGTACGGCCCAGGAGAGGCCGCCTTTCGAACCATTGCAGGCGTTCCCGCAGGCGGACCACCTCGCCCACCACGGTGATGGCCGGCGCCTTGAGCCCGGCGGCGCGCACCCGCTCCACGATGGTGGCGAGCGTTCCCGTGACGGTCTGCTGGCGCGACGTGGTGCCCCAGCGGATCAGGGCCACGGGCCGCTCCGGGGGCATGCCGTGGGCCGTCAGGCGCTCCACGATGCGGGGCAGATTCTTGACCCCCATGAAAAAGACCAGGGTGCCGATCCCCGTGGCGAGCGCTCCCCAGTCGATGTTGGAGGCTTCCTTGGCGGGGTCCTCGTGGCCGGTGACAAAGGCCAGGGTGGCGGTGTGGTCCCGGTGGGTAAGGGGGATGCCGGCGTAGGCGGCGGCGGCCACGGCCGAGGTCACCCCCGGTACCACCTCGAAGGGCACGCCGGCGGCCACCAGTTCCTCGGCCTCCTCCCCGCCGCGGCCGAAAATGAAAGGGTCCCCCCCCTTGAGGCGCGCCACGGTTTTTCCCGCCCGGGCCTGTTCCACGATGAGGCGGTTGATGGCCTCCTGGCTCAGGGTGTGGTCCCCGCCCTGCTTACCCACATAGATCCGCTGGGCCGTAGGCGCGGCATGGGCCAGCAAGGCCGGCGCCGCCAGGTAGTCGTAGACCACCACGTCGGCCCGGGCGATGCACGCCCGGCCCTTCAAGGTCAGAAGGCCCGGGTCCCCGGGTCCGGCGCCGATCAGGTAGACGATTCCGCTCATGATGGCTGCCCTCGGCGTTGGAGTTGGTTGAGGATGATCCCCGCCCCCCGGGCCAGCAGGGCTTCGGCCAGCTGCAGGCCGAGAGCCTCGGCGGCGGCGGTGGCGCCTTCGAGGCTCTGGCGGTGGAGGGGCGCCCCGGAGGGGTCGGCCACCAGACCCGTGAGCACCAGGCGGTCACCGGCCACCGTGGCGTAACCGGCGATGGGCACCTGGCAGCCGCCTTCCAGGCGCTGGAGAAAGGCGCGTTCCGCCGCCACGGCCTGCCGGGTGGCGGGGTGCTCCAGGGGGGCGATGAGGGCGGCCACCGCCGGATCGTCCCGGCGGGCTTCCAGGCAAAGCGCTCCCTGGCCCACCGCCGGGAGCATGAAGTCCGGCTCCAGGTAAGCGCTGATCCGCCCGGCCCACCCCAGCCGGTGGATGCCGGCGGCGGCCAGCACGATGGCGTCCAGGGCCTCGCTGGCGAGCTTGCGCAGGCGGGTGTCCAGGTTGCCCCGCAAGGGGACGATGGTCATGTCCGGGCGGGCGTGGAGGATCTGGGCCGCGCGCCGCAGGCTGCTGGTGCCGATGCGGGCGGCCGGCGGCAGGTCGTCGAAACGCTTGGCCGTGCGGGCGATCAGCACGTCCCGGGGGTCTTCACGCCGTGGAACGGCGGCGATGTGCAGGCCGGGGGGCAGGCCCGCGGGCATGTCCTTGAGGCTGTGGACGGCCAGGTCCACGCGCCCGTCCAGCAGGGCCTCCTCGATCTCCTTGACGAAGAGCCCCTTGCCGCCCACCTGGGCCAGGGGCACATCCAGAATCCGGTCCCCCTGGGTCTTGATGGTCACCAGCTCCACACGGGCGCCCGGGTGGTGCCCTTCCACCGCGGTCTTGACCCAGTTGGCCTGCCAGAGGGCCAGTTGGCTTCCCCGGGTGCCGATGCGCAGGCGGGCCGCCATCAGTGCCCGCACCCGGCGCAGCTGGAGGCCGAGCACCCGCCGCAGGACGACGCCCCCGCGGAGCGGCGCACGGTTTCGCCGCCGCCGCCCTTGCTCGTGAAGCCGCAGGCGGACATGAGCTTGCAGACCTTCGGGCTGCAGCAGCAGGGGCATTGGGGCTCCGCGGCCCCCATCACCAGATACTCGAAGGTTTCACCGCATTCCTCACACCGGTATTCGAAAATAGGCATGGACACTCCTCGATTCCCCCGCAGGCTTCCGACGCGCCGGAAGTCTGCGGGGCGGGCGGATAGTGGGGCCGCCGGCGGGTCCGGCGGCCGGGTGCAGAACGACCCCGGGCGGTCAGCGCGTCCCGCCGCCGGGGAACAGGTAACGATCCACCAGGGCGCACAGGATGTGGCCCATGGTGATGTGGGTTTCCTGGATGCGCGCGGTCACGTCCGCGGGCACGCGCAACACCACATCCGCCTCCGCGCCCAGGCGTCCGCCGCGCCCCACCATGGCAAGGGTGCGCAGGCCCTGGTGGCGTCCGGCCTCCAGGGCGGCCAGCACGTTGGGGGAGTTGCCGCTGGTGCTGATGCCCCAGGCCACATCCCCGGGATTGCCCAGGGCCTGGACCTGCTTGGCGAAAATCTGTTCGAAGGCATAGTCATTGGCGATGCTGGTGAGCACCGAGGTGTCCGTGGTGAGCGCCAAGGTCGGCAGGGGCCGGCGTTCGATCTCGAAACGGTTGACGAATTCGGCGGCCAGATGCTGGGCATCGGCGGCGCTGCCTCCGTTGCCAAATATAAGGATTTTATGACCGGAGGCGATGGCGGTGGCGAGCATTTCCGTGGCCGCCAGGATGTCGGCCACGGCCGCCGTGATGGCCGCGCGCTTTACCGCCAGGCTGTCTTCCAGTAGCTGGTGAATGAGTGCTTCCATGGGTTCCTCAGCGGGCCCGCCGCTTGGCGGCGACGGGAGGGGGTGCGTGCCTTTCGGCGCGGGGGGCGGCTTCCGGCGCGGGGGTGACCTCCAGGCGCTTGCGCAGCTGGTCCACCAGGCGTCCGGTCTGGTAGCCCAGCTCGCCCGCCCGCAGGTACTGCTCCATGGCCTCCCGGAGCTGTCCGGCCTTGAGGTGCAGGCGGGCCAGGCGCATGCGGTAGAGGCCGTTGTGCGGCGCCAGGTCCACGCTCTGGCGGCAAAAGGTCAGGGGGATTTCCAGGCTCTCGCCCAGGATCTCGTAACACTTGCCCACGGCCGAGAGGGCCGCGGCGTCGCTGGGGTTGACGCGGATGGCGCGCCGGTAGTGGTGCACGGCGGCCCGCAGGCGCTTGAGCAGCACGCAGGCATCGCCGGCCAGTCGGTGCGCCGGGCCCACCGCGGGGTTGAGGCGCGCGGCGCGTTCCAGGAGGGGCAGGGCCCGGGGAGCTTCCCGCAGGCCGAGGAGCATTTTGCCCGCCTGGAATTGGACTTCGAAGATCTCCGGCCCCAGGGGGGCGGCCTGGAGCAGGCAGTGCCGGGCCCCGTCGCGGTTGCCCTGAAGGAGCTGAACCACGCCGGCGTTGTAGATGGGCATGACTTCCCCGGGGGCCAGGGCCATGGCGGCCTCGAAGGCCTCCAGGGCGTCGTCCCGGCGGTTCAGGAGGCCGAAGCAGACCCCCAGGCTGTTGAGCACGTTGGCATTCGTGGGGTCGAGCGCGCGGGCATGCAGGTATTCCCCCACGGCACCCTCCAGGTCCCCGGCTTCGTAGCGCCGGTCGCCGCTGATGTTCAGGCTCACGGCATCGAAGGGCACCCGGCTGCCCGGGCCGAAGAACGCGGCGTGTTCCAGGGCCTTGCGGGCATTGTCGGCGATCGCTCCGGGGGGGTAGTCCAGGCACGGAAAGGCGGCGATGCCCACGGACAGGCTGTGTCCGCAGCGCTGGCGCAGCTCGGCGTCCAGGGTCGCGGCCAGGTGCTGCCCGTCGAGGTCCCCGAAGTCCGGCAGGGCCGCGACCAGGTGGTCGGCGTCCACCAGGCCCCAGAGGCCTTCCCGGGGGCGGCAGGCGGCATCGAGGGTTTCCGCGGCGCAGACGATGGCCGGTGGCGGGGGAGGGCCGGACGCGGGGTCGACCCGCAGGGCCAGGACGGCGAAGCGCTCGTGGATGCGGGTGAAGCCGTCCAGGCGTGCGTGAAAGGCCTCGCCGCAGACCTGCAGGGGGAAGCGTTCCCGGAAGCCGTCCGGGGGGGTCATGGGGGGAAGGTCCGGCGCCGGGGCCCCGGCCGCTTCCCCAGGCGTCTGAGCCAGCAGAAACCATCCGTGGGCGGTGCGGCGGGGGGTGCGGTCGACCGGCGAATGCGTCATGAGGGGGCTCCTTCCGTCAGGTGGCGCAGGGCGGCGATGACGGCCACGTCGTCGCCGGGCTGGAGGGTGCGCACGTCAAGGCGGTAGATGTCGTCCTCGATGCGGCCCAGGATGGGGGGGGTCTGCCGCCGCATGTGCTGGTCCAGGGCGGCGGCCGACAAGCCTTGGAAGCGGACCTGCACGCAGCGGCTGGGGATGTCCAGAAGGGGCAGGGCGCCGCCGCCGGCCTTGGCCGAACCGGAGGCCATGCGGGCTTCCAGGCGCGGGTCCCCCAGGGCCTCCAGGCGCTCGGCGAGGTGCCGCGCCTCGGCCTCCAGTTCCTCGGCCGGCCGGACGATCATGCGCAGGGTGGGGATCTGGGCCACGGCCGTGGCCTCGTCACGGTAGAGGCGCAGGGTGGCTTCGAGGGCCGCCAGCGTCAGCTTGTCGATGCGCAGGGCCCGGTTCAAGGGGTTGGCCTGGATGCGGGCCACCAGGTCACGGCGCCCCAGGATCACCCCGGCCTGGGGCCCTCCCAGCAGCTTGTCGCCGCTGAAGGTGATCAGGTCCGCCCCGGCCGCCACGGATTGCTGAACGGTGGGTTCCCGCTGGAGCCCGTAGCGGGCGAAATCGACGAAGGTGCCGCTTCCCAGATCCTCCATCACCGGCAATCCGGTGCGGGCGCCCAGACTGACGAGCTCCGCCAGGGAAACCTCCCGGGTGAAGCCCACGATGGCGAAGTTGCTCCGGTGGACCTTCAGCAGGAGGGCGGTTTCGGGGTTGATGGCGGCCTCGTAGTCCTTGAGGTGGGTGCGGTTGGTGGTCCCCACTTCCCGCAGGTGCGCCCCACTTTTGGCCATGACGTCCGGAATGCGGAACGAGCCCCCGATTTCCACGAGCTCCCCGCGGGAAACGATCACCGGGCGGTCCTGGGCCAGGGTTTCCAGGCAGAGCAGGACCGCGGCGGCGTTGTTGTTCACCACCAGGCAAGCCTCGGCGCCGGTGATCTCGCAGAGCAGGTCGGCCACCGCGTCGTAGCGCGAGCCCCGGCGGCCGGTGGTGAGATCCAACTCCAGGTTGGAGTAGCGGCCGGCCACCTCGGCCACCTGGTCCCGCGCGGAGGGGGCCAGCAGGGAGCGCCCCAGGTTCGTGTGCACCACCACCCCCGTGGCGTTGACCACCGGGTGGAGCCTGGGGGCCAGGGCGCGTTGCACGGCGTCGGCCACCCGCTCCAGCACGGCCTCCGGCGTCAACTGCGCTTCCGCCAGAGCCTCGCCGCCGGACAGGATCCGGGCGCGCAGGGATTCCACCACCAGGCGGCCGGCGGCNNCCAGGTCCGGCCGCCTGCGGGCGGATTCCAGCAGGCGGTCGATGCCCGGAAGCTGCCGCAGCTGCCGGCGGGAATGGGGATCCAGGGTCATGGCGCGGTCCTCGCTGGGGGCGACCGGGAGTGTCCCCCCAATCGCCGTCGATTTTAAACTTTACCTTTTAGCATTTAATCGCTAAACCATTCAATACTTTTGTAAAACCAATCACCGCCGGCAGGCGCTGGCGCACCGTCGGCGGGCGGGGACGGCCGCGGGTCCGGCCCTCGCCGCCGGGGAGGGGGCATGG
>DJGG01000227.1 GCA_002432195.1 Desulfobacteraceae bacterium UBA5852
CCCGTGACCAGGCCCTCCCTGGGCCTTCTCGTCAAGAACGGCTACGACGTTCTCTTCAGCGGCCTCTGGTGGTCGTCGGTCTTTCCGGGGATGTTCATCATGCTCCTGGTCTTCGGAATCAATCTCCTTGGGGATTTTCTCCGCGACGAGTTCAATCCCCGTCTGAAATAGAGGTATCCCATGTCTGAATACCTTCTGGAAGTCAGAAATCTGCAGACCCGCTTTGAGCTCTTCCGGGGCACGGTGAAGGCCGTGGACGGAGTGGACTTCACCCTCAGGGAAGGGGAAATCCTGGGTATCGTGGGAGAATCGGGGGGCGGAAAGTCCGTCACCGGATTCTCCCTCCTCGGCCTCATCGACCCTCCGGGGAGGGTCGCCGCCGGAGAAGTGATCTTCCGGGGAGAAAACCTCCTGGAGAAGTCGGAGGAGGAGATGCGCCGCATCAGGGGGAAGGAGATCTCCATGATCTTCCAGGACCCCATGACGTCCCTGAACCCCCTGCAGACCATCGGGAGGCAGATAGACGAGATGCTGGCCCTCCATACCCCCCTCTCCCAGGCGGACCGCAGGAAGAGAAGCCTTGAGCTCCTCAGGGAAGTGGGCATCCCCAACCCGGAGGACCGGCTCGAGAACTACCCCCACCAGTTTTCCGGGGGCATGCGGCAGCGGGTGGTCATCGCCATCGCCCTTGCCGCGAACCCGAAACTCATCATCGCCGACGAACCCACCACCGCCCTGGACGTGACCACCGAGGCGGTGATCCTGGACCTGGTCAACGCGCTCAAGAAGGAGCACGACCTGGCCATCCTCTACATCACCCACGATCTGGCCGTGGTGGCCAAGATCTGCGACCGTATCGGGGTGATGTACGCCGGCGAGCTGGTGGAGGTGGGCCCCAAGCGCCCCATCTTCCTCCACGCCCGGCACCCCTACACCATGAGCCTCCTGGGGTGCATTCCGCATTTCGAGCCCGAGAGCCGCAAGCACTCCCTGGTGAGCATCCCGGGGCGCATCCCGCGGGTCAACCGCCTGCCGGAGGGGTGCATCTTCGCCCCGCGCTGCTTCTTCGTCCAGGAGCGCTGCCGCCGCGAGCGGCCGGCCCTGGAAGCGGTGGGCCCGGACCAGCGCGCGGCCTGCTTCTTCGCCCGGGAGCTGCCCGCCAGGGTCGAGGACGTGACCGGGCGCAAGCATTTCCCGCACCCGGCCCAGGCCCGGCCCCTGCTCACCACCGCGGGGCTGGCCAAGCACTACGACCCCCAGGAGACCTTCTTCCGCCGCTCCCGCGGGCGCCGCGTCCAAGCCGTCAACGACGTCTCCCTGGAGCTGGCCGCGGGCTTCACCCTGGGGATCGTGGGGGAGAGCGGCTGCGGCAAGACCACCCTCATGCGCACCATCATCGGGCTGCTGGCCCTCAGCGCCGGCGAGGTGCGCCTGGAGGGGGTGCCGCTGCCCCCCACCACCGCCCGCCGCTCCCGGGAGAGCCTGCGGAAAATCCAGATGGTCTTCCAGAACCCGGACGCCTCGCTCAATCCGCGCCACACCGTGGCCCAGGCCATCCAGCGGCCCATGCGGCTGCTCAAGGGGCTGCCGGCCGGGGAACTGGCCCGGCGCAGCCGGGCCCTGCTGGCCGCCGTGAACCTGCCGACCCATTATCTGGAGCGTTACCCCCACGAGCTGTCCGGCGGCGAGAAGCAGCGCGTGGCCATCGCCCGGGCCTTCGCCGCGGACCCCGCGCTGGTGCTCCTGGACGAGCCCCTCTCGGCCCTGGACGTTTCGGTGCAGGCCTCCCTCATCAACCTGCTCTTCGACCTCCAGGCCGAAAAGAAGGCCGCCTACCTTTTCATCTCCCACGATCTGGCGGCCGTGCACCACCTCTCGGATGCCGTGGCCGTCATGTACCTGGGCCGCGTCGTGGAAACCGGGGAGGCCGACGCGGTTTTCACCCCCCCCTACCACCCCTACACCGAAGCGCTGCTTTCGGCCATTCCAGTGGCCGACCCCACCATCGCCCAGGAGAACATCCGGCTATCCGGCAGCGTGCCCAGCGCCGCGGCCATCCCTCCGGGGTGCCCCTTCCACACCCGCTGCCCGCGCATGCTGGGGAGCCTCTGCCGAACCGTGGTGCCCCCCTGGCGGGGGGGCCCGCCCCACAGCCGGATCCACTGCCACATCCCCCTGGAGGAGCTGGCCCGGCTCCAGGCCGGCACCATCACCCACCGGGGGGCCAACGGAGGGGGCGCATGATCCGCTTCGTCGTCCGCCGGCTGGGGTTCGTGCTCCTCACCCTGCTGGTCTCCTCGGCCCTGATCTTCGTGGCCACCCAGGTCCTGCCGGGGGACGTGGCCCGCATGATCCTGGGCCGCTTCGCCACGGAGGAGGCGCTGAACAGCCTGCGGGAACAGCTGGGCCTGAACCGGCCCCTGGTGGTGCAGTACGCCGCCTGGCTCGCGGATTTCCTGCGGGGGGACTGGGGGGTTTCCCTCAGCACCGGCAGCCCCGTGACCGGCCTGGTGTTCTCCCGCCTGGCCAACTCCGCCATGCTCGCCGCGGTGGCCTTCGCCATCTACGTGCCCTTCGGAATCCTCCTGGGCCTCTGGGCCGCCCTGCGGCGCGACACCGTGACCGACCAGGTGATCTCCGTGGGCTCGCTGGCCTTCATCGGCCTGCCGGAGTTCGTCACCGGGGTGATTCTCATCGCGGTCTTCGCCATCAAGCTCAAGTGGCTGCCGGCCAGCTCCGCCATCGATCCCGCGGCCGGCTTCCTTGAGGCCCTGCCGCGCCTGATCCTGCCGGGGGTCACGGTGGCCCTGGTGAGCCTGGCCTACATCACCCGCATGACCCGCTCGGCCACCGTGGAGGTGCTGCACACCGACTACGTGCGCAGCGCCTACCTCAAGGGGTTGCGGGCCCCCAAGGTCCTCTTCGGCCACGTGCTGCGCAATGCCCTGCTGCCCACCGTCACGGTGGCGGCCATATCCATCGGCTGGCTCATCGGGGGGCTCATCGTCACCGAATCCCTCTTCAGCTTTCCCGGCCTGGGGCGCCTGCTGCTCTTCGCCATCCAGCGCCAGGACCTTCCCCTGATCCAGGCCACCACCATGCTCCTGGTGCTGATCTTCAGCCTCTCCAACCTGGTGGCCGACATCCTCTACGCCTACCTCAACCCGCGGATCCGTTACACCTGAGAAATACCTCACCTTCGGCCAACGGGTGTGCGGCGGCCGTCGAAACGATCACGATGGAGAATCGACTTCCGGCGGAGATGATCGGGGGGCATGACGGCCAAAACGGGCGGCGGGGGAAAAGCCCAGGCGACGGGCGGCTGTCTGAGCCCGATAGAGCGCCTTGGGCCCGGTGCGGTCGAAGCCGGTCGGGCGACTTGACCCAGGAAGGCCGGGGAGGCAATGGACTATACGGCAGCACCGGGACTTAGGCGCTTTTACGGGCGAGTTCCGGCCGCCGCCTGGGCTTTTCCCCCGCCGGCCGTCCGTCCGACCGCAATCGACCTCTGGTGGGCGGAGAACCGCTATGTCCGATCGGGCCGGTTGCTATGGCGGGGGGGCCTTCACCAGGAACATGACGTCCCCTTTCTGAATGCTGGCGATCTTGGCCTCGATCTTGTTGCGTGCGCCGCATTTCACGGTCTCCTCCCCTGTTGCCGTGGATGGGTGAAACCGCTGGAACCCACGCATGGGTCTGTGACCCGCTATCCGGCCGGGGGCTTCCGGCGGTCCAGGATGCCCCGCAGGGCGGCCGCCAGGTCGGCCTGGCCCACGGGCTTCATGAGGAAGGCGTCGATTCCCAGGGCCGCGACCTTTTCGTCGGTGAGCTGTTCGCTGTAGCCCGTGCAGATCAGGATGGGGATCCCGGGACGGACCCGCCGCAGCTCGACGGCCAGCTCTTCCCCGGTCAGGCCCGGCATGGTCATGTCGGTGATCA
>DJGG01000181.1:0-2642 GCA_002432195.1 Desulfobacteraceae bacterium UBA5852
CAGTTCGGCGTCGATCTTGAAAGCCCCGTTGGTGACCACCAGTTCGCCGGCGGCGAGCCCTTCGCGCACCACGTACCAGGCACCGGCCCGCGGCCCGAGGACGATCTCCCGGGGTTCGTAGGTGGGTTGGTCGGCCTCGGGGAGCTGCACGTACACCACAGCGCGCTCGCCGGTGATCAGCGGGGCGCTGGCGGGAATCACCAGTAACGGGCTGTCCGCATCACCCGCCGGGGCCTTGGCGGCCGACGCCGGACCGTCGCCATGCCCCCCATGGGCGTCGGGCGGCGGGGGCCCCACGTCCGCTTCGATCACCCCCCGCACGAACATCCCCGGCTTGAGGCGGCCGTCCGGATTGGGCAGCTCCACCCGCAGGCCCACGGTGCGCTTGCGCTCGTTCAGGACGGGGTCGATGAACGCCACCCGCCCCTCGAAGCGCTCCCCGGGATGGCTCTGGGCGGTAAGGACGGCCTTCTGTCCGAGGTGGAGCCATTGGATGTCCGCTTCGTAGACCTCGAGGGCCGCCCAGAGGTGGGAGAGATCGGCCAGCCGGTAAATGGGCTGTCCGGTCTCCACATAGTCGCCCGTGGCCGCCAGGCGTTCGAGCACCACCCCGCTCGTGGGGGCGGGAATCACCAGGCGCTCCTCCACGCGGCCCCGGCGCTCCAGGCGTTGGATCTGTCCCCCGTCCAGACCCAGCAGGCGCAGGCGGTCGTGGGAGGCGCCCACGGTCATGCGCGTGGCCTCGCGCACCGAGGCCATGCCGCTTGTTTCCAGCTCCCGGGCCGTCTGGATGGCCTGCAGATGTTCTTCCTGGGCGGTCATCAGCGCGGGGCTGTAGATCTCGACCATGGGTTGGCCCTTGCGGACCGCGGTGCCGGTGAAGTCCACGTGCAGCCGCTCCAGCCGTCCCGGCATCCAGGCGGCGATGGTGCGCAGGCGGGTCTCGTCGTAGCCGATGCGGCCGTACACGCCGACCGGCATGCGCACCGGGCGCGCTTCCACCGGCCACACGTCGATCTGCATGAGCGCCGCGGCCCGGGGGGTGAGCCGCAGGCGCGGCAGGTCGCCCCCGTCTTCGGCCGTGTCGTCCAGGGGCACGGGGATCAAATCCATCCCGCAGATGGGGCACTGGTCATCGGGATTGGGGGAGCGCACCTGGGGATGCATGGCGCAGGTGTAGAGTTGCTGGGCGCCGGTGGCGGGAGGCGCGGATTCGGGGGCGGCCCGCGTGGAGGCGGCCTGGTCGTGCCCCTCCGGGCCCGACGCCCACCACCCCAGCGTAAAGCCGGCCAGGCCGAGGGCCAGCGGCAGTATCCAGGCGACCGGACGCTTCCAATAGCTGCCTGAGCGGTTCATGAGGGTGGCCTCGCGGGATCATCCGGGGGCCCACCGGCCGGGTCGCCCGCGGGGGGGCCTCCGGTGAGGGCCCGGATGCGGGTGACGGCCTGGGCCCGGTCGGCCGCGGCGCGTTCGTGGGCCAGGGCGAACTCCAGCAGAACGCGCTGGGCGTCGATGAGGTCGGAAAACCCGGCGCTGCCGGCGCGAAAGGCGGTTTCGGTGGTGGCCAGCGTCTGGCGGGCCATAGGCAGCAGCGTGTCGCCGTAGAGCACCACCCGGCGCCGGCTGTCGCGGTGGGTAAAGAGGGCCCGCTTCAGGTCGGCCTCCAGGCGGGTTTCCAGGCTCTCGATCTCCCGGCGCGCCCCGCCTGCAAGCGCCTGGGCTTCGCGAAGGCCCGCGTCGTATTTGCGCCGCCAGATGGGCACGTTGATGGCCACCATCCCGGTGAGCATGTCCGCCCCGCCGCCGTCCATCATGGCCATGCGGGCGCTGGCGTCCCGGCCGTATTCGACCCCCACGGAGATGTCCGGATAGTAGTTCTTGCGCGCCAGGGCGACGGCCTGGCGCTGCTCCTCCGCCGCATGCCGGGCCGCGGCCAGTTCGGGATTGTGCCGGCGGGCCAGGGCGGCCCACGCTTCGTCGGGGAATTCCGGCAGGTCGGGCACCTTGTGGGCCGAAGGACGGTCGGGCGCCGCCGGCAGGGGGGCATGGGCGGGCCGGCCCATGGCGGCGTTCAGGTCGGCACGGGCCACGCCCACCAGGTCCTCCATGGAACGCACCTGGTCGTCCAGACGGCCGATTTCGATTTGGGCGCGATTGACCTCCGCGAGGCCGGCCGACCCCCCGCGAAACATGGTGCGCACCACCGCCTCCAGGCGCACGAGCAGGTCCAGGTTGTCCCGGGCGATGGCGGCGGCCTGCTGCTGATAGGCGTATTCAAAATAGGCCCGGCTCACCCTGTCCTCCAGTTCCAGGCGCACAGCCTCGAAGCGCTGGGCCTCGGTGAGGGCCTGGGTCAGGGCCATGTCCCCGCCGAGGGCCAGCTTGCCGAACCAGGGAAACATTTGCTCCAGGGCGTAGCGCTCTCCCATGTACTCGGCGCTCTGGTCCACCTGGTCCAGCACGACGCCGAAGGACACCCGGGGGTCCGGCAAGGTGCGGGCCTGGGGGATGCGCTCCAGGGCGGCCCGCCAGCGGTAGAAGGCGGCCGCGAGCTCCGGATGGTGCTTGAGGGCGTAGTGGACGTAATCACCCTGGCGGGCATCCGCGGGGAGGTCCGGCTGCCGGTCGGCGGGGCCGGCCGG
>DJGG01000181.1:2667-2943 GCA_002432195.1 Desulfobacteraceae bacterium UBA5852
GGCCCGTCACCCTGCGCAATGTCCTGGCCGGCGGCCTGCCACCCCTGATCCGCGTGGGACCACTGCTCGAAGGCCTGGGCTTCGCGGGCCTTCCGTGCCGAACCGGCGCAGGCACCCAGCACCAGCGGCGCCAGCAAGGCCGCCACGGGGAGCCAGCGGGTGCGCGTTAGGGTGCGGGCTTTGGGCGTGGGCGGGCGGTTGAGCATGGACGGGGGTCCTTTCCGTAAAAGGCGGCCAAGGCCGGCTCAGGTGGGCGCTCCAGCGGAAGGCGCGCTC
>DJGG01000272.1:0-6373 GCA_002432195.1 Desulfobacteraceae bacterium UBA5852
GCTTGTTTATCCACAGCCTGTAAAGCACCAAGGGCGTCAGGGACCATGCCCATCGAGGTTCTCTACAGCGACAACCACCTTCTGGCGGTCAACAAACCGGCCGGCCTGCCCACCCAGGTATCCCGGGACCACGCCGTGGCCCTGGAAACCCTCGCCCGCCAGTGGGTCAAGGCGACCTATGCCAAGCCGGGCAACGTGTTCCTGGAGCCGGTGCACCGCCTGGATCGGCCCGTCTCCGGGGTGGTGCTCTTCGCCCGCACCAGCAAGGCCCTGAGCCGCCTGAACGCGGCCCAACGCCAGCGGCACGCGGAGATCCGCAAAGTCTATTGGGCGATGGTGCACGGCCTTCCGCCGGTGGAGGGCACCTGGCAGGATTGGCTGTTGCACGACGATTTCCACGCCCGTGTGGTGCCGGAGGGCACGCCGGGGGCCAAAAGCGCCCACCTCGGCTTCCAGTGCCGGGCGGTGGCCGGCGCACTGTCCCTGGTGGAAGTGCGGCTGCACACGGGCCGCTACCACCAGATCCGGGTGCAGTTCGCCTCCCGGGGCTGGCCCGTGGCCGGTGATGGGCGTTACGGCAGCCCCCTGGGGCTGGAGGACGGCGCCATCGCCCTGCACCAGGTGCGACTGGCGGTGCCCCACCCGGTGGGCGCTGGGATCGTGGTGATCAGCGCCCCGCTGCCCGGAGCGGCCCACTGGGACGGCGTCCGGCATCTGCGGCCGGAGACGCCGGACCCCCGGCCGCCGGATGTCTGAGAGGTTGTGCGCATATCCCCAGCCGCCTGGACCCCCACGGCCCCGCCCCGGGGCCGCAACCCCGAGCCCACAAGGAGGAAAATCCATGCCGGACGCCCCCGCCACCCTCGAGCAGGCCGACAACGCGATGCTGGTACGTTTCGCGATGGATGCCTTCCACCGCATCGTGGTCCACTACGGCCAGTGGATGGCCGAAGTCTCCCACCAGCTGGGTTACGCCGAGACCCTGGCCCTGGAGCACGAGGTCTGGGAGGCCAGCCTGGGCAACCAGCTCAAGCGCCTGGGGCAGACCCTGGGTTTCGCGGTGGAGGGCGGGGTGCCGGCCGTGCTGGGGAAGCTCCCCCGGGAAACCCTGCAGCAGTTGGTCGAGGCCTTGGGGGTCAACTGGCTGGCCAATGACGGGATCTGGTTCCAGGCCGTGGAGCGCCGCTTCGGCATGGTGGACGCCAAGCGCTGCAACGACACCTGCTGGGGGCGCTTCTCGCCCTTCGAGGCCGTGCGCATCAAGCAGCTCCTGGGCCTGCCGGACAACGGCGGCCTGCCGGCCCTCCGGGCGGCCATCGCCTTCCGCCTCTACGCCACCATCAACGTCCAGTCCTTCGAAGACCTGGACGACGGGAGCCTCGTCTTCCGCATGGACGCGTGCCGGGTGCAGGTGGCCCGGAAGCGCAAGGGCCTTGCGGACTACCCCTGCAAATCGGCCGGCCTCGTGGAGTACCCCTACTTCGCCCGGGCCATCGACCCCCGTATCCGGACCACCTGCGTGGCCTGCCCCCCCGATCCCCATCCCGAGGGCTGGTTCTGTGCCTGGAAGTTCAGCCTGCCGGCGTGAGCGCCCGGGAAGCGACGCCCCGACGGCGGACGGGGACCTGCGCCCGCACCCGGAACGTCGATTCCGGGCATCCCCCAAAAAGCCTTTTGGCCCCAGCCCGGCGTTGACGCCTTCGGGCAAAACCTGGGCAAACCGAAGCAGGCCTGGGGCGCGGAATCCGGAAGCACCGGGATCTGGAGCCAAGGTCCCCTTGGGGGGATGGGTTGCCGTCACCCGGACGTGCGCGCGGCTCCGGCCGGCTGGTCCCCGTCGCGGGTGATCTTGACCACGACAAGGGTGATGTCGTCTTCGGTGCGCACGCCGCGGGTGTGCCGGGAGAGCTCCTGGAAGACGGCCCCCAGGATCTCCTCGGCGCTGCCGGCATGGTGGCGCCGGATGAGGCTCTGGAAGCGCGCCTTGCCGAACATGCGGCCTTCCGTGTTGCGGGCCTCCCAGATGCCGTCCGTGCCCACGGCGATGACCTGGCCCTTGAAGAGGCCCGCGCGGCGGTTGACGTGGAAGGCCGTGGCTTCCTCGATGCCCAGGGGCAGGCCCTGGCCGCGCAACTCCACGAAGCGGTCCGACGGCGGGTCGTAAAGCAGGGCGGGGTCGTGGCCCGCGCGGACCCATTCCAGGCGGTCGGCGGCCAGGTCGATGGTGAGGTAGAAGAGGGTCATGAACTTCCCGGTATCCAGGACGTCGGCGGCCAGGTGGCGGTTCATGGCGCCGATGATCTCGGCGGCCGTGCCGGGCTGGGAGGCGCGCATGCGCAGAAACGCCCGGGCGCCGGACATGAGCAGGGCCGCGTCCACCCCGTGGCCCGTGATATCCCCCACGGCCACGCTGAAGGCCCCCTGGGGGGCTTCCCGGCGCCAGATGAAGTCGAAGTAGTCGCCGCCGATCTCGTCGCAGGAGACGTTGCGGCCGGCCACATCCAGGCCCTGGACCTGGGGGCCGCTCTGGGGCAGGAGGCTCTTCTGGACCTCGGCCGCCAGCGCCAGGGCTTTTTTATGCTCGGTCATGTCCGTGATGAAGGCCATGTTGCCGATCACCTGGCCCTGGTCGTCCCGCAGGGTGCTGCCATGGATCAGGATGGGGATGCGGCGGCCGTCCTTGGCCACCAGGGTGCCTTCGAAGCGGCCCTCGTCCCGGTGGCGCAGCTCCTCGTGGTGGGCCAGCAGGAAATGACGGTCGTCGTCGGTGGTGGTGTCCAGGGGGGTGCGCCCGAGCAGCTCGTCGCGCCCGTAGCCCGCCAGGCGGCAGTAGGCGGCGTTGACGTCCACGATCCGCAGGTTCTCGTCCATCAGCACGAAGCCCTCGCCCGCGGTCTCCACGATGCGGCGGTGCTTCTCCTCGCTCTTGCGCAGGGCGTCCTCGGCCCGCTTGCGGCGGGTGATATCCATGACGATGCCCTGGTTGTAGCGTCGGCCGTCCCGGGGATCCACCACCACGGATGTCCGGTCCTCCACCCAGCGCACCCGGCCGTCCCGGGTGAGGATGCGGTAGACCTGGGTGTATTCCTCCACCCGGCGGGCGGCATAGTCCAGAATCTCCCGGCCCACCCGCGCATGGTCGTCGGGGTGGACCACGTCCTCGAAGCGCACCCGGCCCTGGTAGAAATCCTCGTCCGTGTAGCCGATCATGGCGATGTTGGGGGAGACATAGACCAGGCGCGGGGTCTCCCCGGCGATGCGCCGGAAGAGGATCGCCGGGCTGTGATCGATGATCACCTGGGCCAGGTGCAGGGCGTCGCTGGTCCGGCAGCGTTCGCGGCACTCGGTCTCCAACTCCCGGGAACGGGCCGCGTAGCGGGCCTCGAGATCCCGCAGGCGGGCTTGCAGGTCATCCAGTTGGGCCCGCAAGCGGCGGCCGGTCACCGGATCGTCGATGTGGTTCATGAAGCCTTCCCGATGGGTGGGGCGGGGGTTCAGGCCCATTTAAGGGCATAGTTCTCCAGGGCCGGGCCGCGCCGGATGATCAGCGGGAGGACCCCCGTCGCGTAGAGCTCCCGGCCCAGGATCATCAGCCCGATGACCCCCAACCATAATACCGCTTGCGGCCGGCGCCACCCCGGGGTTCGGCCTGCCCCGGCGAGCCTGTTCAAAGGGCGCCGCGCGTGCTAAAGAACCGTCATGCCGATGGGCCGGCGGCGGTTTCCCGGCGCGGCCCGGGCCTGGAGGCACGCCCCCCATGAAGACCACCCACGAGATCGTCCACGGCGATGCCCGCCGCATGGCCGCCGTGCCGGACGCCAGCATAGACCTGGTGGTGACCTCCCCGCCCTACCCCATGATCGCCATGTGGGACGCGCTGTTCACCGGCCTCGACGAGGGGATCGGCGAAGCCCTGGAGGCCGGCCGCGGCCTGGAAGCCTTCGAGCGGATGCACGGCCAACTGGACGCGGTGTGGGGCGAAGTGGGGCGGGTGCTCAAGGACGGGGGCCTGGTGTGTCTCAACGTCGGCGACGCCGTGCGCACGCTGGCCGGGGACTTCGCCCTGTATCCCAACCACGCCCGCATCCAGGCGTGCCTGCTGGGGCTGGGGCTGCAGGCCCTGCCGGCCATCCTGTGGCGCAAACCCACCAACGCGCCCACCAAGTTCATGGGCTCCGGCATGCTGCCGGCGGGGGCCTACGTCACCCTGGAGCACGAGTACGTGCTGGTGTTCCGCAAGGGCGGCAAGCGGAGGTTCGTCACCGACGACCAGAAGCGCCTGCGCCGGGAAAGCGCCTTCTTCTGGGAGGAGCGCAACGCCTGGTTTTCGGATCTCTGGCTGGACCTGCGGGGAACCTCCCAGCGGCACCCGGGGGCGGAGGCCGGGGCGCGCAGCGGGGCCTTCCCCCTGGAGCTGCCCTACCGGCTGATGGCCATGTTTTCCGTTGTCGGCGACCGGGTGCTGGACCCCTTCCTGGGCACCGGGACGACCCTGTGGGCCGCCATGGCCGCCGGCCGCCACAGCCTGGGCTACGAAATCGACACCCATTTCCGGGCCCTCTACCGGGGTGGGCTGGAGGGCATCGTCGGCTGGGCGGCCGGGCGCATCGCCGCGCGTCTCCAGGACCACCACCGGTTCGTGCAGGAGAAAACCGACCAGGGCGTCTGCCTGCGCCACACCAACCGCCACTACGGCTGCCCCGTCATGACCTCCCAGGAGACCGATCTGCGCTTTCCCCTGTTGCAGTCGGTGACCATCCGCAGCACCACCCGCTTCGAGGCCTCCTACGCTCCCACGCCCCAGGCCGTGCCGGCCGCGGACGGCGCGGCGACGACCTCCCCGC
Source organism: Desulfobacteraceae bacterium UBA5852 (assembly GCA_002432195.1). Lineage (GTDB taxonomy): Bacteria > Desulfobacterota > Desulfobacteria > Desulfobacterales > UBA5852 > UBA5852. Next base: position 4,845 of record DJGG01000272.1, read on the forward strand.
CCCCTGCCCGGGAGACCCCCTCGGCCCCGCGCCAGCGGCAGCTCTTCGATTGAAGCCCTCCACGTCCCGTCCCCGGGCGTAAAGGTTCCGCGTCAAACCGCCGATATGCATGGCCAGGGTCCAGTTGCCGACCTTTCCCCGGGCGGGGGCGGCGGTCCCCTTGCCGGCCGCGCCGCCCGTCCAGCCAGTGGACTTATGGAAACCTTCGTCGCCCGACAACCCATCTTTGACCGCCGGCGCCGGCTTTGCGCCTACGAGCTGCTCTTCCGCGAGGGGCCGGTCAACGCCTTTCCCGGGATCGACGGTGACGCGGCCAGCGCCAAGGTGCTCTCCGACTGCTTTCTGGGGGTCGGCCTGGAGCGGCTCACGGGGGGGCACAAGGCTTTCGTGAACTTTTCGGGCCGCTTCCTGCTCCAGCAGGTGCCCGCCCTGTTCCCCCGGGACCAGATCGTCGTGGAGGTGCTCGAGGACGTGGTGCCCGATCGGGAGCTGATAACGGCCTGCCGGGCGCTCGTCGCCCGGGGCTACACCCTGGCGCTGGACGATTTCGTCTACCGCGAGGAGCTGCGGCCCCTGGTGGAGCTGGCCTCCATCGTGAAGATCGATTTCCGCAACGCCGCCTGCGGGCGGGTCCAGGAAACGGTGGCCTGGCTGGCCGGCTACCCGGCCAAGCTGCTGGCCGAGAAGGTGGAAACCGGGGAAGAGTTCGCCCGGGCGACGGCCATGGGCTTCACCTACTTCCAGGGGTACTTCTTCAGCCGCCCCGAGGTTGTCCGGGGGCGGGAGTTGGAGCCCTCCCAGGCCAGCCTTTTCCAGGTGCTGGCGGAGGTCCACCGGCAGGAGGTGGACATCGCCCGCCTGGAAGCCCTCTTCAAGGCCGACCTGGCCATGGCCTACAAGCTGCTGTGCTACATCAACTCGGCCTTTTTCCACCGGGGGCGCGACATCGAATCCATCCGCCACGCCATCGTGCTCCTGGGGCTGCGGGAGGTCCGCCAGCTGATCGCGCTGCTGATGACCGCCCGCCTGGCGGGGGACAAGCCCGACGCGCTGGTCCGAAGCTCCATCGTGCGCGCCAGGTTTTGCGAGCGCCTGGGTCAGCGCAGCCATTTCCGGGACGACGGCAACGAGCTTTTTCTGCTGGGGCTCTTCTCCCTCATGGACGCGATCCTGGACATGGAAATGCCGCTCATCCTGGAACGCCTGCCCCTGGGGGTGCACTTGAAGCAGGCCCTGCTGCAGGGCACGGGGCCCCTGGCCGGCTTCCTCGAGGTGGTCCAGGCCTACGAGAGCGGCTGCTGGGACGCGTGTCTGGCCCGCGCGACGGACGGCGGGATCTGCGTGACCCATCTGGTTGAGGACTACCTCGAGGCCATCGGCTGGGCCGATGCCCTGCCGCTGGCCTGAGGCGCGCCGGCCGCCGCCCTGGTTGACACCTCCCGCACCCCCCCCTCCCCTGAACGTCGCCGGGCGCTCCACCGCCGGGGCCCGCAGGTCCACAACCCCCAACAGGCTGTGGATAAACTGCG
>DJGG01000272.1:6456-6678 GCA_002432195.1 Desulfobacteraceae bacterium UBA5852
CGCCTGCCAAGGCGAGTCGCCGTTATCCGGGGGGGGGAACCACCGGGGCGGGGGTCGCGCCCGGGCTCGGCTGGGGGGGTCGTCAGGTACGCTTCCAGCAAGGCCACCAGCTCGGCGGCAAAGGCCGGCCGGGGGAGGTCCTCCGGGGGGTGAGCCGCGAAGCGGTGTATCAGGCCGAGCACGGTCTGCACCGCCATGTAGGCGGCCGCCCGCAGGGGGCGG
>DJGG01000272.1:6727-6972 GCA_002432195.1 Desulfobacteraceae bacterium UBA5852
CCACCAGGTCCGCGGCATCCTGTTCCGCCCGCTGAAAAAGGGCGTGGACCCGGTCGCTCAGCGGCGTCTCCTCCAAAAAGATATGCAGCAGCCGGGGCCGGGCGGTGTGCAGGGCGAGCATGCCCTCCACCAGGATGGCGAGAGCCTCCGGCAGGTCCCGCCCCCGGGCCCGGGCCAACCACCCCGTGAGTCGTTCCAGGCCCTCCCGGATGTGGGCTTCCACCAGGGCCACGGCCAGGGCGTCC
>DJGG01000272.1:6997-8296 GCA_002432195.1 Desulfobacteraceae bacterium UBA5852
CTGGTAGAGGGTGCCGATGGAAACGCCGGCTTTCGCGGCGATGCGGTTGGTGGTGCCGCCGGCCAGGCCGTGCTCCTCGAAAACCAGGGCCGCGGCTTCCAGAATGGCCGCCACCGTCACCTGGGCCCGCTCCTGAAGCGGCTGCTTGCGGGGTTCCCGGCGGCGGTGACGGGGCGGAGGGCTCGGCGGTGTGCGGGGTGCCATGGAGGCGGATTATGACCTAGACGGCCCGCTGCGTCCAGGGCCTCGGGAGATGCCTGCGGCAGGCTGGCCGGGGGGCGGGAAATGCGAGCCGCGCGGCCGGTCCCCCATCACGCGCCGCCGACGCGCGCGCCGCCGGGAGCGGGCCGGCGGGGATTTTCCCGGAGTGCCCGGCGGCGGGGAGGAATGCCGGGAATGCGAGTAGACACCGGGCGCACCATTGCGCACAATGGAGCCGTACCCGCAAAGGAGGAGGTATCCATGCAATGGTGGTTGGTGGCGGTGTCGATGACGGTCTATCTTCTGGCGGCGCTGGTGTGGCCAACGCTGCGGGTCTGGCGGCGCCAGGGAGTCTGGCCGGTGGTATTCCACCGGGGGGCTGCCCCGGCCCAACGGTTGATGGGGGCCGTGTTCGCCCTGGTGCTGGCGGGGCTTCCGCCGGCGCTCGTCGGCGTGGCCCTGCGGGGGCCCGGGGCCATGGGCGTCTGGCCCGTGCCGCGGGCCCTGGCCGGCCTGGGATGGCTGGGCATCCTGGCGGGAACGGCGGTCACCCTGGCCGCCCAGCGGCAGATGGACGCCTCCTGGCGCATCGGTATCGACAACCGTCCCACGGCGCTCGTGACCGGGGGCCTGTTCCGCTATTCCCGGAATCCCATCTTTCTCGGCCTGGGGCTGTTCCTGGCGGGGGTGGGGTGCACCGTGCCGGCCTGGTGGAGCCTGATGGGCGCAACCCTGGCGCTGGCGGCCATCCGTGTCCAGGTGGTCTGGGAGGAGCGCCACCTGGCGCAGCTCCACGGCCGCCCGTACCTCGACTACGCCGCCCGGGTGGGGCGTTTCGTGCCCGGGATCGGGCGCCTGCGCCCATGGGCGGCCCCGCAAAGGCAAAAGGGGAGGTAAACCATGCGGCTCAGCCAACGGGAATGGGCAGCCATGAACACGGGGCTGCGGCGCTGGTTCCAGCGCCGCCTGGAGATTCCGGGGGCCTTCGGGATTTATGGCGCCGAACGCCGCTGACCGGCCCATGTCCGGGCCCTTGGAACCGGCGCGGGGGTGCCGGCCTATCCGCCTGGGGATAGACTGCGTCTCAGGCCGAAAGGT
>DJGG01000272.1:8328-16945 GCA_002432195.1 Desulfobacteraceae bacterium UBA5852
CGGGCCGCGCCTTGCCTTGCGACCCGATACTTGTTTATTCACAGGCGGCTACCGGTCGCCCATCAAGCGATCGAAGGTCTCCACGGTCACCGCGGGGCAGGTGGAGAAGGCCATGCCCGTCAGCCGGGTGAGCGCCACCGAGGCCTTCATGGCCTCTGCGATGCCCGGCAGGCTGACGCAGAACAGCAGGTCGTGCTCTCCCAGCAGGGCATGCATGCCCTTCACGTCGCCCCCCAGGTCCCGGATGACGGCGATGGCTTGCCGGGTGCGGTCGACGCTCATGCCGCGGATGGACTCCGAGGTGTACTTGCCGAACATGAAAAAGGTCTCCATGGGGTCGTCTCCTTCCTGCGATCGTTGTGGCGCGTGGACGCTCAGGCGGCCTGCCGCCGGAGCGCCTTCTTGTCGATCTTGCCCACGGTGGTCAAGGGCAATTCGGGGACGATGGTCACCTGCTTGGGCACTTCGTAGGGCGCCAGGCGCTCCCGGGCAAAGGCGATGATTTGCGCCGTCAAGGCTTCCGTGTCGCCGTCGTGGGGATAGGCCGGGGAAACCGTCATGTGGGCGCACACCAGCTCCGATCCCGGGCGCTGGGGTTGGGCCGGCCCACGATGGCCACCATCTCCACGGCGGGGTGTTGGGCCAGCACATCCTCCACCTTGCGCGAAAAGACCTTGAAGCCCCCCACGATGAGCATGTCCTTGGTGCGGTCCACGATCTGCAGGTAACCCTTGGCGTCCATCACGGCCACGTCCCCGGTGTGCATGAAGCCCTCGGCATCGATGGCGTTGCGGGTCTCCTCGGGATTGTCGTGGTACCCCACCATCACCTGGGGGCCGCGGACCCAGATTTCCCCCGGCTGCCCCGGGGGGACCGCCGCCGTACCCCCGGGTTCGATGAGCTTGAGGTCGGTGTTGAGGATCGGCAGGCCGATGGAACCCAGCTTCTTGGGGCCCTTGGCGGGGTTCATGACCGTCAGGGGCGCGGTTTCGGTCATGCCGTAGACCTCCAGCAGCTTGCCCGGCCCCACGACCGCTTCCAACTTTTCCTGGTCCTCGGCCGGGAAGGGCGAGGCCGAGGAAATGCAGCACTCCAGCCGGGAGTGGTCAAGGGTCGCGAACCGCGGGTTGGCGATCAACATCTGCCACAGGGAGGGAACGTTGACCACGGCGATGGGCCGGTAGCGGCCCAGTTCCCGGCAGATGTGGTCCGTGTCCCGGGGGTTGGGGATCAGGATCTGGGTCCAGGCGAGGAACACGCAGTTGGCACAGAAGAAGAGCCCCGCGATGTGGAAGAGGGGAAAGGCCGAGAGTGCCGGTCCGGAGCCGAACTGCCACTGCAGCCAGGTCTGCACGATGATGAGATCGGCCACGGCGTTGCGGTGGCTCAGCACGGCCCCTTTGGGCAGGCCGGTGGTGCCGCCGGTGTATTGGAGGTAGGCGGCGTCGTCGGGACCCACCGGCACCCCGGGGTCGCCGTCGGAAAACCGGGGCCCCCGGATCACCGCTTCCATGCGCAGGACCGTGCGGCCCTCCAGGGGGCCCACGGCCCCCTTGGGGATCTTGCCCAGCAGCTTTCCCAGGACCCGCTTGACCGGCGGCAGGAACCCGCCCACGCTGGCCGCCACCACCACCTTGAGGTCGGGCAGGCGGGGGGCGATGGTCACCAGGCGCGCGGCGAAAATGGCGTCCAGGGTGACCAGCCCCCGGGCCCGGGCGTCGGCGAGCTGGTATTCCATCTCCTCGGCCGAGAGCAGGGGGGAAACACCGGAGACCACGCAGCCGGCCTTGAGGGTTCCCAGCCAGGCGATCACGTATTCGGGAATGTTGGGCAGGTTGATCCCCACCACATCGCCCTTGCGCAGCCCCTGAGCCAGGAGCATGTGGGCGAAGCGGTTGCTGGCGCGGTCCAGCTCGCCGAAGGTGATCTCCGTCCCCATGTAGGCCAGGGCCGCCTTGCGGGGGTGTTGCGCGAAGGCCGGACGGATCACCTCCACGTAGCTGGTGTTGAAACGCTGCGGGTCCACGTCCTCCAGGCCCGGATCCCAGGACTGCTTCCAGAAACGCTCCTTCATCGACAGCCTCCTTTGAGGTGCCCGTTGCCCGCGCCGGCGGCGACCCTTTGGGGACGGCACCCGCCCGGGCGGCGGTCTGGTTGGCGGCATGCCCGCGCCGGGACGGGCGGCGGGCCAAGGTGTTCCGGTGTCTGGAATCGAATGGGGGGAGGAAGCGGGCGGTGCCCGCAGTTGGAATGCTTAGCAGATTGCGCGCGGGGATTCAAACACGGGTTGCCCTTCGGCGGCCGGGCCATCGCCCGGCCGCCCGGTCAAAGCGGCCGGTCAGGCAAAGGCGCATTTCTGCACGCACTGGTTGTAGAGGTTCTGGCACTGGTCGCGGCGGTGCTCGCCCGCGGCCGCGCAGGTGGATTCGACATTACGGCATTTCCGGGTGCAATCGAGTTCGATGCTGGATGATTTTTCCATGGGGATGTCTCCTCGGCAGGCGCCCTGCGCTTCGCCCGGGGCGCCGTTGCGGTTGTCGATGGGTGACCGCCGGTCAGCCGGCGCTGGGCATGGGGGCCTGCGCGGCGGACGTGGGCCAGAGCCGGCACTCCCAGCGACGCTGGATGGCCCGCCACATGAAGATCTCGTAGAGGGCCGCCAGCCCCACCAGGCAGTAGGTGAAGCGGCTGGCGGGGCTCATGCTGCCGAAGACCGCTTCCACCAGGTTGATGTTGAAAAGGCCGATGGCGCCCCAATTGAGGCCGCCGATGACCAGAAGGACGAAAGCCGCCAGGTCGATGCCTTTGGCGAAAGTGAATTTGGATTCCATGGTCGCCTCCTTTCCGCAGGTGATGAGGACGCCGGCGGAGCGGGGCCGGCAGCCCTTGGGAAAACTAGCGCCGCCCTCGGGGATTGCAAGGCCCGAATCTCCGGACCCGTGGGCGCAGGCGGTGCGCCGGGCGGCGAGGCGGTCAGCCACTTGTCGATGGGCGGTCAGGGAAGCTGCCCGAGGGCGGTGTCGATTTCTTCCGCCACGAGGGCGTCGGCCGTGCCCCGGAAGCGCTCCAGGGCGCGTCGGGCCATGGAGCCGCCCAGTTGACCCAGGGCCCAGGCGATCATGGCGCGCACGCGCCCGTCGGTGTGCTCGTCCCAGGCGCGGATGAGGTGGGGCACGAAATCCGGGTCGCCGGTGTTGGCCATGGCCCGGGCCACGTTCATCCTCCAGCGCCAGAGATCGCTGTCGGCCATGTAAAACATGTGGGGCCAGACCCGGGCCAGGAAGTAGTCCCGGTCCATGTGCAGGAGGTTGGCGAGTTGGAAGTCGGGGGCCTTGGCAGCCACCCGGGCGCTGGCGGGTTTGTCCCGGGCCAGCCAGCCGGCGTTTCGGGGGCAGACGTTCTGGCAGCGGTCGCAGCCGTAGACATAGGTGCCCATGGGGGCCCGCAGCGCAAGGGGAGTGAGCCCCCCGCCGAAGTAGGTCAGGAAGGAGATGCAGCGGCGCGGATCGATGCGGCCGTTCCCTTCGAGGGCCCGGGTGGGGCAGGCCGCCACGCAGGCCTTGCGGCACCAGTCCGGGCATCCGTTCGCCAGGCTGGGGGGGTCGGGGGGCAGCTCCAGGTCCACGACCACGGGGATGGGCAGCACCCAGGAGCTGCGGCGGGCCACCCGGGAGGCGTAGAAGAGGCCATTGTGACCGAAGGTGCCCATGCCGGCCCGGGCCGCGGCCATGCGGTGGGGCAGGTGGAAGGGAACCTTGGAGGCCACCCCGTGGGCGCGCAGGAAGGCGCGGAAGGCCTTGATGCGGCGGGTGAGGCCGTCCTTGGTCACGCGGTCGTCGTCCAGGTAGCAGCGTCCGAAATGCCCCTCCATCCAGGGGGGGTAGGCTTCCTGGAAATAGATCTCCATGAGCACCACCAGGCAGCGGGCACCCGCCAGCACTGTCTGGGGGTCGCAGCCGGCCTTGAGGGGCAACCCCGCGGCCTCGGTCCAGCCATAGGTCTCCTGGTGGGCTTCCAGATACGCCCGATGGGAGTCGAAGGGTTCGGCGGTGGTGACGCCCAGGTCGGCGAAACCCAGGGACCGGGCGGCGTCCTCGATGGCCGTGCGGGTGAGCATGGAGTCCTCCCGTGGGGACCGGCGTCGGTGGCGCTGCCGATGTCTACCGGGAAGCATCGAATGCGCCGGTACGTCTGCCGGTCTGCGACCCGCCATCGGCATGGCGGCCGGTATCCATCAACCAGGGCCTGTCAGGGCCGGTCCACCAGGAGAATATGGAGGTCGCAGACGTTCGTGTTGGTGGGTCCGGTTTTGAGCAGGCCGCCCAAGGCCGCGTAGAAATTATAGGCGTCATTATCCGCCAGGTAGGCCCTTGCGGACAGCCCCTGGGCGCGGGCGGCGTCCAGCAGATCCCCGTCGGCAAAGGCCCCGGCGGCGTCCGTGGGTCCGTCGCCCCCGTCGGTGGCAGCCGCCAGGAAGGCGATGCCGGCCATTTCCGCAGGCTCGCGGGCAAAATCCTCCAGGAAGGCCAGGGCCATTTCCTGGTTGCGGCCGCCCTTGCCCAGGCCCTTCAAGGTCACCACCGGCTCGCCGCCGGAAATGATGCAGGCCGGCTTCTCCGCCAGGAGATCATGGCGGGCCGTGTCCCGGGCGATGCCCGCCAGGAAGCGCGCCACCTCCCGGGCCTCGCCGGTGATGCGCGAGGTGAGGGCCGCCACCCCATAGCCCAATTCCCGGGCGTGGGCGGCGGCGGCGAGGAGCGCCGCCCGGTTGCTGCCGATGATGTGATGGGTGACCCGGGCGGGGTCGAACTCATCGGGCTTCAGGGTTTCGGGGAGGCGCCCTTCCCGGCCGAGGGCCAGGATGCGGCGCACCGCTTCGGGCACCTGCCGGGTGATGCCGTAGCGCTCCAGGATGCCGGCGGCCTCCGCGAAGGTGGAGGCGTCGAAAGTGGTCATGCCCGAGGCGATGCTGCCGAGGTCGTCGCCCACCACGTCCGAAAGGATAAGGTTGAGGCTGCGGGCCGGAGCCAGGCGCGCCAGGAGACGCCCCCCTTTGAGCCCCGAGAGGTGCTTGCGGACGCAGTTGATCTCCCGGATGTCGGCTCCGCAGGCCAAAAGGTCCCGGGTGACGGTCTGCTTGTCGGCCAGCCCCAGGGAGCGGGTTTGGCCCTGGTCGGTGTACTCCAGGGGCATGGGCAGGAGGGCCGAGCCGCCCCCGGAGATCAGGGCGATCACCAGGGTCCTGGCGTCGGCCTGGCCGGCCAGGGCCGCGATGCGGCGGGCCGCCGTGACCCCGTTGTCGTCCGGCACCGGGTGGCCCGCCTCGAGGATCTCGACGCGGGCGAGGTGGTCGGTGTGGCCGTATTTTACCGCCACCAGCCCGCCTTCCAGCCGGTCCCCCAGGAGATCCTCCACCGCGCGCGCCATGGTGGCGCTGGCTTTGCCCGCGCCGATCACCAGGATGCGCTCGAAGGCATCGAGGTCCAACTCCTCCGGGTGCTCCTCCGAGGCCACCCGCAGCCGTGAACCCTCCAGGCGCAGGTGCTCGCTCACCATGCGGTAGGGATCCACCTGCCGAAGCCCGGCGCGGAAGATGGCCTCGAGATGTTGGCGTCGAATGGCTGTGGCGCGCATGGGCGTGCTCCCTTTTCGGCGGGTGGCGGTGGCGGCGGCCGGGCCCGCACCCTGACCCGCATGCGGCGGAGTCGATGATTAGAACCCATCTCAAAAGACTTTTTTGAGATGGGTTCTAACCACGTTTGGGCCGCCGGAGCAACCCCCGGGCGGTTTACATCCGGACCAAAAGCTGGCAATAGTGATTCCCGGCAGGGAATCCGCGGGCGGTTTGGCGCCCGGCCCTCCCATCCCGGCGGAAGATAAACGCGCCCCCCGCCGACCGTCAAGGCGCGGCAAAGGGGCGCACCGTGCGATCCGCACGACGCCTGGGGCGGGGCAGGGCGATCGCGGGCGCCGTCGATCCACGGCTTGGCAGGTCAGGAGGCAGGCATGGAAGAAGACGCCTTTCGGCTCCGGTATCTATGGGGCCTGGTGCTCGCCTGGGTGGCCTTTGCGCGGAACGATGTCTGGAAGGTGCGGCTGGAGGAGCTTCCCCGGTGGCGGCGCCGGGCATACGCCGCGCTGCGGGTGGTGCTGCTGGCCGTGCGCGGCTTCAAGACGGACTACTGCCCCCTGCGGGCCTCGGCCCTGACCTTCTATACGCTGCTGTCCATCGTGCCGGTGGCGGCCATGGCCTTCGGCATCGCCAAGGGGTTCGGGTTCCAGCAGATGCTGGAGCGGGAGCTCTACCAGAACTTCCCCGGGCAGGAGCAGATCGTCGGCCAGGTGGTGGGCTTTGCCCAGTCCATGCTGGAATCCACCAAGGGCGGCCTGATTGCCGGCATCGGCCTGGTGCTGCTCTTCTGGTCGGTGGTGAAGGTGCTGGGCAACATCGAGGCCTCCTTCAACGCCATCTGGCGCGTGGACCGGCCTCGTTCCCTGGTGCGCAAGTTCAGCGACTACCTCACCATGGTGCTCATCAGCCCGGTGCTGGTGATCGTCGCCGGCAGCGCCACGGTCTTCGTCACGACCCAGATTGCCGGCTTCCTGGGGCGCCTGGCCCTGCCGGCCGGCGTGGAAGCCCTCATCGCCATGGGGTTCAAGCTGGTGCCCTACACCCTCATATGGGTGCTCTTCACCATGATCTACATGGTGATGCCCAACACCCGGGTGCGCTTTTCCGCCGCCCTGATGGGAGGCGTGCTGGCGGGCACCGCCTACCAGGTCCTCCAGTGGGGCTACATCAGCTTCCAGGTTGGGGCTTCCCGGGCCAGCGCCATCTACGGAAGCTTTGCGGCGCTGCCGCTCTTTCTGGCCTGGCTGCAGCTTTCCTGGATGATCGTGCTCATCGGTGCCGAGCTGGCCTCGGCCGCGCAAATGGCCAGACGCTGGGAGCCGGAGGCCGACGACTTGCGGGCGAGCCCTGCCCAGCGGAAGCTGGTGGCCCTGGCGCTCTGCCGGGAGGTGGTGCACACCTTCGGCGCCGGCGGAGCGCCGCTGTCCGCCCAGGACCTGGCGGAGCGCACCCGCCTTCCCGGGCGCCTGGTGCGCACGGTGGTCGCGGAGCTGGTGGAAAGCGGCGTGCTCACCCGGGTTTGCCTCAACGGCGAGGAGGATGCCGCCTACCTCCCCTCCCGGGACACCGACCGGATCACCGTGGGTTTCGTGGTCCAAGCCCTGGACCGCCGCGGCACCGAAGCGTTTTCCCTGCCCGCCAGTCCCGCCTTGCCGCCCCTGAACGAAGCCCTCCAGGCGCTGGAGCGCGCCATGCAGGCGGCGCCGGAAAACCGGCCGCTGAAGACCTTTTAAACGTGTCATCCCGACCGGTTTTAGCGTTCAAGCCGGTTCGTGAGACCGCATTTCCCGGGTATTGCGGTTGACCGCTGACTGCAAGGGGTATTCCCGCAACCGATTCCGACGATTTCCCGCTCGCCATCCCCCCGCGGACCGTGCTATGCCCATGGGCATCACCCGTGCGCGGCCCGGCAGGCAAGGGCCTGCGCGGCCGCACGCCAACCCCCAACCCCACAAGGCTGCCCCATGACCGATCTGCTCTCCACCCGTGAAGTGGCCCGTTTTCTGGGCGTCAACGAGAAGATGGTCTACACCCTGATCGCCGAGAAGGGCCTGCCGGCCACCAAGGTCACCGGCAAATGGCTCTTCCCCAGGCACCTGGTGTCCCAGTGGGTGGAGGCCCACACCATCAACTACCCGGACCGGCCGGCGCATGCCGGTCCCCCGGATGGCCTGCTGGTGGTGGCCGGCAGCAACGACCCCCTGCTGGAGAAGACCTTGGGTCTGTTCAACCGGCGCCAGTCCGAGCATGTGGCGGTCTTCGGCAACCTGGGCAGCCTGGGAGGCTTGCGGGCCCTGCGGCGGGGGCAGTGCCACGTCGCCACCAGTCACCTGATCCAGGACAACGAAGCCGACTACAACTTCGATTTCGCCCACCGGGAGCTGGAGCGGGCCCCGGCGGTGGTCAACTTCTGCCGCCGGGAGCAGGGGCTTCTGGTGGCCCGGGGCAACCCCAAGCGCATCGCCGGGGTGGCGGATCTGGGGCGGCCGGGGGTGACCATGGTGAACCGTCCCACGAGCACGGGGACACGCCTGCTGCTGGAACGGGAGTTGCGCAAAGCGGGCCTGGAAGGCCCGCAGATCGAGGGATACCAAGTGGAAGTGGCCCGGCACTTGGACGTGGGCCTGGAGATTGTCGCCGGGCGGGCCGACGCCGGGCCGGCCATCCGGGCGGTGGCCGGCATGCTCGACCTGGGTTTCGTGCCCCTACGCTGGGAGCGCTACGACCTGCTGGTGCCCAAGGAACGCTTCTTCGAGCCGGCGGTGCAACGCTTCGTGGGCCTGCTCACCGACCCGGAGTTCCGGGAGGTGGCCTCCACGCTCCTGGGGTACGACGTGAGCCAGAGCGGGAAGATGATCTACCCCGGGGACGACCGGGAGAAATCACCCGCCTGAGCGCAGGGGAGACCGGACGGGGGCAAGGCTGCCCAGGGCCGCTCAGCAGCCAGTGGATAAGCTGCGTCCCGGGCCGAAATGTCCCGCCGAC
>DJGG01000084.1 GCA_002432195.1 Desulfobacteraceae bacterium UBA5852
GAAAATGCTCACAACCATTTGAGGTGGCGTAGCTTTCCGCATCGCGCCGCGCCTTGCCTTTCGGCCCGATGCTTGTTTATCCACAGCCTGCTAGTGGGGATGGCCGGGCCGCCGGCCGGCACCCGACGGCTGCCGCGGGTCCCTTCACGGGAGATACGGTCATGGAGACCATACTGGTGATCGATGACGAGCGGGCCACCCTGGCCATGTTCCGCCTGCTGCTGGAGGCCATGGGGTACGCGGTGCTCACCGCGGAGGACGGCCGGGAAGGCGTGGCCGTCTTCGAGCGCGAGCGGCCGGCCATCGTCCTGACGGACGTCAAGATGCCGGGCATGGACGGCATCGCCGTGCTCCAGCGCATCAAGGAACTGGCCCCCGCCACCGAGGTGATCGTCATCACCGGCCACGGCGACATGGACCTGGCCATCAAGGCCCTGCACCTGGACGCCACGGACTTCATCAACAAGCCCATCCAGCGGACGATCCTGGAAAAGGCCCTGGAGCGCGCCCACGCCCGCCGCCGCCTGGGCCGGGAGCAGGCGGAGACCATTACCCTGGAGCGCTGCGGGGAGGCGGCGGTGGTGCACATCCATGGCGCGGTCAACGCCCGGAGCGAGGCGCGGCTGCAGGCCCTCTTCCGGGAGGCCCAGGGCCTGGGGCTTCCCCGCATCGTGCTGCATTTCGGCGACGGGGCCACGGTGAACGGGGCCGGCATCGCCGTGCTGACCCAGCTGCTGCAGGCGGGCCGCCGGGAGGGCTGTGGCGTGGTGGCGGCGGGGGTATCGGCCAATCTCGCGAAGGTCTTCGACATCGTGGGCCTGGCCGGGCAGCTGCCGCTCTTTGCCACCCTCGAGGAGGCCCTCCCATGAGCCCGGCAACCCGCCGCCTGGGGCGTCTGGCCATCGTCACCCTGGCCCTTCTCGGGGCCGCGGCCCCCCTCGCCGCCGCCGGCCTGCCCCGGAAGGGCGACCTTTTGCCCGCCCTGGCCTTGCGTACCCCCGAGGCGCCCGCCGAGCGGGCCTACCTGGGGGTCCGGCAGGACACCTTTCACCTCACCGACGTGGCCTGCCGCCTGCTGCTCCTGGAGGTCATCGGGGTATACTGCCCGCGCTGCTACCAACAGGCGCCCCTGTTCACCAATCTCTACCGGCGCATCGAAAAGGGGCCCCTCAAGGGGCGGGTCAAGATGCTGGGCCTGGCCGCGGGGGGCACGGTCATGGAGATCGCCTACCTGCGGGAGCAGGGGCAGTATCTTTTTCCCGTCGCGGCGGACCCAGATTTTACGGCCCACAAGCAGCTGGGGGAGCCGCGCACCCCCTTCACCCTCCTGATGGACCGCGAGGGCCGGGTGCTCCACACCCACATGGGGGNNCGCCTTTTACGAGCTCATCCAGCAGCTCGCCCACTAGAGCCCATGCCACCTGCCCCACCGACAGCCCCGGCCGGCCCCCCCCGGGAAAGCCCGGAGCGGGCCGAGCTGGACCGCCGCATCTACCACCTCCAGACCCTGCTGGAGGCTTCCCGGGAGCTGGAGGGGCTCACCCAGCCGGGCCGCATCATGGAACACACGCTCCTGGCGGCCATGGGGGCCTTGGGGAGCACCCATGGCCTCGCGCTGCTCGTCCACGCCACCACCTTCCAGGCCACCGGGGTGCATCGGGGGCTCGGCGCGGAGCCCGCCGCGGCCCTTCAGGGGCGCTGGTCGGACCTCGGCCGCGCCCTGCTGCCGCCCCGGGTCCTGGAAACCCTTGCACCCCAGGCCCGGCGCTTGGCGCCCGTGCCCGCCGGGGATTGGCCTGCGGCCGCCGCGGTCATGGGGGTGCGTGTCGACGACACCTACGCCGGCCTGCTCCTGGTGGGGCCGCTCCACGACGGCCGGCCCCCCGACGCCCCCGACGAGGCCTTCCTGGAGGCCATGGGCAACACCCTGGGGGCCGCGCTGCGGCAAGCCCTCGCCGCCCAGGCCATTGAACGGCTCAACGCCGACCTGCAGCGGCGGAACGCCGAGCTCCAGGAGGCCCTGAACGGGCAGACCCGGACGCGCCGCGCCTTGGACCGCCGGGTCTATCACCTCCAGTCCCTCACCGGCCTCACCGCGGCCCTGATCCCGGAAAACGACCTCCAGGCCGTGATCGACGCCTTCCTGCTCACGGCCATGGGGGCCGTGGGGGCCGCCCAGGGATGCGTCCTGCTCCTGGACCGCGCCCGCCGGCGGGTGCTCCAGGCCACCCGGGGGTGGCCCCCGGCCTGGCCCGGGGAGGCCGCCGCGGCGGAGGCCTTGCTATACAAGGGGCTGCAGGCCACGGCGGCGCGCCTGGTGCCCCCCATGCAGGCGGCGGAAATCCTCGACCCCCGGGCCTTCGGGGCCGGGTTGGGCCTTGCCGCCGACATGCAGGGCGCCTGGGTGATCAACGTGGACGACGTCCTGTGGGGTCTGGTGGCCCTGGGGGCGCCCATGCACCCCGAGCCCCTGACCGCGGAGGAGCGTGAGCTGCTCCAGGGGTTCGTGGCCAGCCTACAGGTCTTCCTGCGCAGGACCCAGGCCTTCGAGGCCGTTCAGGCGCTCAACGCGGACCTGGCCCGGGGCAATGCGGAGCTGCGGCAGACCATCGCCGAGCTCACCGCGGCCCGGCGGGAAATCCGCCTGCTGGAATCCGCCCGGTACCGCCTGCGCCGCCTGGCCCTGAGGGAGATGGTGCGGGTGGCCGTATTCCGCTGGCGCGACGCCTGCGTGATGCTGGCCATGGCGGCCGCCCTGGCCCTGGTGTTCAACCTCTCCAACCCCAACGGGATCCCCCTGGTCCCCGAGGTCCTGCGGCGGCCCGCACCGGAGACCATCGACGTGGTCTCCGCCCGCCAGTTGCGGGACCAGGGGCGAGCGGTGATCATCGACGCCCGCCCCCCGGAACTGTATATGCGCCGGCACGTGGCCGAGGCCCTGAACGTACCGGCCGTGCTTTTCGACATGCTCTACCCCATGAAAGTGGAGGGCCTGCTGGCCCCCGGGGACGTGGTGATCGTCTACGGCCGGACCATCAGCCGCCCTTATGACCGGGAAGTGGCCTACCGCGTGGCCCAGCGCCACGCCCAGGTGCGGACCCTGGCAGGAGGAATTGCCGCATGGGAACAGCAAGGCTATCCGGTGGCGCCCTGAGGGGTGCGGCGTGGCTCCGCCGGGGCGTGACCCACCCGGCGGTGCTGCTGGTCCTGCGCCTCTACATCGGCGGGGTGTTTATCTACGCCAGCATGTACAAGATCAACTTTCCGGCCGAGTTCGCCGACACCATCGCCAGCTACCAGCTGGCGCCGGCCTGGTCCATCAACGCCCTGGCCGTGTGCATGCCCTGGGTGGAGCTGGTGGCGGGGGTGCTCCTGGTGCTGGGGTGGCGCACCCAGGCGGCGGCCGCCCTGCTGGCGGGACTCCTGGTGCTTTTCTGCGGCGTCATTCTGGTGACCCTGCTGCGGGACATCCCCATCGGCTGCGGCTGCTTCACCTCGGTGGAGGAACCCATGAGCTGGGGCACCCTCCTGCGCGACCTGGTGTGGCTGGCCATGACGCTCCTGGTGTTCGCCAAACCGTCGGCCTGGCAGCTGGAGAGCCGCCTGGTGGCCACCCTGCGGGAGATGCTGGAATGAGGCGCCGGAAGGTCATCGGGGGGCTGCTGCTGGCGGCGCTGCTGCTGACGGCCTGCGGGCCGTCCTCCCGCTGGGAAGGCCGTTACCTTTCCCGGGCGACCGTGCCCCCGGGGCCGCAGGTGCAGCTGCACCTGGAGGCCGACGGCAAGGGCCGGTGGACGGCCGGCAGCGAGACCGTTCCGCTGCGCTGGGAAACGCGCCGGCAGGCCCTGTGGCTGCACACCGCCGCCGGGGCGGTGCTGGTGGCCCAGGCGGACGCCGCGGCCCGGACCCTCACCGTCACGCTGCCCGGGGTGGGCGTTGTGACCTTTTACCCCACCGGCCCCTGACAGGCGGCTGGCAGGCGCCACCCCGGCGGGATTGCGGACCGCGTGGAAATGCTCACCATTGGCTGGCCCCGTGACGTTCGGCCGGGTGCCGGCGCCCGACGGGACGAGCCGCCGGGCAGGCCGGTCCGGAGGGCCAACCCCCGGCCGTGGAACTTCGAACCGTGACTTGCTCGCGAAAGGGTGGGCCTCCCCATGTCGGACGCCGCGCTTCCGGATTTCGATAGCCTCAAGGAATCCGCCGCGTTTTTGAACCTCCTGCTGGACAACATCACCTCCGCGGTGCTCATCGTGGACGAGGACCTGCGCATCCACCAGTTCAACCGGAGCTTCCTGAGCCTGTTCGACCGCGCCGCCGAGCAGCTGGCCGGGGCCTCCTTCGGCCGGATCAGCGGCTGCGTCAACGCCGTGCGGGAGAACCGGTCCTGCGGCGCCACCTCCCAGTGCCGCTTCTGCGCCCTCAAGCAGTCCCTCCTGCGCACCCTGGCCCAGGACGCCCCCGTGGACCGGGAACGCCTGGAGCGGGTGTTCTACATCGACGGCCGGCCGGTCCTGAAGCATCTGGAGTTTTCAGCCCGCCGCGTGAATTTCCAGGGACGCCGCATGACCCTGGTAATCATCTACGACATCACCGAGATCGAGGCCCAGCGCCGGGCGCTGGAGGAGAAGCAGGCCCAGGTGGAAGCCGACCTGCGGGCGGCCGGGGAGATCCAGAAGAGCCTGCTGCCCCAGCTGGCCCTGGAGATCCCCGGGGTGTGCACGGCCTGGCGTTTCGAGCCCTGCGGGCACGTGGGGGGGGACATCTTCCAGGTCTACGCCAGCCGCCCCGAAACCCTCAGTGCCTACGTGCTGGATGTCTGCGGCCACGGCGTTTCCGCCGCCCTGGTGGCGGTGACGGTGTCCCAGTTTCTCCACAGCCTCCACAACCGCATGTCCCTGACGGGCAAGCTTTTCAGCCCCGCGGCCGTGGTGGCGCGCCTGGAGCAGGCGTTTCCCCTGGACCGTTTCGACTGCTTTTTCACCATTGTCTACATGACCCTGGATGTGCGCACGGGGCGTCTGGCCTACAGCAACGCCGGCCACGTGCCGCCGCTGCTGGTGCGGGCCGACGGCCGCCTGGAGGTGCTGGCGGAGCACGCCCCGGTGATCGGCGCCGGGATGGGGCAGGCGCACGGGGAGGCCGAGCGGCAGCTCGGTCCCGGGGATCGGGTATTCCTTTACACCGACGGGCTCATGGACCACTTCGGGACGGAAGGCGAGCGTCACGGCAAGCAGCGCCTCCACGACGCCCTCCGGGGGTTCCACCGCCGCCCCCTGGAAGCGACGGTGGAGGGTGTCTTTCAGGAAGCCGCGCGCCTGCGCGGGGGGGAAGCGCCCCAGGACGACATGAGCCTCCTGGCCCTGGAGCGCACCGGCTGATGCGCCCGCGTCCGGCCGGGCTTCAGCGGTCAGTCCAGGTCCGGAGGCACGGGCGGGCGTNNCGGCCGGTAGCCGGGCGGCGGGGGCGGCGGGGGGACCCGGTAGGAGCGCCGGGAGGCCTGGTAGTATCCCGGGACCTGGTGGCCCTTGGCGGCCATGCACTGCTGGTAGGCCATGTCGTAACGCTGCTGGACTTCCCAGCCCGCGGCATAGGCCGGTCCGCTGGCCGCGGCGGTGCCGCCGATGAGCCCGCCGGCGGC
>DJGG01000132.1:0-6073 GCA_002432195.1 Desulfobacteraceae bacterium UBA5852
CGTGGTCGAGGCAGCGCGGGACGAGCACCTGCTGCTGCTGGAGGCCGAAGCCCGCCTGCTGCCCTTCACCCATCCGGAGATCGGCGGGCTTTTGGCGGAAAAGTGGAATCTGCCCCCCATGGTGGCGGAGGCGATCCAATTTCACCATGCTCCCCAGGCTTCACCTTCCCACGGCCTGGAGACCGCCGTGGTCCACGTGGCGGACATATTCAGCCGCGCCGCGGGCTTGGGGACGGGGGGGGACGCCCGCGTGCCCGCCCTGCTGCCCGCCGCCTGGGATCTGGTGGGCCTGTGCCTGGAGGATATCGAGCCCCTGATGGGCGACATGGTGGCGGCCTTCACGGACATCCGCCCCTTTACCCTAGCGGCGGCGCAGACCCCATGATGAACCTTCGCCCGCAATTGGATGCCAGCCGCCGCCGGGTCCTCGACCTGGAACAGGGCAATCGGGCCATGGGCCAGCTCCTCGACAGGATCGAGGCCCTGGCCCAGTTCCAGGAGCAGATCGATCGGCCCACCGACCTGGACCGGATCTGGCAGGCCTGCCGCCGGGAAATCGAGCAGCACGTGCAGGTGCACATGAGTGCCCTGTGCCTGGTGGACGAGGCCACCCATGAGTTCCGCCTCCAGGATGTCCGGCCCGCCGCCGATCGCGAGGTATGCCAGCGGGAAATCGACGCCCAGATCGAATGCGGCATGTTCGCCTGGATCATCAACCGCCGCCGGCCGGCGCTGCTGCCGGCCCTGGTGCTGCAGCGCCCCCGGGTGCTCCTCATGATGCCCCTGGTCACCCACCGCCGCACCCTGGGGGCCGCCCTGGCGGCCTCTCCGCTGGAGGAGAGCACGGTCACCCATGAAACCATGCGGCTGTTGACGGTCCTCACCCGCCAGTGCGCCCTGGTCATGGAGAATGCACGCCTCTACGCCGACCTGCACCGGGAGCACCAATCCCTGGTGCAGGCCCAGTCCCGCATCCTCCAGGCGGAAAAGTCGGCTTCCATCGGGCGGTTGACCTCGCGGGTCTTCCACGAGTTGCTCAACCCCCTCAATATCCTCTCGGGCCACCTTCAGCTGCTGCAGATGGACCGCTGCCTGACAGAGCCCATCCTCTCCACCCTGGCGGTGATGAAAGCCCAGGCGGACCGGATATCCGGAATTGTGCGGGGCCTCATGCGCTTCTCCGGCAGCCAGCCCGTGGAAGCACGGCCGCTGTCCGTGAACCCCGTGTTGCAGGCCGCCATCGCCCAACGCCTGGCCCTGCGTCCGGAGCTGCCCATCGTCCCGCTTGTCGACCTTCAGCCGGACCTGCCCCCCGTCCTGGGCAACCCCACGGCCCTGGAGGATATCTTCGGCAGTATCGTCGACAACGCCATGGACGCCATGCCGGCGGGCGGTCATCTCCGGATCAGCAGCCGCCCGGCCGTTCTGCCCGAAGCCGAACGGGCCCCGAAGGGCGTCGCCGTGCGCATGGCCGACCAGGGGCCGGGGATCCCGCCGGAAATCCGCAGCCAGATCTTCGACCCCTTCTTCTCCACCAAACCGGCCGGCCAGGGCCGGGGACTCAGCCTGGCCACCAGCTATGCCCTGGTGCGGGCCCTGGGCGGCACCATCACGGTGGCCGACGGCGAGTCCGGCGGCACGGTTTTTTGCGTCTATCTCCCGGCCGCCGGCAGTGGGACCTAAAGTATCCGCCTCTTCGGCCGATATCGAATGTCAAAGCGGGCACCGCCGCCCGTGAACCTGACGGAAGGATACCGCTATGAGCTTGGCCCAACTCGACTTGAAGGCCTCCATCCGGACAGCCGTGCTGGAAGTCTTCGACACCATGCTGTCAATGGAATTGACGGACCTGGAGGACAGCCGGGACATCACCGAAAACGGCAACCGTATCGTGGGAACGGTCAGCCTGGCCGGCGACGTCCTGGGGAATGTCAATCTGCATGTGGGGGAGGCCTTCGCCCGCTGCCTGACCGCGGGCATGCTGGGCATGGCGCTCGAGGAGGTGGACAGCGAGGAAGAGATTCACGACGTGATCGGTGAACTGAGCAACATGATCGGCGGCAACCTCAAGTCCAAGCTGTGCGACGCCGGCCTGCCCTGCGATCTGTCGATTCCATCCATCACCTCGGGGCGCGATTTCCATATCGAATCCAAGGGCTGGGCCTTGAACGAACGCCTCGTCTTCGGCCACGCGGAGCATGTGGCCATGATCCAGGCGTTCATCAAGCCCGGCGTCTGACATCTGCCAAGGGAGGGAGCACCATGAGCCTGAAAGTGTTGACCGTCGATGACAGCAAAACGATCCGCATGATCGTCAAGAAAGCCTTCCGCACCTACGACTGCACGCTCTCCGAAGGGGAAAACGGCGTCGAGGGCCTGGCCCTGGCCGCCAAGGAAAGGCCCGATCTCATCATCCTGGACATCACCATGCCCGTGATGACCGGCGTCGAAATGCTCGCCAAGATGAAGACCGAGCCGGCCCTCAAGGACATCCCCGTCATCATGCTGACCGCCGAGGCGGGCAAAGAGAACGTCATGAAAATCGTCCAGATGGGAGTCAAGGATTACGTGGTCAAGCCCTTCAAGCCGGAGCAGCTCATCGAGCGGGTCAGCAAGCTGTTCACGCTTCAGGAAAAGCCGGAGGAAGCCCCCAAGGAAGACGAGGCGCGGAAGTATTTCAACCTCAACGGCGACGTGCCCGTGCTCACCATACCCTCCAAGGTCCTGCGCCCCACCATCGTGGAAACCGAAACGGCCCTCAAGGCCAAGGTCGGCGAAATGAAGAGCGCGGGCATGAAAAAGATGATCCTGGACCTCTCCAAGGTCTCGGAAACCAATGTCTCCCTGATCAAGCTCATCATTGCGGCCATGGACCTGTGCCAAGGCGGCGGCATCCAGGTCCGGACCGTAGCCACGCCGGGCCTGGAGAAGGAGCTCAAGGAATTCCAGGAGACCAGCAGCGTCGCGATTTTTCCCAACCAGGAGGCGGCCATGGCGGCCTTTGCCTGAGCCGCGGGTTGCTCGCCCGGCCGCGGCCGCGGCCCGGGTGTGCAGAATGCAAGCCGTGTGGCAAATTGCAAAACAGACCGCACCCCTTTGAGGGCAAGGCTCCCCGGTTACGCCGCCGGGCGGAATTCGCCCCTGTTCCGGCCCCTGTGGCCCGCCTCCGCACGGGGCGGGCCACAGCCCTGTAATCCCGTCCGACCCACCGTCGGCCAGCTCCGCGTTTCCGGGTTCCGCCGGCGATGCTGCAATTCGCCTCGCCATCCAGCGCTCTCCCCTTGCCGGAAGATCCCCGATCTAGGCATTCTCCTGTTGTAACGCTGAGTTAACCGGGTTCCCCACGGATTGGGATACTCTGGCATGCCAATTGCTGGCGTTGGGGCCAAGCACCCCCTTGCCCTGCCATCGACGGAAGGACGGCGTATGACTGCTGCACGTGGAACTCCCGGTTTGACCGACCAACCGCCTCTCCGGCCCCATTCGGCCGCGGACTCGGCCTCGGACGGCGGCTTCCCCGGCATCATCGGCCAGAGCCCTCCCATGCGGCGCCTGTTCAGGCTCGTCGAGCGCGTGGCCGCCAGTGACAGCACGGTGCTCGTCACCGGTGAGACCGGAACCGGCAAAGGGCTGGTGGCCCGGGCAATCCACCAACGCTCCCGGCGGTCCGCAGGCGCCTTCGTGGCCCTCAATTGCGGCGCGATCCCGGAAAACCTGCTGGAAAGCGAATTGTTCGGGCATGTCCGGGGGGCCTTCACCGGTGCCACCGCCAACAAGGCCGGTAAATTCGAAGCGGCGCACGGAGGCACCCTCTTCCTGGACGAGATCGGCGACATGCGCCCGGATCTCCAGGTCAAGCTGCTGCGGGCCTTGGAAGAAGGGGAGTTCGAGCCGGTGGGCGGTTGCCAGACCATCCGGGTGGATGTGCGCATCATCGCCGCCACACATCGGGACCTGGAGGCCCGGGTGGCGGAAGGCCGCTTTCGCGAAGACCTGTTCTACCGGCTCTACGTCATACCGCTGCCCTTGCCGCCCCTGCGGGAGCGCCCGGAGGACATCCCCTTGCTGCTGGACCATTTCCGCGTTCTGTTCCGCAATGCCGGCCCCACCGTTCTGGCCGGCTTCACGCCATCCGCCCTGGACGTGCTGTGCGCCTACCCCTGGCCGGGCAACGTCCGCGAGATCCGCAACCTGGTGGAACGGCTGACCGTGCTCCAGGCCAAAGCGTGGATCGGCCCCGAGGATCTGCCGGAACGGGTGACGGCCGGCGCCGGCACGGCGGTCCACGCGGCACCGCGCGTGGCCATCGCCGATCAGGGAATCTGCCTCAACGAAGCGGTCACGGAATTCGAAAAAGCCCTGATTCTCAAGTCCCTGGAAAAAACCAAGTGGGTGAAAAATCAGGCGACCAAGCTGTTGCGGCTCAACCGCACCACCCTTGTGGAGAAGATCAAGCGCCACGGCATCGACACCCCGCCGGAGGCCGAGGACCACCGCGCAGCTTCCGCCGGATAGCCCTCCCGGCCGGGGCCGAGGATGACGGTCGCATGGGGCGGGCTGCCCCCGGCGCCCGGTGAAACGCTTGGTACCCGGCGGGGGGACGGGCGTTCGAAAGCCTGTGGGACTTTCCCGCGGCTCCAACTCCCGGGTCCGGTCGGCCACCNNCCCCTCCGCGAGCGCTCGCCGGGGACATGAACCCTCCACCGGCTTCCCCCTCCCCTTTGGCCCCCGGATCCCCTCAAGTAAAATTTCAACTTGGCGATAATATTTCTCAAATCCACCGATGTGCCTCGCCCCCGATCCTACACTGGAAACACCATCGCGGGTATCGTGGCCAACGGGACTTCGATCTGCATCCCTCCCGGACCCACCGGCCGCGGACAGACGCGCATCCGGCCGCAAGGCCGGGCACCGGCCGTCGGTTCCCGGTCCCGGGTGCGGCCCGGAAGGCTGGACAAAGGAATGCTTGCCATGGAGTTGCAGCGGTTGCTTCGCACGGTGAACGCGTCGCGCATGTCCTCCATTCGCGCGGTGGTGGTGGGAATTCTGAAAATCATCAACGATCCCCGATCGACGGCCAGAGAATTGGTGGACATCATCGAAACCGATCCGCCCCTGGCGGCCAGGGTCCTCCAACTCGTCAACTCGGCTTTCTGCGCCCCGCGCCAGAAAATTGCCGACCTGCGCCAGGCGGTCATCTTCATCGGCTTCGAGCCCCTGAAGGAATTGGCTCTGAGCCAGACGGTCTGCGATCTCTTCCAGAAACCCTCCGAGATCGCCGGATACTCCCGCGAGGCCGTGTGGCGCCATTGCGTGACCGTTGCCCATTTCGCCAAATTGATCTACAGGAGGGAATACGGCCTCAACGGCAGCCAGGCCTATGCCGCCGGGCTGCTGCACGACATCGGCATCATTGTCGAGGATCAGTTCATGCACTCCCAGTTCGCCGCCGCCCTGAACGGACTCGGACGCCACGCCCACGACCTGCCGGCGGCAGAAACCAGCATCCTGGGTTACCACCACGGTGCCATCGGCATGACCTTGGCCGTGGACTGGGGTTTTCCAGCGGAGCTCTGCCAGGGCATCGGTTACCACCATGAACCGGAATCCGCCGCCCCCGAATTCCGTCAATTGGCCGCCACCATCTGCCTGGCCAACCACTGCGCGCACCGCATCGGGGAAACCTACTGCCCGCCGCAGGCCGTGGACGCCGACGACCTGGCCCGCCGCATGGAAAACCTGGAGATCTCCGCCAATGCCATCGACCTGATCGCGCCCGATGTATCCCAGGCCCTGAGCGCCCTCGCGGTGAAAGGGATTCTCTAGCTTGTCCGGCGCATCCGAAAATACGGCGCTCCAAGAGCAGGTCCGCTTGATGTCCACGGAGATCAAGCACCTGAAGAACGAGCTGGCCCTGAGCAAGGCCGAATACGAGGGGCTCATCGGCAACTACTTCGATATCTTCTCCAACCTCGAACAAATGGTGGAGGAACGGACCCGCGAGCTGCACCGGCTGAAATCGCTGCTGGAGACCAAGAGCCGGGAATTGGAAATCATGCTCGACGCCTCCCCC
>DJGG01000132.1:6087-34047 GCA_002432195.1 Desulfobacteraceae bacterium UBA5852
CCCCGCCCTGATTTTCTTCAAGGATCCCCAGGGCCGCTACATCCGCGTCAATCGACGGTTCGCTCAGATGCTGCAGATTCCCATGGATCGCATCATCGGCAAAACCCATGGGGAGATTTTCGCGGAATCCGTCGCTCCGGTCCTGGCCGACGACAGCGAGGTCGTCGCGACCGGACGCCCCTCCCTGCTGCGCTACGCCCGGATCCAGACCTCGGAGGGCGCCCGCTCCATGCTGGTGGACAAGATCCCCTACATGGACGACCGCGGGCAGGTGGCCGGCATCATCGGTTTCGCCACCGACATGACCGAGCAGGAAAAGGCCCAGCGGGAAAAGCTGGAACTGCAGGAACGCCTCAGCCGATCCCAGAAAATGGAATCCCTGGGCTTGCTGGCCGGCGGGGTGGCCCACGACCTCAACAATGTCCTCACCGGCATGGTGAGCTACCCGGAATACCTGTTGATGGAGGTTCCCGCGGACAGTCCCTTGCGGGAGCCCCTGGGCATCATCCAGCAGTCCGGCCAGAAGGCGGCCGCCATCGTCCAGGACCTGCTCACCCTGGCGCGCCGCGGTGTCACCCACACGGAGGTCCTGAACCTCAATGACATCATCAGCGGCTATCTGACCTCCCCGGAGTACGATCGCCTGCGCAACGAGTTTGCCAGGGTCCGCGTGGACACCCAGCTGGAACCTCGGCTGCTCAACATCCGGGGGTCCGCGGTACACCTGCGCAAGACCGTCATGAACCTGGTGGCCAATGCCTTTGAAGCCCACTCCGGCAGCGGCCGCATCCGCCTGGAGACGGAAAACCGCCACATCGAGCGCCCCCTTCAGGGCTACGATCACATTGCCGAGGGGGACTATGCGGTGTTTCAGATCAGCGACGAGGGGACGGGAATAGCCCCGAAAGACCTGAACCGCATCTTCGAACCCTTCTACACCAAAAAGGTCATGGGCCGCAGCGGCACCGGCCTGGGGATGGCGGTGGTGTGGGGGACGGTGCAGGATCACAAGGGCATCATCCACCTGGAAAGCCGGGAGGGCGTCGGCTCCACCTTCACCCTTCTGTTTCCCGTCACCCGGGAGGCCCAGGAGGCCAAGGCCGGCCCCTTGCCCCTGGAGGCCTTCATGGGCAGGGGGGAAGCGATCCTGGTGGTGGATGACGTGGTCGAGCAGCGGGAAATCGCCGCGACCATCCTGAGCCGCCTGAACTATCGCGTGGCCACGGCGGCCTCCTGCGCCGAGGCGCTGGAGCACACCCGGCGCCACCCGCCGGATCTGGTGATTCTGGACATGATCATGGAGCCCGGCCCGGACGGGCTGGACACCTACCAGCGCATTCTGCAGGTAAAGCCGCATCAGCGCGCCATCATCGCCAGCGGCTACTCCGAAACCGATCGCGTGCGCGAAGCCCAGCGCCTCGGTGCCGGCACCTATGTCCGCAAACCCTACCTCATCGAGAAGCTCGGCCTGGCCGTCCGTCAGGAGTTGGACCGCGCCCCCGGCGGCAAGCCAAGCGCTGCGGTGGCCGAAACCGCGTCCCCCGCGCACGCCGCGTATCGCACACCCAGGCCCTCCGGCGGTTAGCAGGCATGGCGTGGTTCCGGACGGCCGCCCAACCGACCACGCCTGCGCCGGCAGCCATCTGCCCCGGGAACTTCACCCGGCGCCGTTGAGCCGGTAGATGTACGCCAGCACCTCGGCCACACTGCGGTAGAGCACGGGGGGGATTTCCGCTTCCAGTTCCAGGGCGGAAAGCAATTCCGCCAGGCCGGGGTCTTCGCGCAGCGGTACCCCGCTTTGGGCGGCCCGCTCGACGATGCGCCGGGCCATTTCCCCCGTCCCTTTGGCCACCAGTCGCGGAGCGGCGTCCTTATCCCGCTCGTAGCGCAAGGCAACGGCTTTCAGCCTCCGAGGATCCATGACCGCCTATACTCCGTGGGTCGAAATACGCCGCCCGCGACAGTTGCGCTCCGCGAGGGCAAAGGCTTCGATGCGGCTGGGGGAAACCGTCACGCGCAACTGCACGGACTGACCGCAGGCTTCCAGGGACTGCCGCAGATCGTCCAACTCCGAGCGCAGGCAGCGCGCTGTGGCTTCGGCGGCCACGAAGAAACTGATGCCCGTCCCCTGCCCGTTCCAGGACAGGTCCACACGCACGGGCCCCAGGTGCCGGGTCACCGCCAGGATCGACGCACGGGCCCTCGCCCCCTCCCGCCGCCCGGCGGCCGGCCGCTCCAAGATCTTCAGCATCACCTGCCCCCCATCCCACTCGAAGGCTTGCTGCCAGGTGGGCGGCGCGTCACGCGGGCCCTGGTCGATGTCGCTGGCCGCCGCCGGACGCCCCGTCCCATCCCCCCCCCTGCTCCCGTCGGTCAATCGGGCCATGCGATCCGCGGGAGCCTCCGTTCCAGGCTTAGCGGCCGCCGAACGACGGACGACCCACCCGGCGAATGCCTCCAGCAGACGGCTCCACCGGAGGGCGCCAGGCTTGAGGTGCAGGGACGCCGCGTCGGGCGCCGGATCCGGACCGGCGGCCCCNNAACGGCGGGTTGGAAGCGGACCGGCCGTGATCTTCGTGGAAGCCGGCCGCGGGGGAGGTCAAGAGCAGCCGGATCGGCATGCGGGATTCGCCGGAAACGGAGGCTCCGGGGGCGCCGGAGGCCACCAGCAGGCGCAGGAGATCCCCCGGACGCCAGCGGGGATCGGTGTCCACCACGGCCCGGAAGCGCCCGAAATCCAGCAGCGTCGTGCCATCGGCGTGGAGTTGCACCACACGGGCCGACAGGGCCTGTCCCGGTTTCAGGAGGCCGGCGGGCGTCAGGTTCTCGCTGCGGCCGGCGCTGCCGGAAACCGGCGGGCTGATGACCGTCAATTCCATGGCCATCTCGCGAAAAGGTTGCCCGCACCGTCCGGGGGCCGGCGGTTCGCGCGCGGCGGCAAGGCCCCCCCTCCGGGACGACCGCCCGGACGAAGGCATCAACCGATTGCCGGATCATCTCCCAGGTGGACCATCCGGAATCCGCCTGGCGACGCCACGCTGCGGTACTTGGTGATGCCCATGAGGTTCTTGGTGATGATGCCCATTTTGCGGGTTTCGTCTTCGATGGTTTTGACGATGGCCATCACCTGTTCCGGGTCCTTCACGTCCCCGGAGGACACCATGCTCGAATAGCCCAGGATCACCTGCATGGGCTGATTGAGCTTGTGGCATACGGCACCCGCCATCTCGAGGGCGCCCACCAGCTTGACACGCTCCTGATGCTCCTGGCCGGCCACCTGGCGCTCGAAAAAGGCGGCGAACAGATCGGCCAGGGTCCGCAGATCCGCCAGCACGGATGGCGCGCAGCTCACCTCGACCGCCTCGCTCTCCAGGCGGATGGTGCCCCACCAGTTCCCGAAAACCATCAAGGGCAAGGCCAGAAAAGACGCCGCCCCCCAGGCGTCCAGGACGGCACGCAGGTCCGCCGTCATCTCGGCCACGACCCCGCAAACCGTCTGGCCCGCGGAGAGGCGCTGCGCGATCTCGGCGGGCCAGGCCACCGGGTCGGGCTGCCCGGGTGAAAACCCGCTGTCAGGGTTCCCGCCCGGGGTTTCGATGCGTGCCAGCAGTGCGAAGCTGGCCTGCCCGGAAGGCGGCGCATCGCGGCGGGACAGCCACAGCCGTCGGTGGCCCGAGAGCTTCAGCAAGTGACGCAGGGCCGGGTCCGGCAGCGCTTCGGTCCGTTTGCCGTCCAGCAAGGCCAGCGCGCACCGGGCGATCGTGTTGACGCGGTTTGCTTCCATGAGCGGAATCCTGTGACGGGCCCCGTGCCCGGTAGTTTGAGCAACGACGGCCGGCGGAATGGTCTCCGGCGAAGGCGCCCGCATTCGCGTATCAGGCGGCCGCATCGAGCTGCGCCGTGATTTTTTCCACCGACTCCTGCGCCTGCACCAGGATCCGGGCCACATCCTTCTGGCCCATGGACAGATAGGTCAAGGCCTCGTCATCGATCATGTACATGAAGGCCTCGATCCCATCCATGAGCGCCATGGTCCCTTGCATCCCCGCCGCGGCGGAGGCCACATTGGAAATGGCATTGGCCATATAGACCATGTAGGTCAGCGCGTCGCCGTTGGAGCGCGAGGGATTGTGGTGCCCCTTGATGGCCTCGGCGATGCCCGCTGGAATGTTCCAGTGGCGACACACCTCGAAGCCGATCTCGGCGTGATCGAAGCCCAGGATGCGCTGTTCCGCGGTCAGCGTGCTGTTGCGGCCGCCGGCCGTGCACCGGTCGAAGGCTTCCTTGCGGGCGAAGACGTGGGGGTCCAGAATCAGCTTGCCCACGTCGTGGATCAGGCCGGCCGCGAAGGCGTCGCTTTCCAGTTCGGGGTGCTTTTCGAGGGCGATGACCTTGGAGGCGGTTCCCACCATCAGCGAATGCCGCCAGGTGCCGGTGGCATCCAGGCCGTATCCGTTCAGGGATTTCCCCAGCACGCTGGCGGTGCCGGCCATGGAAATCAACTGCCCCAGGGATTTGAAGCCCAGCAGGCTGGAGGCGTGCCGGATGGAGGAGACTTTGCCGGCCAGCCCGTAGTAGGCCGAATTGGCCAGTTTCAACACTTTGGTGGCGATGGCTTGATCGCTTTCCAGCAGGTTGGCCAACTGGCGCATCTCGGAATCCGGATTCCCGATGATCTCCCGGGCCTTGAAGACAATCTGGGGCATGGGGGGCAGGTCTTTGAGCTTGCGCAGAACCACCGCCTTGAAGTCCGGCTGGGCGGCCGCGTCCGCCACCGCGCCGACGTTGACGGCCTCCGGTGCCGGAGCCTCCAGGGCGACCTCGATGGGACCCTTGCAAGCCGGGCAGTGGAAACGGACGCGGTTGCGCTTCGGCAACTTCTCGTCCGGGACGTTGTAAACCTTCCGGCAATGAGGACATTCGATTCTCATGCTGCGCTCGTCTTCCCTCTGCGTGTGATATTGGGGGCCGCAGGGCGCACCCCAGAGACCAATCGTTCCGGCCATGCAGGTCGCCGCCGGACCGGGTAAGGAGTCCGATCAACCGCGGGATCGCGGCCCTCGGCAGCCGAGGGTGGCCACGTGAATTATCGACGACCGGGAGGAAAACTTTAGGCGCCCTCCGCGCCCTCCAGTATCCGCTGCACCGCGTCGGTGAAGGCCGCCAGGCGAATGGGCTTGGTGTAGGTTTGATCGAATCCCAGGGCGGCCATGGCGTCCAAGTCGGGGTGTCCCGGGTGACCGGTGGTGACGATAACCCGCAGGCCCGCCAGCTTGGCGTTCTTACGAATGGCGCGACAGACTTCCAACCCGTTCATCCCCGGCATTTTGAGATCGAGTACCAGCAGGTCGGGTGTCGCGGTCCCCAGCTTGATCAAGCCGTCGATGCCGTCGGCGGCTTCGTCCACCCGGTAACCCGGGACCCTCTGGAGCGCCTGCCGCAGCATCTGCCGGATCATGGCATCATCGTCGACCACCAGAATCCGGCGGATGCGGGCGGGTTGAACCCGCGGCAGCTCCACGGTGAAAGTGCTCCCCTGGCCTGCCTGGGTTTCGAAGCTGATGTGCCCATGGTGGGCCTTCACCAGGCTGTAGCTCACCGAAAGTCCGAGGCCGGTGCCACCCTGGGACTGCTTGTCGGTGACAAAGGGATCGAAAATCCTCCCCTGGATGGCCTCGGCGATGCCCCGGCCGTTGTCGCTGACCGACACCCACACCCGTTGGCCGGAATCCTGAGCCCCCGTCCGAATGACGATGCGCCCCTCGTGGTGCCCGATGGCCTCCAGGGCGTTGATCACCAGGTTGAGGATCACCTGCTCGACGCTCTGCCGGTGGCCTTCGATGGGGGGCAGCTTATCCGCCAGGCGCATCTCCAGCTGGGCACCGGCCGAGCGCACGGTGGACTGGGCCAGGCGCACGGCCTGGGTCACGGCATCGTTGACCTGGATGGATTCCTTTTCCGAAACCGGCGTCTGGCGGGCAAAATCCTTGAGATCGCGAACGATTTTGGAAACGCGGCCGGCCGCGAGATCCATATCGGCCAGCAGTTGATCCAGGTTGCGGGCCAGAAAGGAGGCCGCGTAACCGCCGAATTTGCGGCCGGGCTCCTCCGCGGCCTGCTGGAGCGTCATGGGGAGCACGTCTGCCCAGATACGCCGGATGATGGGCAGGTTGAAGAGGATGAGGCTCACCGGGTTATGGATTTCATGGGCCATGCCGGCCACCAGCGTGCCCAGGGCTTCCATCTTCTGGGCCTGGTGAAGCTGCGCCTCGCTTTCCTTGAGGACCGACTCCGCCCGCTTGCGCCAGGTGATGTCGCCGTGCCTGCCCACCACGCAACGGGTGCCGCCGGATGCCCCCCTGTCCGTTGCGCTGCCTCGACAGCGGACCCAGCGGTACTCACCGTCCCGGCAGCGCAGGCGATACTCCATGTCCACGGCCTGGCCTTCGGTCAGATGCGCGTGCAGGGCGCCGGCACAGCGGTCCTGGTCTTCCGGATGAATCATGGCGATCCAGGTCTCCGGGTTTACCCCGAAGGCCTCCGGGGGGTAACCCAGCAGGGAGAACCACCCCGGGCTGACCTTAAGCCGCCCGCTCCCGGCAACCCCCACCCAGGCTGCATCGCTGACGCAGGCCAGCGCTTCCAGGATGGCCTCTTCTCTCGACTGCGGGAGGCTCTCGGCCTGCGGCGCGGCCTCGGCGGCGCATACCCAGAGGATAGCGCCGGCCACGGGTGCCGGCAGAAAGCACACCACCAGGGAATCCCGGGCGACAGCCGCGTCCGCACCCTCCTGAAGCGGGAAGCGGAAGCCGGACCCGGGGCGCTGCGCGGCCCGCCGCCATTGCGCGGCGAAGCGCTCCCGCGCCTCCCCGTGCAAAGGCACCTCGAAAGGCAGATCCACGGAGATCCCGGCCTCGTGCTCGCCGTACATCCGGTCGACTTCCAGCCGGCGCCGCCAGGCGGGGGTGGCCGCCAGGGGGTGACCTCCGGGGGTCAGCACCAGAAGGGGCAGGGGGAGGGCCTCCATCAGGTCGTGAAAGTCCGCGGTAAGGCTCCATTGAGGTACCATGTCGGCATCATCCGTGGGCGCGTCCGGCGGCCGGCCGGGGAATCCCGCCGTGAGGCAACCGGGCTTGCGCCCCGGCGCCCCGGACGCTCAAAGGGGATCCCGGTCCCGTCGCAAGGCCTGGGCATCCGCGCGGCAGCGCTCGGCCATGCGGTCTTCGACCGCCTGCCGCCCAAGCCCCATGACCACCCGGTAGACGTTGTATTTGGTCTTGCAAAAATAGACGTCGAAGGGCATCTGCCCTCCGTCCTCGCGAAATATCCGAACCCCCGGAACCTCCTGGATCCGGACAAATTCGGTTTCCGCGTTGACCAGGAGGGGTTCCACATCCAGCTTGTTCGGCCAGGGAATGCAGGCGCCTTCCATGCCGAGGGCCGGGTCCATGATGCAGCGCAGCTTGGCCGTGACGCCTCCCACCGCCAGCACGATGTCCCCGGTCAGGCCCCCCGTGATTCCGTACTTCTGGTTCACCGGCTGGCGGATGAAATCCGACACCAGGGCCACGTCCATGGCGCTGGAGGCGCTGTCCCCTTCCACACCGCCGTGAGCCTGGATATACTCCACGTGCATCTCGTAGCCCACATAGGGGGCGCCGGCGTGCCGCAAGGCCCGCCGGATGGAGGCCCGCACATTCTGGGCGGCCGCCTTGGCGATCTCCCCCATCTTGCCACCCGCCACCACCAGGTCCGCGCCCCCGGCGATCACCTGGCCATGAATGGGCAGGGGCTGGCCGTGCATCTGCCCTCCGGCGGAAGCGGTCACCACCGCCAGGCCCACGACGTAACCGATGGCGTCGGTCATGGAGTCGATGTACTTCTTGAGGTCTTTTTTGTAGCGGGCGCTCTCCGCTTGCAGGGCCCCCTCCAGGCTCAGGTGGCGTTCCTGGGCCCGCCGCACATGCGCGGGCTCCACCAGGGGCGAATTTTCCACCATGGCCTCGAATTCCGCCGCTTTGATGATGCCGTTGATGGGCCGCAGAATGGTGGAGAGTTTGCCGTCCGAAGCCCGGCAGCGCAGCTCCTTGACCACTTCCATGCAGGCGCGGGCGGAAAACTCCCGAATGCTCAGGCGGAAATCCTCCGGCAAGGGCCGCCCGAAAATCTCCGCGCAGCGCTGACGCACGCGCTCGTCGCCTTCCCTCTGGCGCACCGTGTCCCATACGCGCCCCAACTCAACTCCCAGGTTTTCGATTTCCTGCTTGATGTACTGCACCACCTGGCGCACCGAGGTGTCGGTTTCGGCCACCGCGCTTTCCATGTGGATGATTTCGCCCTTGTCCTCGATGCGGCTCAGGAAGGCGCCGTCCCCGTCCTCCTGGAGGTGACGCACCGTGTCGTGGTTGCAGCAGGCCACGATGATGTTGTCGGCTTTCAGGTAGTTCTCCGATTTGTCGGCCGCCCCGCTTCCCGTCCCGATTCCGCCCTCCAGCAGGTAGCGCTTTTCCTGCATGACTTCCAGGAGTTCCGCCATGTAACCCACACGCATGAGCGTCTTGAGCTCATCGATGAAGATGATGGGGGCCGTGGCGTGGGCCCCGAGATAGGCGCGCTTGTGGGGCGGCGTCTGGAGGGCGCCCGACTGATAGGGGTCGTGGCGGAAGCCGCCCTTCATGTTGCGCGCGCTGGGTTCGGTGACCCGGGTCATCAGCTCCGGTTCCCGGCGGGGGTCGTAGAGAATCACGGGCACCAGGTCCTGAAGATGCTTCACGCTGATGGGTCGCCCGCCGGAGGTCTCCCGCTGGATCTTCTCCTGAACCCGATGTTGGCTTTCCTGCAGGAAGATAAAAATGGCCCCGATCCCGGTAATGGCAGCTCCGGCCAGCAGCGCAGGCCACCAGAGACCGCCCAGGACCAGAACGCCGGTCCCCAGGAGCAGTCCGCGGCGAACCCGTCGCAGGGGCCGGATCAACTCCCGCAAACTGAAATGGCGCCCCGCCGCCGCATCGTCGATGGCCGCCGCCAGGGCCTGGATCACACGCTCGGCGATTTTGGGGGATTCGTAACCCAGGCGGATGTGATTGCCGTCCTTTCCCGGGAAGGCCAGCACGCTGTCCTTGGGGCGCAGGTAATCTCCCAGGGATTGATCCAGAATGCGCTGGAACATGGACGCCAGCATGGATTTTCCGGTCCCGGGACGCCCCACCATGAGAATATGGCCCTTTTCCTGGGCTACCTTGCGGATGGCCATTTTGGCGCGCTCCTGGAAGACGACCCTTTCCACGGGGTCTTCCGGCAGGCGCACCTGGGAGGTGTCGACGATCGCCCCCACCCGCTGGGTGAGGCGCTCCGGATAGCGCATCAACTCCTGCACCCAGGCGTAATCGTGCTCGCTAAACGCGGACTTCATCGCTGCTTCCCTGAATGGATTCCAGTAAGTAGTATTTACCTGCCTCGGAGAGCGACGCCCGGGCGTTGACCCGGGAATAGACCTCGGGCACGTCGGCCTTCAAAGCCTCCAGGGCCCGCATGTTGTGCAGCACGGCAATTTGGGTCAGAGCACGCGGAAGTCCGTGGACCTCGGTTTCCATGCTGTTGACGGACACCCCCACCTGCTGTTGGTTGAGGGATGCGATCACGGACTGCCGCTGGTCGGCGGTCAAATCAAGGGATCGGAACATCTCCCGGTAGAAACCCGGCAGGCGGTTGCGGGAGTAATCGATGTCCATCGCGCGATTGAAAAGCAGGCGCAGGGGACGGACAGCGCCACCACGGGCGCGCTCCAACTGACGGGCGATGTCGCCATCGGCCTGCAGCACCTGTTGCAGCAGCTGGATATCGCTGAGCCGCTGCAGGTCATCCACCCAAAAGGCCAGTTGCCGGCCGGCGTTCAGCACGCAGGCCCGGATACCGTCCTCGCAGGTCAGCTTGAGGAGCGTGTGCTGAAGGTCGGGGCGGAAGCCCGTGATGTCGAATCCGCGCAGCTCGTAGAGGCCATCGTGCAAATGGGCCCGCTTCAGCGTGACCCGGACGGGTTTCAGCAGCTGGCGGGACACGAAGTCCAACTTCTCCGCCGGCGTGCCCTGCAGCGCCAGGAGCGTCTGTTGGCCGCTGCCCTCCTCGCATACGCCCACCACGTCCTCCAGGTCCGTGCCTTCCAGGGCCTGGATCGCCGTCATCACCGGGTCCAGGACCGCCAGGGCCGCGCGCATTCTGTGGAGATGCTCGGCCAGGGCGGGGTCCTTGAGCACCGGCAGGTGCAAGGGGTGCCGCGCCGTCAGGCGCAAGGGCTCATTCGGCTCCGGGGAGGGGTCCCCGCGACGCAACGACCGCTGGAACCACCGTTTGCCCTTCAACCAGCGACCGCTGCGGCGGTGGACCTCGCAGCCCACGAGGCAGCTTTCGAATGTCACCGACCCCGGGCAGAGGAGGTAACGGCCCAACTCCGAGAGCCGATATTCGGCGATTCTCCGCGGCGGGGAGGGCAAATTCAAGAAAGCCAGATCCGGTGTCCCGAAGGTACCGGGAGAAATCACCCAGATGCTGTCCCTGGAAAGCATATTGTCTCGTAGCCCCCGGATTGGCAGGTTGTGGCGGCGCCAACGCCAGGCCGTGCAGCACGGCAATCCCATGCGGCAGCCCCCTTCCGGGGACGCTTACTCGGAAAGGGGTATGTGGGTCAATATGATCTCCACGCGCCGGTTCTGCTCACGCCCCTCTTCCGTATCGTTGGGTTGTTGCGGCCGGTACATCCCAAAACCCATGGTGGATATCCGGCGGGGGTCGACACGGGAGATGTCGATGAGAAACTGGGCCACTTCGGCGGCCCGGGCGATGGAGAGCTTCAGATTGGTTCCGAAAGGCCCTTTGCGTACCGGCACGTTGTCCGTATGGCCGGCAACGATGATATCTCCCGGCGCATTCCGCAGTCGCGCGCCGATCTCCCCCAGGACCGGCAACAGCTCGGGACGGATCGTGGCCTCCCCGGAATCGAAGGAGCCCCCCCCCAGGAGACGAATGATGGTGCGATCTCCGGTGGCCTCCACCTCGACCTGATCTTCCAGTCCCTTGAGGTGGACCTCCAGCTGCTTTTTCAGCTCCTCCCCGCGGGTGTCGTCGGCCTGGGTGGGAATGTACTCTTCACGCTCGAATTGCGGAACCAGGTCTTGATTGAAATCCCGCGCCACCATGTCCACCCCCTTGGGGGTCTCATTGGCCGGGGTGCTCCGCTGGACGCCGAAGGCCTCGGCCAGGGAGCCGGCCACCTGCTTGTACTTCTGACGGTCGATCTCCGAAAACGACAGGAGCAGCACGAAGAAGCACAAGAGCAGGCTCATGAGGTCCCCGAAGGTGACCATCCACTTGGGGGCACCCTTGTCCTGCGCGGCCGGCAGGTCGACCGGGGCGTCGCTCATGGGGAGGAGGCCTCCAGGGAAGCCTTGTCAGCGCCGCCGACCGCTTTCCCCTTGGGAACCGGATTGCGCGTTTTGGGCGCCAGGTAGATTTTCAGGGACTCTTCCAGCACCATGGGCGAAACGGCCTGATTGATGGCCACGGCGGCTTCGCGGATGATGGACTTGTTGCACCGCTCCTGCTGGCTGCGCATGGCCAGCTTTTCCGCCAGGGGCAGGCACACCACGTTGGCGATCAGGGCGCCATACAACGTGGTGAGCAGCGCCACGGCCATGGAGGGGCCGATCCGGCTGGGGTCGGACATGCTGCTGAGCATTTGCACCAGGCCGATGAGGGTGCCGATCATGCCAAAGGCCGGGGCGGAGTCCCCCATCCCCCTGAAAACGTTCTGTCCCATCACGTGGCGGTTGACCGTCTGGCGCATATCCTTGTCCAGCATGTCGCCGATGAGCTGCTCGTCGTAGCCGTCCGAAAGATAGCGCAGAGCCTTGCCCATGAAAGCATCTTTTGGTTTTTCCTGGTCCAGGGAAATGAGGCCTTCCTTCTTCGCCATTCTTGCGTAGGCCACCATCTTGGTGATGATTTCCTCCGGGGATTCCAGCCTGAAGACAAAGGCCTTCATGGCCACGGCAATGGAGTTCTTCACATCCTGGAGACTGTGCTTGATGCAGCTGGTGGCCACGGTTCCGCCCAGGACGATCATCACGCTGGGAACATCCACGAACAGCACCGCATCGCCGCCCAGGAATATGGCAACGCATATGACCACCGTACCGCCGACGAAACCAATGACGGTCGCCAGATCCATACCCCAACCCCCAACCCGTAATGGACGATTGCAGCCCCGGAAAGGATAGCTCCCGTGCCCGGGTCCCCAACCATCGGACCCCGGAGGCCGCTCCCTGCGTCGACGCAACCCGGCTGGGCCGAGCCATCGCCTGGAGGCTGCACCCGGCTGCGTCCTTAGGACCGGACACACTGGTTATCGCCCTGCGGAACGGAAACTTGAGGTTGACCCCGCGGCAAAACTGCCCGTCATACACGCCGCAATCGCCGGCCCGCCGGAGCGGAGCCATGCCGTGCCGCGGCCCTGTGGAACTCCGCCGGCCGCGCTCCACGGGCCGTGCCGCGGGCCGTGCTTGTATGCTCCCGGAAACCGATGGTATAGTGACGCGGACCGGCCGGACATCCCGGCCCGCACCACCCGCCAACCCATCCTTCCCGAGGGCCCCGAGCCATGGAGCAGATCAACGACCCCCGAACGCCGGTACTGGTCGTGGACGACGATACGGGGTGATTGGCCAGTATCCATGCCGTTCTGGTGGGCGCCGGCTTCCCTGAACCGGCCCTGCTGTCCGACGGGCGCCGGGTCATGGACCTGCTGCGCACTCTCGACATCCACCTGGTTCTGCTGGACCTGATCATGCCCCAGGTGGAGGGCCTGGAACTGCTGCGCCAGATCAAGACCGAATTTCCCCATGTGGAATGCATCATCTTCACAGCGGTGGACGATGTGGCCACAGCCATCCAGGCCATGCGTTTCGGGGCATACGACTACCTGGTCAAGAGCCTGAACAACGAAAAGTTGGTCATCGTGATCACGCGCGCGCTGGAACGCTACAGCCTGCGCCACGAGTTGACACTCCATGAGCGCAAGCAGTCGTTTGCCGACCTCAAGCGCCCGGAAGCCTTTCGGCACCTGGTGGCCCGAGACGAGGCCATGGCCCTGGTGTATCGCCAGGTGGAGGTGGTGGCCCCCACCGACTACAGCGTGGTGATCACCGGGGAATCGGGGACCGGCAAGGAAATGCTGGCGCGGGTGATCCACGCTCTCAGTTCGCGGGCGGCCGCACCGTTCATGGGGGTCAACATGGCGGCCTTCAGCCGCAGCATTTTCGAAGACGAGTTTTTCGGGCACGCCAAAGGGGCTTACACCAACGCCGTGGGGGAACGGAAAGGTTTCCTGGAGTCCGCCCAGGGGGAACAGCTCACTTTGTCCCACACGGTGCACCTGCTTCCGCCGAGTTCCGGCCAGCCACCGGCCGCCAACGCCCCGCCCTCGCCGGGAAGCGCTTTTCTCACCCTGGAGGAACTGGAAAAAAGGCACATCCGCGACGTCCTGGAGGCCTGCGGTGGAAACCGGGTCGAGGCCGCCCGCATCCTCGGGGTCAACCCCTCCACCGTTTACCGCAAGATCAAGAGCTACGCCATTTGACAAGCGAGGGACCGGTCACCGCCGGGCAGATCGAGGTTCGGCGCCGACGCTAGCGACCGATTCTGTTCCTGATTCTATTTCTGTTGGGCTAGTCCGCGCACCAGCAGCGCTCCCGCCGCGATCAGGCCGCCGGTCAGGCTGATCCCCATCCCCAAGTGGCCGCTTTCCCCCATGGTGCCGATGAGGACCGGGGTCAGGCCGCCTCCGACCAGGAACGCCAGGGGCACGGTAAAGGCCACCACCAGGCTGCGGGCCTCCGGCGGACCGATGCGCGACAGAGTCGCGAAACCGGCCGGAAAGAAGCTGACCGCCAGCACGGGCTGCAAAAATAGCAGCACCGGGACGGCAGGTCCGGAAGCCACTCCCAGCAGGAACGTGCAGACGCCCGAGGCGCCCATGGCCACCGCCATGGTGCGGCGTGCGCCAAAGCGGTCGGCCGCCCAGCCTCCCAGGAGGGCTGTGGCCAGCGTGGAAACCCGTGAAAGGGCGAAAATCAGGTTGGCCCCTCCCGGACTGAATCCGTGATCGGCGACCAGGAAAAGGGGCAGCATGGCATACACCCCCAAGGTGCTGCTGATCCCCAGGCTGAACAGGACCATCATGAGCCAGAAGCGGCGTTCCCGGCCCAGGCGGCGCAGCGCGGACACGTCGGGCGGGACCCCCCGGCTTGCCCCCTGGTGGCAGCGCCAGGCGAATAGACCGCCCACCGCAACCGTCGCCACGGCCAGCGCCCTCAGGGCCCCACGCCAGGAAGTCCCCCAGAGCAGCGCCTCCGCCAGCAGGGGGGCCAGGATGAAGGCGGCGTTGGGAGCCAGTTCGTGGACCCCGATAGCCCGCCCCCACTGCCGGGCGGGAATGCTGGAGGTCAAGGTGGCCAGACCCGACGGCAGGTAAAGGCCGGACCCCAGGCCCAGAACAAACAGGCTGCCCCACAGGGCGCCCAGGCCGCCGCTCAGGGAAACGGCGGCCAAGGCCAGGCCGACGGCCAGAGCGGAGAGGATGATGACCCCCCGGTGGGTGAGCCGGCTGGCGACCAGAGGCGAACCGACCAGCGCCAGCATGTAACCCGCTGCGGTGCCCAGAAACAGGGACCCCGCCTGGCCGTGGCCCAGGCCCAGGTCACTTTCCACGGTGGGCATCAGGGGTGCCATGATGATCCGGGCCACGAAGTTGAAAAAAAAGGTCAGGGTCAACAGGACTACAGGTGTCATGGGAAAATTCCGGTGTGGGACGCTGTCGGCCCGCGAAAGGGTGGAGGGCATCGAAGATGCTTTCCCGCCGCAGGGGATCTGTAGGCTGAAGCGCTTGGGGACCAGGGCCTGGACCCCGATGAAATAGTGCCGCCGGGTCCCAAAAGAAGCGGATCCGCCTGGGAAACTAAAAACCTTTTTTCAACCCTGCCGCGATATCTTCCGGAAAGGCCATGCACAGGGTTTCATTGAACAGGTTCCGCAATGCCCCGACGTCCGGGGTCCCAAGCTTCTGGTTGAAAAAGGCGCGCGGCGAAAAGATCAGGTGGAACCGGAAATGCCCGTCGGTTGCCGCCCCGGTGAAGAAATTCATGTTGAAGCTGTAAATCCCCATCTGGTCGTATTCGGCGATGACCCGGGCGATTCCCCTGGCCAGATTCATCAGATCCTGGTCCGTGAGGTCCAGGGTGCAGCGGGCATCCTCCACCACCGCAAGCACATCACCGGCCACGCCCATCGGGGCGAAGGTCGTCATCCAGTGGGTACGTCCGATTTGCCCGAGATAGCGCTGGCCGGATTTCTTCTCGGCGCCGACCAGGTCCTCCCAGAAAGTGGCGCCGTGGTCTTCGGCATATTTCCTGGAGGCTTCCAGTTCCTGCCGCAGGAGGTTGGGGGCCGAGGATGAAGAGAAAACCTGCAGGTGTGGGTGAATCAGCGAGCTGCCGGCCGGCGGCATGTAGTTCCAGTTGATGATGTGGTAGACGGACTCGGGATGTCCCGACCGCTCCAGGCGCCGGAAGAAGTCCTGGGCAAATCGAAAAGCCGCCGCCACGAGTTCCGGGGTCAAGTCCGTCATGGGGATATAGTGGGGACCGAAGGTGGCCACCGCCCCGATGCTGTCGTAAGGGGCGATGTTCGGAAAAATCACCATATCCTCTTTCTGCAGGCGGCCCTCCGGGATGATGTCTGCGGGAAAGCACGGAGTGACCTTCAACACCTTGTCGGGACAAAATGGGCACCAGGTCTCCGTGCCGGCGATCAAGGCGTCAAAATCCGGTTTCTCCCACTGGAGTTTCATGAAGTGGCAGATCCGGGCGGTCCGGCCGGTCAGAGGGTCCCGGCGCACCTCACTGGCAATTCGCCGTTCGGCCATATCCTCATTCGGAATGAGCATGACGGTCTCTTTTTTAAGTGCCTCGAATTCCATAGTCCCTCCGATTTTCTCGAGAAATTCAAGCGGCAGTCAGATAACGGCGCATGACGACCCGCGCCGGCGAGGGTCGGGCGGCTTCCACAAACCCGGCCCGGGCGAAGACCGCGGGCAGCCCCATGAAGCTGGACGCCGAGGGCAGCTGCCGGCCCCGGGGAGCCGTGGGGTAGGCCTCCACCACCTGCCCACCCTCCCCTCGCACGTATTCGCAGGCCGCCGCCATCAGGAATTCCATCAGCTCCTGTCCGCGATGTTCCCGGGGCACGTAAAAACAGGGCAGCGACCAGACGCGAATGCCGTCCAGAGGCTTCAACACCGTCGAACGGTTGAGGGAATGAAACACCTCCCGGGGGGCCACCGAACACCAGGCGACGGGGCGCGTGTCCCGGTAGGCAAGGATGCCCGGCACTTCCCCGCCGGCCACGATGGCTTTCAGTGCCCGGCGGTTGCCTTCGCCCTTCTGCCGCCCGAAGGCGGCCCGGGAGATGCGCCACCACATGCACCAGCACCCGCCACAGGCCCCGTGGGTCCCGAACAGGGTTTCGACGTCTTCCCAACGATCCGGGGTCAACGGATTCCAGATAAGCCCGCCTTGGCTCGGCCCTTCCGGATTCATGCAACCTTTCTCCCTGGGAGGCGACGACCCGATGCCCGACCCACCCGAGATCCACCAGGACACGGGGACCGGAGCCGGAATCAAACCGGCGCGCCGGCGGCACCGGGGCATTTACGGCATGGCCTACTGCCCTTCAGGTCCATTCGTCTTATCTTAACTAAAACGCCCAGAAATCGGATATTGCAGGAATGGTTTGCCATGGGACCATCGCATGGCATCAACTGGCGGCACAAGCGGCGTCCGAACCATCCTTTCCGACCGGTGGCACGGGGGGATCCAGACCACAGATAGGTACTCACATACCGGTGGCGGCGCAAGATAAATCGGATACTGGAGGTGAAAAATAGACGCGTCCAATAAATTAGCCAAAGGGCTGCGCCCCTCAAAAGGTGGCCATGAAGACCGCCCGCTTGACAAAGTTTCCAGGCGAAGCGAGCGGGACGAACGCATAGAAAGGGCCATCCGGAAGTCCGGATGCAACATCAATCAGCTTTCCGAGGATCTATCCCTTGGTCACGATGCGCTGCGGAAGGCGATTCGGCGGATTGCGGATAAAAATACGCTAGCGGCCTGGAAACACGGCGGGGGGAAGCTTGGCAAGATGGAGAAGAGCCGGCTTGAGAATTTATTCGGCAAACGGAATGTGCAAAACAGCATCGCCAAGATCAAGGCTTATCTGGATAAACAATGACGCGATGGG
This sequence comes from Desulfobacteraceae bacterium UBA5852, assembly GCA_002432195.1. Classification (GTDB taxonomy): domain Bacteria; phylum Desulfobacterota; class Desulfobacteria; order Desulfobacterales; family UBA5852; genus UBA5852. The sequence goes on from DJGG01000132.1 coordinate 23,434, forward strand.
CCATGGGGATCGATCGGATTCCTTGTACCGTCCATAGACAAATTGGCCCGTCCAAGACGGACAAGAATCATCGGCCCACAGGCGATACCACCTATCCATTTTCTTTATTGGTGCCCGGGACGAGACTTGAACTCGTAAAGTGCTTAGCACCGAGGGATTTTAAGTCCCAAAAATTGGGCTTCCACATAGTTTCACATTGGTCCATAAATCACCATAAAAATCCTTGACAGGCAAGCCAATCCACCGTTATCATCCTCCACAAAACGCCATATTGGCCAACATGGTTTCATCCAAAATTCATGGACCATTCATGGACCAGATGGGGAGGGTGCTCAAAATGGCAAAGGAATGGCACGGGGCAGGATTCCCGGGGGTTCGGTTTAAAAAGCACCCTACCCGCAAAAACGGCGTCAAATTCGATCGGTATTTCGCCATATATTTCCAGCTCCGCGGGAAGCGCAAGGAGGAGGGAATCGGTTGGGCCTCGGATGGCTTCACCGCCTCGGGCGCCTATGCCCTGTTGCGCCAGCTCCGCGCCAANNCAGACCCTGGCCGAGATGCGCGAGCAGGCCGACGCCGAAAAAGCCGACGAACAGAAACGCCGGGCCGCCGAAACCCAGCAGACCTTTAAAACCTTTTTCGATGTCCTCTTTTTCCCCGACGCCAAGGGCCGATGGAAGCCCATGACCGCCGGGAGGGCCGAGCAGCATGTCCGATTATGGATCGACCCCGTGACCGGCAGCACCCCCTTCCGCGAGCTGGGGCTCCACCACGTCCAGAAAATCAAGGCCAACCTCGTAGCGGCCGGTAGCACCCCGCGCACCATGCAATACGTCTTCCGCACCTTCGCCATGGTGTGGAACGCAGCGGTTGACCATGGCTATACGGATGGCCCCTGCCCCACCCGGGCGCATTCCTTCAGGCTCCCCAAGATCGACAACCAACGTCAGCGCTATTTGACCGTCGAGGAAGAGGAAAAACTCCTGAGCGCGGTCAAGGCCCGGAGCGAACAGGCCTATCAGATGGCCATCGTGAGCCTGGATTCGGGCCTCCGCTTCGGGGAGGTAGCTGCCCTCACCTGGGGCTGTGTGGACATCGTGGGCGGCTCCCTGCGCGTTTTGGACACCAAGGGCAAGCAGGATCGCCAGGTGCCCATGACTGCGCGCCTACTGGCCATGTTTGGCGCCATGACTCCCAGGGGCTCCGGCGCTTTGGTCTTCCCGGACGCCGAGGGCCGGATCCAGAAGGAGGCCTCAAGCGCCTTCAGGACAGCGATTGACGTTGCCGGGCTTAACGAGGGCGTCACGAATCCCAAGCTCCGCGCCAGCTTTCACACCCTGCGCCATACTTACGCCTCCCGGCTGGTCCAGGCTGGCGTTGATCTCTTCAAGGTCCAGCAGCTCTTAGGGCACTCAACCCCGACCATGACGGCGCGTTACGCCCACCTTTCAGATGGGGACCTCCGGCAAGCGGTGCAGGCCATGGAAGCGAACGGAAAAGCGAAGAGGAGCAAAGGCAAGGTGGTTCACCTTCGCAAGAGCAGGGCCAGCGGGGTGGCACGGTGAGCGCGCAGGCGGGGCGGGGCGAGATAGAAGACCTGGAGACCATCCTCGACCCCGAGGAGTGGGAGCGCTTCCTGGGCCACTTCGATGACCGCTGGAGCCGGGAGAAGCCGGAGAACATCGCCCGCACCATCCGGCGGCTTATTATCCTCCCCCTGCAAGCGTGGCTCCGCACCGCGCCCCCCCATGCACCCCAGTTCGCCGCGGTGCAACTGCAAGACGCCGCCTGGGATCTGGTGGACGAGCTGGAGGACGGCGAGCCTGCGGATCCGGTGCTCCTAAATATCCTCGCCGAACGATGGGATGACTTTTTTAAGAAAATGGCCTGGGGCGCCATCCTTGCCGCGCAGCCGTTCAAGGAGGGGCCCCGGCAGGAGAGGATCGACGCCCTATGCCGCGTCATGGTGAAAGCGCTTGCCGCCTTCCGGTCCCATTGCGGTAGGGACCCAAGCGCCTCCGAGCTGTGGGAAAGCATTTCTGCCCCCTGCATCCAGGAAAAAACCGAGGACACTCTGTGGTGGGTATCCCGCGGCAAGGAACACACAACAACGTTTAAAGCCTTCCAGAATCGCCTCACCTCCATCAAAAAAAAATTACCGCCCTCAAAAAAAAGATAATCCCGGGTTTCGATTAGCCGGGATTCCCGCCTGTTACTGTCCCTCCATAGATAAACATTCTCCCAAAGAATGCAGGAGGGATAGCATGCAAGACAATCTGGAAAAACTCTGCGCTGAAATGGTGGCTCAGCACGGGAGCCCCATCATTGCCCGCTCCGAGGTTCGACGGCTGACCGGGGGGCTCCTGAGCGCCGGCTATCTGGCAAACCTCGACCAGCAGGGCGCCGGCCCTCCCGGTTTCATGGTAGGCGGCCGCCGTGCCTACCGCACGGAGGATTTTTGCAGGTGGTTTCTCTCCCGGTGCAGCGCAGCCCGCGGCGGAGGGCGCCGCCGATGAGCCAGCAAGCCGCGGCCCTCCACTACCTGGAGATGGGCCTTTCAGTTATCCCCGTAGGGCAGGACAAACGCCCCAGGCTCACGTCCTGGGTAGCTTATCAGAAGGCCCCCCCGAGCCCCGAGTCCGTGAGGAAGTGGTGGGAAACCTGGCCAGGCGCCAACATCGGGATCGTAACGGGCGAGGTCTCCGGCCTGCTTGTGGTGGACGCCGACACCCAGGAGGCCGTGGACCGGATCGAGGCCCTGCTGCCGGATGGTTTCCAAACCCCGGTGGCCACGACCCCCCGGGGCGGACGCCACTACTATTTTCGGCACGCCGATGGCTACCCCAACCGCGCCAATGTTTTCCCGGGGTGCGACATCCGCACGACCGGCGGGTACGTGGTGGCTCCCCCCGGCACCAACGGCACCGGCGGATCCTATGCCTGGGTCCCGGGGCTGGCTTTGGGCGAGGTGCAACCGGCAGAGCTGCCGCCGGCTCTGGCCGGCGCATTGCAAGAATATAAAAAGACTTTTGCACATATAGGGGGCGGGCCCGAAAACCCCAACGCCACAGAAACGCCACAGAACGCCACAAATGGCACAATCGGGTTCGGGCAGGGGGAGCGCGACCAGGCCCTTTTCCATGTGGCAAACTGCCTCGTGAAGGGTGGGATGTCCCCTGGTAACATCCTGAAAACCATACTTTTTCTTTCCTCCCATTGCTCCCCCCCGTTCCCCGAAAAAGAGGCTCAGACCAAGGTTGAGTCCGCCCTCAAACGAACCTCTGCCAGGGATCGGAACATCGCCGAAGAGGTCCGGGAATGGGTTCAAACGGCACAAAACGACACAATAAGGACACAGGAATGCCACAAAGAGCTGTGTTTGGCACAAAGGGACCAGATGAAGGCCGCCCGGGAGGAATTCCGCCGGCTTGTGCAAAAAGGGGTCCTGGAGCCCACCGGGCGCAACGGGGTATTCCGTAAGCCCGACCGCGAATGCGAGGCCATGAATCTGCTTGAGGCCCCGGTGGAGTCGGTCCCCCTCTGGCTTCCATTCAACATCCACCGCATGGTCGAGATCATGCCCGGCAATATCATCGTCCTGGCCGGCGAGCCAAACAGCGGCAAAACGGGCCTCATGCTCAACATCGTCCACCAGAATATGGGCCGGCACCAGGTGCACTATTTCAATTCCGAAATGGGGGCCTCCGAGCTGCGGAAGCGCCTTGAGCTTTTCCCGAACACGGCCCTGGGGGAATGGCACTTCAATGCCTACGAGCGCAGCGGCGGCTTTGCCGATGTGGTGAAGCCCGGACCTGGCAATCTGAACGTCATAGACTACCTGGAGATCCACGACGATTTTTATAAGGTCGGTGGAGAGCTGGACGCCATACATCGCAAGCTGGCCGGGGCCCTGGCCATAGTGGCCCTACAAAAGAACAAAGGCACCGACACGGGGCTTGGCGGTTTTCGCGGGCTGGAGAAGCCCCGCCTCTACCTGGCGGTCTCCCCGGGCCGGATCAAGATTGTGAAGGCCAAGAATTGGCGCGACCCAAAGTGTAACCCCAACGGCCTGGAGATCGCCTTCACCCTGGCCGCCGGCTGCGTCCTGCGGTCCCGGGGAGAGTGGGGGCGGCCCAATGCTTGAAAGCCCTTGCCTCTTCTGCGGGCAGCCCACCAGGGACCGAGGGCTGTTCGTCCCGAACGACCCCCAGGAATACGGCGCCGAACCGGGGAAAAGCCGGATCTTCGCCTATCCCCTATGCGAGTCCTGCCGGGCTGATGGGATCGACCTGGCCAAGGTGGAGGCCCTGGCCATGCTGGCAGGCCTCCGCCCGGCGGTGCATTGATGGGGTGTCAACTTGCTTACACCCTGCGCCAGGACTCCAAAAGTTGGAGGCATTCACCATGCAGCAGGTGGGCGCGGGTGCTTTAATGGCGCGGGTTTGCGGTTGCGATAACTGAGTTTTAACGGGGGATACATGGGCAGAATATCCGACGAGGCCATGGAGAAGCTGCGGGGGTTCCTGGATGCGCTCCCCGAAGAGGCTCGCAGCAAGTGCGCCCTCTGCAACGAAACCTTGGTGCACATCGTCAAGCGGGCCGAGGTGGAGAGCGGTGCAGGGACAGCTACCGTAACGCGGGAGCTTGCCGCACGGGTGAATGAGGGGGCACCGGCGGGTGACCGGGTGACCGGAGCGGCATTCCAGGACAGGGTGAGGACGGCGGAACGTGGGCGGCGCCCTTCGAAATCTGAAATGGCACAGTGCCAAAATAAGCCAGCCCCATCACCGGATCCGCCCAAGCGGCACGCCGTCGTCAACGGCGAAGTGTACGACGGCCCGCGCTACGCGGACATGGCTATCGAGCAACTGAAGCGTATCAAACACGAGGATCCGAACCGGGAGAGCGCCATGCTTCGGGTCAGACAGTGGATTGACGCCCAGCTCTACCCCACGCCGAAACCCACCAAGCGCAAGGGACAGCACCAGCACCTTGGTGATCACGACCCGTTTGAAGATGTCTCGCCAGCCTTCGCCGCGGCCTGGGATGGGCTTTACAGGGAGATCCGAAACACCCGGGCACTGGGGTGGACCACCACCACCAAGGTGGCGGCGGTGCGCCGGGTGGAGGTGCTCCGTGACGCCGCAGCCAGGTGACCACCCCCCGGGCGCGGGCGGGCACCGGGGCGGCTTTCGGGGCACCCCGGGGGGGGCATTGCGGTTTTGCCAGATGCTCAAGTGACGACCGTGGTGCCCGCTTTCCTCGTATGGGGATGTACCCGGTTTAGGAAAAAATTAGGAGAAAACCCATGAAAACCGCACCGAAACACCTGCAAGCCCCGGGGCGCAATCTGTGGCAAAAGGTCCTGGCGGAGTTCGACATCAGCGATGGCCACGACTTGACCCGCTTGGAGCAGGCGTGCGGCGCCCTGGACCGCGTGGAACAGGCCAGGCGCCGGATCCGGAAGGACGGGGCTTACCTCAAGGACCGCTTCGGCCAGCTCCGGGAGCACCCGGCCCACCGGGTGGAGCAATGCAACCGCAGCCTGCTGGCCAGGTTGCTGCGCGAGTTGCGCCTCGATATTCCGCAGCCCGAGGACAGCACCAGGCCGCGGCCCTTGTATTAGGAGATCATCATGCCACGGAAGCCACAACCCCCGAAATCACGCCGCACCGGCGCCGCCGTCAATTGGGTTGTCACCCTGCTGACCTGGGGCACCCCGCCGGCCGCCGGCACGCCCGAGATTGTGCCCTATTACGTGCACCAGATGCACCTATGGGAGAAACAGGCGCCCGCCTGGGCCTCCCTGGGCCCCGGGATCATGGAAAGCTGGGCCGCCGAGCACCCCGGCCGCCGGCCATGGTCATGGTGGCGCCACGACGCACCCCGCGACGAAGAATTGAAGCGCGGGTGGTATTGCCATCGGCACTTTCCCATCGCCCGCCTGAAGGTGGCCGGCGCTGGCCGGGTGGCGAGGGAGCACTACCCCGGGATCGGGGCGCGGTTCTGGTTCGGCGTCCCGCTGGAGTGGATCGACACCGACCCGGCCCAGCCGATTTTTGTGGAGGCCGAAAGCGTCTATCTGGAGCGCTTCGGCTTGCTTCTGCCGGAAGAGCGGCACCGCCTCCGCGCCGCGGACAAGCGCGCCGTGCCCCTGGCGGAGATCCTGGCGGCGGTGCCGACATGAAGCTGATCGACATCGACCAGGCGGCCAGGCGCCTATCCGTCAGCCCCTCCACCGTAAGGCGGATGCTCCGCACCCGAGGGTGTCCTCTACAGGCCTGCCGGGTCCATAAGGGCTGCATTCGGATCGTGGAGGAGAGCGTGGAGCAGTTAATCCGCCTGCGCGTGGAAGAATTTGCTGGCCAGGAATGGTCAGACGTAACCAATCCCGCCAATCCCGCCACGACCTATTGAGGGAAGAGATTGCCGGCGCTATTGTGGCTTTAAAACAATAGCGAGGTGGAAAAATGGCAAACCGAAATTTTGCAATCGAAGACGAAACCTACTCGCGCTTGAAAATCAGGGCGGCCCAATTCGACGTGACAATTGGGAAAGCAATCGAAATCCTGATCGACAACTTCGACGCGGCCCTGGAGGCCGAGCAAGACCACAAGATTGAAATCGCCGCCCGGCAGATGCTTGTGGAGCGCGCCGAGGCCTGGATGGAAGGCTTCCTGGCCCGCCAGGAAGCCCGGCGCGCCGCCCGGGCTGGAGGTGCCAAGTGAAAAACTTGCGCATCGTGGCCAAGGGGAAAGAGGCGGATGTCTACCTCTTCGACGAAATTGGGGACGGGTGGGTCGGCGGGGTCAGCGCGAAGAAATTTGCGGACGACCTGAAGGCCCTGGGCCGGCTGGAGCGGATCAACCTCCATATCAATTCCCCCGGCGGATCGGTCTTCGAGGCCGTGGCAATTTTCAACACCCTGCGGAAGAACGGCGCCCGGGTGGTGGTCTCCATCGACGGCATTGCGGCCTCCAGCGCTTCCGTGGTGGCCATGTCCGGCGACGAAATCAAAATGGCGGCCAACGCCATGATGATGATCCATTCCCCGTGGGTCCAAACGGCCGGCGACGCGGCCGAGCTGCGCCAGACGGCGGCCTTGCTGGATAAGGTGGCCGGGACCCTGGTGGGCACCTACGCCAGGCGCACCGGCAAGCCCGAAGAAGAAATCGCCGCCCTGATGGCCGCGGAAACCTGGATGAACGCCGAGGAGGCCGTGGCCCTGGGGTTCGCGGATAGCATTGGCCAGGAAATGAAAATCGCGGCCAGCGTCCGGGGCGACGTGCTTTCGCGCTTCCGCAACGTGCCTGAAAGCCTCAAGGCCCGGCTGACGCAGCAGCAGCCCCCGGCCGACCGGCCGCGCTTGGCTGCTACCCGGGAGCGGCGCCAAGATATGCGCAAGTTTTTGAAAGAACGCAACTGGTGACGGGCCCGCCCGCCGCCTTCCCCTGGCCGGGGTGCCTGCGCCTGCGGCCGGGACAACCACCCCCAGGCGCCCGCGCCACGGGGTTTGAAGCACGAAGCGGCGCCCGCGCCTGCGGAATGCTCCTTGGATGACTTCTCTAAATACTTCTCTTAAAAAGGAGCACCACCAATGTTGAACAAAATGATTCAGCTTGAAAACGACCTCTCCGCCTTCATCGCCACCCACCCGGGACTGATGATCCTCATGGTGGCCGGCAACCCCTTCGATGACTACAGCGACGCGAGCCTTATCGCCACCATCGAAGACTATGAGCGCGACGGCGCGACCACCGATGCGACTCGAAAGCGCTTCCAGGACGCCACGGCCGAGGCCCAGTCCCGCGGGCTCTTCCGGTCCGCCGGCCGGCGGTCAAGCCCCAACGCCATGGATGGCGCCACGCCCGGCCGCACCACTCCCCTGGCTTACGGGCAAGGCGCCAGGATCGGCGCGGGCCCGGACGGCGACTTCCGCGGCCTGGGCGATTTCGCCATGGCGGTAAAAGCGGCGGGGGCGCCCGGAGGCGGCGGCCACATCGACCCCCGGTTGATCGCCAACGCCCCCAGTACCGTATCGACCGAAGGCGTAGGTGCGGACGGAGGTTTCGCCGTGCCGCCCGAGTACCGCACGGAGATCTGGAAAAAGGTCAACGGGGAAGCCTCGTTGCTGGCCCTTACGGACCAGAATATCACCGGATCGAATCAGATCGTGGTCCCGGCGGATGAGCACCCCCCGTGGTCTTCGGATGGCCCGCAGGCCTACTTCGAAAGCGAAGGCGGCCAGCTCGACCAGTCGAAGGTGAAGCTCTCGGACAAGACAATCCGCCTGAACAAGCTGACCGCGCTTATCCCCGTGACCAGCGAGTTGCAGGAGGACGCCCCGGGGCTGGACGCCTACCTGCGCCGGAAGGTTGGGGAGGTTTTCAATTACAAGCTCAACCTGAAGATCGCCCGGGGCACCGGTGCGGGCGAGCCCCTTGGGTTCCTCAATTCGCCGGCCCTGAAGAGCGTTGCGGCCGAAAGCGGCCAGGGCGCCGATACGCTCCTCTTTGCCAACATCGTCAACATGTACTCCGCGCTGAATCCCGCGGACGCGGCCGGCGCGGTCTGGTTGGCGAACCCCGACACCCGGCCGCAGCTCCTGCAACTGGAGTACCCCGCCGCCAGCGGGATGGTCATGCCCGTCTTCCTGCCGGGACAGAACCTGGCCGGCCGGCCCTTCGGTAGCCTTCTTGGCTTGCCCATTTTGTTCAACTTCGCCATGCCGCCCCTGGGGGACCAGGGCGACATCGTTCTGGCGAGTATGAAGCAATACATGACGGCCCTGAAGTCGGGGGGCATGCGGTCGGACGTTTCCATGCACCTCTGGTTTGACTACGACGTGCTGGCCTACCGCTTCATCCTGCGGATCGCCGGCCAGCCCTGGCCCGCGGCGCCGATTACCGCGCCTGACGGCTCGACCACCTACGGCAGCTTCGTCTGCCTGGACGAGCGCGCCGGCTGATAAAATCGCCCCGGCCTTCGGGCCGGGTTCACTTCCGCCTGCCGGCCCGCCGGCGGAAACCGGGCCTCCGGGGCCGTGGACGCGACGGCCCGAAACCTCCCTCCCGGGTGCTTTTCATGGCGCAAAAAGGGCGGATCGCGTGCGGGGCAGGCTGGCCGGCCAGCGCAGGCCGTACAAAACCCCGAACCCGCGGGCCTGTGGCCTCATAGGGGAGCGCAACGAGGGGCGGTCAGTGCGACGCCCCTACCCAATTTTTCGAGCCGTGGGGCGTCCCTGCGGCCGCCGGGTGATAGCCGAGGGCCGCGCAGCCCTGAGCCCGCCCCCGGGACCCAACGGGTTAAAAGGGCAGCGCAACGGCAAGGGGGGCTTCGGCCCCCTGCGCCATACCGACCGCCGGAGGTACGCCGATTGTCCCGTCCGCGCCGGACCCCCGTCAACAACGCCCCCGACATCCGCCGGACCCCTGCTTTGATTCCCGCCAGACGACCCTCATGCTCCAGTTACGACCGATGCCTTGACCTGGCCGCCCGGCTGGACGCCCTGGACCTTGGTTGTCGCGCCTGCCCCAGCTACACCCCCGGGGTGCTCCAGGACCATGAACAAGCAATGAGCGACGCCCAGGCCTGCCGCGCCTTGATCCTGGCGGCCTACTGTGTCCGTATCCCGGCCGGCACCCCAGGTGGGCCACCATTTACGAACGCAGGAGCCGCCCGGGCGCGGGCGATCTACGACCGGGCGGCGAGGGAGCGGCGGGGGCAGCGCTCGGACATGGTGGAAAATATGCCACCATGTTCCACGGCCCGCGACGCCGCCGGCAAGGCCGGGGGGGTGTCGGGCAAGTCAGTGGACTACGCGACCAAGGTGCTCACCAAGGGGGTGCCGGGCCAGGGGACGGCCCAGGCCCTGGGCCGGGGGGAGATCGGGCAAGGACGGGGCAGGTAGCTCATCCAGGGGAAAGCTGGAGGCCCTGGAAACCCACTTCGCCGACGACAGGAGGCACCGAACCATGATCCACTTCGACCAATGGACCCTGGAGCTTGCCCTTCACACGGCCCGCGCCGCGATGGAAGCCAGCGAGGCGAACGGGGTGGCGGCCGAAGACTGCCGCGCCCTTGTTCGTAACTATTGCCGCGCCGGTATGCTCACTTACCGAAGGAACCGAAGCCACGGCAAGTGCAAAGCCATTCGGATCGCGGCCGGAGTCCTGATCCTGCTTGGGGTGCTCCCTGGGCGCCCGGCACGCATCCGCCGGCTGTTTGCGGCCGAGCTGGCAATGGTCAGGATCCTGGGGGCCTTCCAGGTCCTGGAGGGCGCCATGCGGGCCAACCGGCGGCAGGAGCACGCCTTCCAGGTGATCGACGGCGGACGCCGCCCCCCGGGTCCCATGGCCCGGCACATGGCATAGTGTCCACCACCTTGGGCGGGGGCGGGCCCGCCTGGAATCAAGACCGGCCCTTCGGGGCCGGTTTTTTTATGGCCGGATTCTAATTCATGGACCATTCATGGACCAGCAGGCCGATATAAGGAAAACGGGCTTCTGGATTCTACCGAGACCATCCTCTAACTCATTGTTTTTATTGGTGCCCGGGACGAGACTTGAACTCGTACAGTGCTAAGCACCGAGGGATTTTAAGTCCCTTGCGTCT
>DJGG01000132.1:34076-108701 GCA_002432195.1 Desulfobacteraceae bacterium UBA5852
CTACCTGTTCCGCCACCCGGGCAAACCCGCAAACAAGCGCCATTTCAGCGTTTCGACGACTTTCGCACTTTGCAAGGTTGGCGAAATCTGCCGAAATTTGCCCAAATTTAAAGGGAAAGTCATTAAAATTCCATTTAAGTCCGGGCGGCCGAGAGGCGCTTCTCCTTTACCCCAGGCGACCTTGTTTTTCAAGGAGCCCCAGTCTATATGGTTACCAACGAATCGATCCGCGTTAGCCGCTCCAGATTCCTAATCCATGTGCCGCGTGTTCAATTCACGCTGGGGTAACTTGTTTTCCATCTTTCATATCAAGCAGTTACACACAGCGACTGGTTCCTAAAATCGTATACTTTTGTCCAAGTTACACACTATTAAATGCAAAAGGTGCGCAATATTGTTTTCGCAACGAGCATTTGTGATGTTTTTTCTGTGTGTTAAGTAGCATTCGGAGTTACGCAAACCCCAAAATGCGGCACTCTAGATTTAAATCTATCGACCCCTCTTTTACGACACTGCACGTAATGTGGTATGGGGGATTTCATGGGTGAGTCTATCATCACATTCATAGGCGGCGTGTTCACTGGGCTACTCGCTTCCTTTTTTGCCCACCGTTTCAGCACGGAACGAGATAAGCGTAAAGAGCACAATGATGCAGTCGCAAAATTCCACGCCGCTTTCTTGCCAGAGGTGAGAAAAATTCAGCATTTGATTGATTACGACCCTCAGTGTGAAAAGCATGTAATAAACATCTTAAAAGAAGCATACGACAAGCACCATGAAGCAAGTATACAGTTCGAGATAAATCTAAGCCCATCTGAAAGATACGCCTTCAACAAGGCTTGGGACGAATATACACAAAAAGAAGTCGGGCAAAGATGGATGACTAAAAATATTGGCGACAGTGTTCTTATAGCATACTCCAGCGAATACAACTGCACAGAAGAAAAAGAAAACCGCCGCATAGTCATTCATCGGATTCAAAACCTACTTTCCTTTGCTCGGCGCAAATAGAAAGGCGGGTTGCTCCGCCTCTCGCTACTTCCTGCCAGCGATCATTCAATTTCCATTATTTTTCGTCCAATGAGATGGGGTGCAGTGCGGCACGATTCCGTTTCCAAGACATTTAGTCTGTCCATCCCACGAATACTCCCACGTTAAGAGTCGTCATCCCACCTAAAGGCACTCATTGGCTTTAAATTGGGCGAGAAACGTTCGAAGATAATAATTAAAAAGATCTTGAATATCTGCTTGAAACCTATGCTGTCATATAATATTATAAGGAAGCTATCTAGTCCAAGACGATTCTGATTACCAGAGAGGGCGCCAGAGCTATAGGAGCACAGATATAATGGAAAATAGTGTTGCTATTTCATTGGTTTCGGTGGCTGTTGGGTGGTTCCTGGCACAAGGAACTGATATTTTAAAGATTTTTTGGAATTCTCGTAAATACCGCAAAGGATTGCTTCTTGAGCTCCAAGATATTCATGACCAACTTAGGCGCGTAATCATGATTCACAGTCGCCAAATTCAAATTTTCTCCATAGATGGGTTGGAACCGACAGCAGCACTTCCCGTAGAAAACATGTTTTATAGACAGCACTTTAAAGATGCGTTTTCAAATCTCAATGCACATCAACGTATATCTTACCAGCTTATTCATGCATCTTTAGAGAACTTAAATAAGCAGAACGAGGAACTGGCTAATTTTAGTAGAGAAGCATACAAGGAATTATGCTTTTCGACCGACGAAAACAAAAAGAATTCAATCATAAAGCTATGGGGTGATCGTGTAATAACTTTGTACAAATCTGCTCGTGAAATTCAATGGCTTATAGGCTTTCATCTTTGCAATTCTAATTCTCCCGTTTATGATATTATGGGAGAAATGCATAAAAGTTATCTGAAGTTTGATGATAAACTTAACGATGAAATCAGGAACATTTCCCAATCAGCAAAGGGCCTTAAAAAAGAGGACTTTAAAAGAATATACGACGAATATGCCTTCGATCACCAATCAGGGAATAACGATTAGATCATAAACTATAATAAGGGTATTAGTGGGCAAGGCCTTTAAAAACTATTTTGGGATCCTGTCCTGACGCATCCTTGGTCAGCACTTATCGCCATTCACTCTCAAGGAGCGCTCATGACGTTCACAAATGCGGTCGCCTTCAAATGCACCTGGTAGCTGCGGAAGGCCGTGAACGGTAGGGCAGGAACCCCAGGATACTTCAGACACTGGACAACCGTCTCCTCTTTTTCAACCTCGGCCACAACCAGGACTTCGGATTCACTTGCCAAGAATAGCCGCCTCCCCTCCCCCTCGGGCCAGAAGGCTCTGCCGGGTGATCATCCGCAGGCCCATGTTCGCCACCCCCAGGATGGTGGTCGCCACGGCCACCTGAACCTCCGCGGGGACCCGGATGCCCCAACGGGATTCGACATAGCCGGCACCCAGGCTCACCAGCCAGGGCAGAATCACCATGCCGGCGGCGTTGCCCTTCATGGTGCGGCTGGCCGCGGCCCCTTCAAGATACGGTCGCAAGTTCTGCATTCGTTTTTCCTTTCCATGATGCCCAGCCGAACAGCCGCACCCCCAGGTAGGCCGCCCGCCGGCGCGTCTTTGAGTAACCCGCCTCGCGCATGAGGCGGGCGAACATCTTGTCGGCCTGCCCCCGGGTCCACCGCCCACGCGCGTCTACCCACTCGCCGTTTACGAGCACCTGGTGGACCCCGGCCGGCAGCCGCCCTCCGTGGCGGTAAATGAAGTCGTGGACCAGGGCGGCCGCCCGAATGAGGCCGTCCGGAATTATCCCGGTCAGGGTCCAGATGATACGCGGGGCGCTGGCCCCGTCGAACTCGAAGCCCGCGGGGATGGTGAGCCGGTTGCGGATGCCGGCGTTGTCCCATTCGTAGGAGTAGGTCTCCACCAGGCGGTAGAGGTCCTCGGCAATCGGGACGATGAGGGGCTGGGCAAACTCCTTCACCCGGGCACCTCCCCTGTTCGCAGGATGCTGGCCAGCCTTCGGGCCCGCTCGGGGGTGTCCTTGCGGGCCCACTTGGAATCGAGCATGTGCCCCGCGGCCACCGTCCATTCCTCGGGCCTCAGCGGTCGGAGGGTGGAAATCCGGAGCACCTGGTTGAGGTTCCTGAAGCCGATGAAGCCGTCCAGGCCAAGCTGGTAGATCATGCTGACGACCACCGCCCGGCGAACCGGATCCAAGTCGAGCCGCAGGGACTCGTAGCCCCGGACGGCCTCCCCCATGTCGAAGCGGAAGATTGCCTCCCAGATCTCGGCCGGCAGCCGGGATCCCACATGAAAGGCGTGCCCCCAGCCCCCCGTGGGCACTCCGGCGGTGCAAAGGTAAACCCGCTCACGGTAACCCTCATCGCTGCGAATCAGCTTCTCGGCCAGATCCACGGGTCAGGCCTCCGCTTTCAGCTGACCGCGCATTTCGGAAACCTCCCGGGCCAGGGCCCCCACCGCGCCCATGATTTCCCCGCGGGAGACCTCGCGGCGCTCGTCGAACTTGAGCAGCATCCCCTTCAGCTCCTCGACGCTTTCCTTAAGGCCGGCGCGGCACTCAAGCCGGTAGGTTCGGCAATCCCCTCCGTTCACGAACCGGGGCATGTCGTCCTGGGTGTATACCGCCCGATAAAGGCGCAGGGTCTGCTCCTCGATCCTGGCTTCCAGCCGGGTGAAGTTGCCGTTCATGTAGGTTTTCAACTCGGACTTCAGGTCGGCCAGGCGCTTCTCGGCGGCCTCGGTGGCGTCTTTCGCGTCTTGGTCCCGGGCCTCCTGGTCGGCCTTGCGCGAATTCTCCAGACTGCCCACGCGCCTTTTCAGCCCTCTCAGCGAAAGCCTCATGGCCGTCCATGCGGCCACCCCGCCCGCGATGGTGCCCAGCACCGTCCCCAAGCCCACGACCAGGGCCAAGGCGTCCTTTGCGCTCGAAATCGAGAGGGTCACAGGTTCCATTCAGCGCGCTCTCTCGCGGTCAGTTCGGTGGATTGCTGCCGTAGGCCATCCGATACCACTCCATGGCCCGGGCCACCGTGGCGGCGTCACCCGGGGAGAGCGACTGCCGGAAGCGGTGCCGCAGCCGCTCGGGGACCCCTGCCAGGGGGTGGGCCTTCTGGATGCTCTCCTTGATCTGCTTTGGCCGCCCCCCCAGCTGATAGTATTTCTGGAGGTACTTCTCGGCGGCCCGCATGTCGCCGTAGCGCAGGGCCTTCTTGTAGAAATAGAGGGCATTGCCCTTCTTGGTGGGCTTCGCGTCGGGCCGCTCCAGGCCCTGCTCCCGCAGGTAGTCGAACACGAGCTTGCGGGTGGTAAAGTAGGCCATTTCCCCGGGGTCGCTTTCGAAGATCAACAGGGACTTGAGGTCCCCCCACAGGTGGGCGGCCACCCCGTCGCTGCGGCGCGGCTGGCCGGTCACCTCGTCGTAGATCCTCTCCAGCTTAAAGGTCTGCAGTATGTGCCGGACCGTGTCCCGGATGGGGGTCGGCCGCCAGACATCGGGGAAGTAGCGCTGCCCGGCCACCGCCTCGGCCGCGGTCTTGAGGTCCGGCCGGATCCCCTGAAACATCCGGTTGGTGAGGGCCTTGGGGGCCTCGATGAGCTTTTCCAGGATGGTGGACTTCCCCTTCATCACGTCCTTGACGTCCTGGGGGAAGTCCTCCAGACCAAAAAAGGAAAGAGCGTCGGAGAGGGCTCCCTGGAAGCGGATCGACCGGATGGTGCCGTCCTCGTTGCGCCCCAGGATCAGGTGCAGCTGGTCCCGGCCGCCGGCCGCCAGCTCCTCCTCCTCGTCCCCGAAGAAGAGCATGTTCCAGAGCATGACCGCCCCGTAGAGCATGCCAGCGCGCAGGGCGAGCTTCGCGGCCGAAAAGGCGGCCTTCTTGCCGGCCACTCCGGCCGTGCGCAGGGCCACGGCCCCCGGCTCGCGGTCCTCGTACCGGGTGTTGCACATCATGTAGGCGTAACGCGGGGCGTTGATTTCCAGCCAGGCGTAGAACGGGATCAGGCGCTTGCGCAGCCAGCCACCCGTCTTGGAGATGTTCCCGTAGTCCCCCAGCAACTCCCGGGCGAGCTTCGCGGCCTTTTCGTCCCGGTCCTCGATGGCGTCCACCTCCTCCCGCCGGCTCGCCCCGTATAGGCGCTTGTCGTTGTTGTCGCGGAAGTAGCGGAAGGCGGCCAGGCGCAGCACGTTCTCCCGCAGGGTCGTCACCCCCCGGGCCATGCGCCAATAGCCGTCGCCGTATGTCTTGGGGTTGAACCAGTTGGGGCGCTCGTCTAGCAGGATGTCGCCGATCAGCCGGTCGGTCTTCAGGATCTTGAAGACGTCCTGGACCTCCTGCACCGCCCAGCCGGACCCGATCACCCCCAGGCGAAGGGCAAGCTCCAGCTCCTCGGCCACGGCCGGGGGAAGCTTCGCCCGGTCCCTCCCCTGCCACTGCCGCAGATCCTTGAAGGCCCGGCCGGCGTATTTCAGGATGGCAGGGTTGTAGGCCAGGCAGACGTCCACGTCGCCGCTGGTGTTGTTGAGGTTGTACTTGATGAGGCTGTAGGGGTTGAGCAGGATGTACTGCTTCCAGGCACTCATGGCCCAATCGCCAAACCGGCCGATGCCCACCTCGCTCTTGTCGCTGGGAGGATAGAACTCGTCCAGGGTGGCGGCCAGGCCCTCGGGGATCACCCAGATGGTGTCGCGGCCCCGGGCAAGCAGCCGGCGGGTCTCGGCCTCGTTGGGGTCCACGAAGCCGGCGGCGATCTGCTGGAGCACCTTGTCGGTGATGGTGGACGTCCAGAACCACCCCTTCCCGGGATCCGGCTTCCACTCGACGTAGCCCTCGCGCTCGGCCAGGACCTTCTGCCAGGTCAGGAACTCGTCCCCCAGGGTGCTCTCGATGAACTGGTTGCGCTCGCGGATTGCCTTGAAAATGGTGGCCGCCCAGTTGGCCCCGGGCTTCTGCTTGTCGATGAGGTAGCTCAGGAACTGGAACCACCGGGGGTGGTCCATGTCGGGGTCCTGGGCGAGCTCGTCAACCAGATCGTCCCACTCGCTGTCGAAGTCCAGCTCCCCACGCTCAGCCATTTTGGCCAGCTTGGCCCTGGCCATGGCAATCTTTTGCTTCCAGGGGAGCAGGATGTCGATTTCCTCCCCCTCCCGCTCGTGCCCGGGCGGGTAGTGCTCCACCCAGCCCTCGCGGCGGGCCTTGGCCCACAGGTTGGCCAGGTTGCGCTGCTTCGCCTCCCCCACCAGCGCCTTGAAGATGTCGCTTTCGGCCTTCACATGGCGCAGGGTTTCCACGGTCTCCAGCTGGGCGATCTGGCTGGCCAGGGCCATGAATTCCGCTTCGACATACTCGGTGTTGTAGTCCATCTGGCTGCCGGTGCGGGCGGCCTTCCAGGGGCGCCACTTGGTGCGGACGTCCTTGCTGCCCACCTGGATGCCCCGGTCCATGGCCCAGTATTGAATCACCTGGTGGTGGTAGTAGTCGCCATTTCCCAGGTTCTCCCGCTTAATCTGCTTGGCCTCCACCAGGCGGCGGGTCATGTCGCGGATGGATTCCTGACGGGCCTCCAGGGCCCGGACCACCTTGGGGTGGTCGCCGGCCAGGTCCTTCAGCCGCTGGAAGGTGTCACGCAGCTCCTGGTGGTTCGCGTAGCCGAACGGCAGGGGCCTCTCGGCGCCGTCCTCCGCGGAGTAAAGCCCGCTTTCCAGGTCGCGCAGCAGGTCGGCGGTGATCACGCTCACCCGGAAAAGCTCGTACTCGCTTTGGGAGAGGCCCCGGGTCCAGGAGGAAATCATCTCCAGGGCCTGCTGCTTGGCGATCGATGGGACTTCCTGGTGCCTGCGAAGGATGTCGTTGAGCCGGGCCCGCTCAACCCGGTTTTTAACGGTCTGAAGATGCGGGAAGTGGTGGGCCTGGTGGACCAGCACCCGGCCCCAGTCCCTCAGATTGTCCAGCAGAGCCGCCTTCGGGATTCCGCGGGCGGCGGCCTCGCGCTGGACGACTTCGGGCGGCAGGGCCCCCTTCCAATCGGGGCCGGCCTCGGCCTGGGCAGCGACCCGCCCCCGGGCGGAAAAGGCCGGCGCCGCCCCCCACCCGCTGGCCACTGCGCCCGAGCCCTCGATCACGGCCTTGCGAGCGTCCAGCAGAGCCTGGCGGATGCGGGCGTCGTCCTCGTTGATGGAGAAGCCCAGGCGGCGCATCATACGAGCCACGGCAGCCGCGGCGCGCTTGAGCCACAGCTTGTAGCCCTCCAGCTCCTGGGCCTGGCGGGCGAACCACTCGTCGGCGGCCAGGCGCTGGCCCTTCGGGGTGGCGGTGTCGAAGCCGTAGTCCTTTCCGATCCGGCCAACCGCTTCCCTATTCCCCCGGTAGATGGCATCCAGCAGGGATATGATCTCAGGGGCCGGCAGGGCGATCCGCAGGCCGTGGTGGCCAAAAGCCTCGTGGAGGACGGCCGTTGCCAGATGGGCCGGGTTTTCGACGTTCTCGGCCACGACGTAGACCTTCCCCCGCCAGTACGCCGCGTCCACGATGTCGCCCTTCGACTTGGCCAGTATCCCCTCGGGAAGCTCGCTCTGCTGGGCCACTACCACCAGCCCGGGGGCGGCCCTCCAGCCGTCCATGACCTTGCGGGCGGCGCTCTCAGCCTCGGCCTTGTTCAGCCGGGCGAAGCGTTTCGCCTTGGGGCGGCGACCCAGGAGGAAGAGAGGGCGCTCGTCGTTGGCCCGCTGCGCGGCGATGTCCACATGGGCGATCTTATCGTCAAACCTGTCCAGGCCCGTCGTGGACGCGGCCGACACGCCGCGCTCGTAAACATCGAGCATTCTGGCGGTGTACTGCATCATCGACCGGATGCTTCGAACCGCGTCGAGCTCGGGGGTCCCCGCCTTGATTTCCGACCGGCTGGAGTAGACCATGCCGCTCGCGTTGGTCGCCTCCAGGCCGGCGACCACCTCGGCCGCAAATTCACGAATAGGCATGCCCTTGGCCTTCGGCACCACGCCGACGGGCCGGTTCAAGTTGTCCAACAGGATGAACCCCTCGGGGTCCCCGGCCGCTCGGATCCATGCGCCCATTTCATCCGGGCCAGTAATTCCTGGACCCCTGTCGGCGGTGGATTTAAGCACCCGGCGCACAATCGGGACCCTCGCCCTGCGCACGGTGGGCCTAATCGATCGCGAGTTCGAAGTCACGATGCCGTCTGAGAAAGACTCGTAATTGGTCCCGGCGATCACGAACGTTTCGAAGTCTATGCCCCGTAAGGCAAGAATGGCGCGGACGTGATTCGCCATGGCAATATCGTGGCTTGACGGGCCCGTCGTACCCCCCGGGTGGTTGTGGGCGATGTATGCCTTGGCCGCCCCGGGGATATTCAGCACCCGCCCGGTAAGCTCGGCCAGGTTGAACTGCGAGCTTCCGTGAGTCCCGACGGTGTACCGCTGGACCTCCAGAACGAGGCCCTGTGAATCCACCACCACCACCATCATGTGTTCCTGGGCCTCTTTGCGGATGTGGGCCAAAAGAGACGCCGCGTCGTCTACGGAAAAAATCACGTTACCGGCGGCGGCAATGTCTCCGCTGGTGGCCATCCGCACCAAGGGCGTCGGGCGCTTGAATGTGGGTGCCTTAGGCTCCCCATCCTTGGCCTTTCCCGAGAAGTCGAGAGACGCCTGCACCATGGGGCGCATGCCGATGGACTTCGGCTCGGCCAGGTAGGTTGCCTCGGGCTCGCGGAGGGTGGTGTCGGCGGCATGGCTGGAAAGGACCTTGAAATCGGCCTGGCTCACCTTGAAGACCTCACCCAGGGCGATGATCCGCTCCACCACCCGGCGGGTGTTTTTCGCGGGGAAAGCCGCGCTCATGTAGTTGGCGCTGCTCTGGAACTCGCCCCCCTCGGCCAGGGCCAGCAGGTCCTGGTCCTGGTAGAACCGTGCCCCCAGGCTCTTGCTCTTGGGGACGGTCACCAGCAAATCGTCGGCGTCCCGCATCACCTCCACCGACCCGGAGGAAATACGCATGCCCAGGAGGGCGGCCCTGACCGCCATTTCGGGGTCAAGGGCCACCCGGGTGTCCACCTTGTCGGCCTTGAAGTTGCGGGGCGCGAGGACGCCCATGTCCCAGCTCCCGTCCTCCCGGGTGAAGCGCACCAGGCGGGCCTGGCTGCGAACGTGGGAATAAGCGTCCAGGAGGTTGCCAGTCAGGATGTGGCGGCGCTCGGTGGCATGGAGAGCCGCGGCGCTGTCCCAGCTGCGAAGCACGGCTTCGCTGGTATCCAGCACGAAGAGATTGGCCGCGTCGATCTTGGAAATGGGCAGGGAAAGGGTGCGCATGGGGCTGTTGACGGCGAAGACCAGCCGGACTCGGCCCGGGGCCACCGGGGAGCCCGCGGCCTTGGCCAAGCGCACCTTGACCAGCACCGCGTGCATGTCGGGCGCGCCCTCAACCCCGCTCACGATGTAGGGCTTCCCCAGGAAGCGGCGGGAGAGCATCCGCTCGATCTTCTGGAACTGCTCGTCGGTGCGGCCGCGCAGCCGGGCAATCTGAGAGGCGGCCGGCGAAACCCCGTCCTCCCCCGGCTCCTGGCTGAACTCGGAATTTATCCTGGCGATCTCGGTCCCCAGGTACTCGGCCAGCTCCTTGCGAAGCCTGTCAATCAGGCCGCGGCTGTATTCCTGGGGGCTCTTGCCGGCCAGCTCCTCGTCCACCATTTCCTGGATGCGGGCGATTTTATAGGGCTTGGTGGGGCTCACCACCTCCACCTGTTCCAGGGTGGTCGGAAGGGTGAAGACGTTGTTCGGGCCCCGCGCGCGGCCGGCGTTCAGGGTGGTGCGGCTGAGGGTCTTCGCCTTGAAGTCGTACTCCCCAACCTCGAGGTCGAAGGTGCCGATCTCCTTCATCCACTCGATGGTGTCCTTGTAGGCGCCCTCCACCCACTCCCAGAACTGTTCCTGCATGGCGATGGACTGCACCCCCACCCGCCCGGAAATCTGCACGATGCCGCCGTCGGGGTTCAGCCGGATCCCCTTCATCCCGGGAACCTGCCACTCGCCGCTGGGCAGCTGGATCCCGTGTTGCCGCACCCACTCGGCGGCCGCCAGGTCGCCGTAGCGGTTGAGCATATCCGGCAGCTCCTTTTGGGAGACAGGGCTGTCGGCGTTCGCGCTGGTGTTGGCCGAAAGGCTTTTCAGCTTGCGGGAGAGCACCGCCGCCGGCCGGATCTCGGTGGGAAGGTCCAGGAACAGGAGCCGGTATGAGGGAAGCGCGGTCTGCCCCTTCCGGTTAATGCGGCCCATCTTCTGCACTTCGGTGTCCACGTTGAGCTCAGCCTGCACCCCGATGTAGACTCGGGGCCGCTGGTCGGTGAACTTCGGGGAAGCGTGCATGCTGATCCCGGTGGAGCCCGCCGAATTGATGATCACCACGTCGAGCGCGCCGGAATTGAACCGGTGGATGATGCCCTTCCGGTCGCTGCGCTCCTTCCCGGTTCGCAGCCGCAGGGTGGGCACCGGGTTTTCGATGTCGGCCACGTAGCCCCGGCCAGTGATTTCCTCCGACGAGTAGCCGGCCTCCTTCAGCTTTCGCCGGATGTGGTCGATGGGGCTGCCCGGAACGTCGAGTCTTGAGTTCCGAATCATTTCCAGGGCCGTGTCGAAGGCCTCTTCGAGCTTCTCCCCCAACTCCGCGGGGTCCAGGTCAACCTGAATCTCCTCCCCCTGGGGCGTGGTGATGCTTACCCGCAGGGTGCGCCGCAGGGCGCGCTCCAGGATGTTGCCGAAGTTCAGGTCGAAGCGGTCCCCCACCCTCATCATCCCCTGGTTCACCAGATCGGTGACGAAGGACTCCATGGTGTTGGCCACGGCGATGATGGGCTTGCGGCCGGCCTTCAACTCCTCGATGGCCGCCTCCACCGCGGCGTCGGCCTTCATGGCGAGCAGCAGCTGCCGGATCTTGTTATGAACGGTGCTGGCGAAGTTGGCCGTGTTGACCGATGCCCGCACCGGCCGCTTGGAGCCCGGCCGAATCCCGATGGGGTCAAACTCCACCCCGCCGATAACGACCTTTTTGGCCTTCCGGAGGTCCTTGGGCTTGGCGTTCTTGATGGTCCGGATCGCGTCTGCAAGGGAGTCGGCCACCAGGCGGTCCACTTCAAGGATCTCGCGCAGGATGGCGGTCGCCTCGTCGGCCCGGCGGGCGTCCCGCTCCCGGTTCGCGGTGTCGAAGTGGCTCCGAATCTCGATGCCCTTGAAGCTCTTCTCCCGCCGGATGTACTGCCCCATCTTGGCCAAGGCCGCGCTCACCCACTCCTGTAGCGGGGTCCCGCCGGCGCTGATGGCGTCGATCAGCTGCTCCATCTGCATGTTGCTCGTGCCGATGGCGGTGCGGAAGTAGACCGGCATGGTGTCGGGGCGCTTGGCGAAGGTGGCCGAGAGGTAGGCCACCCCGCGCACTTCGGCCAGGGCGCCGCGGACGAACTCCCCCGTGGCCGATTCCCCCGAAGCGTTGTGGGACTCGTCCAGGATCATGATGTTGTCCCGGGCGAGCAGGATCAGCACGGTCTGGGCGTCGTTGGGCTGCCGCACCTGGGAGTAAGTGGAGAGGATCCCGTCATGGGGGCTCATGGCCCGGGCGACGGCCGCGTCGTCGCCGGCCTTGAGCAGCCCGGCGCGCTCCCGGAGGCCCGGGGTGGGGATGACCACCTCGCCGTCCTCGTCCACGATGTTGGCCAGGTCGCGGTTGGAGGCCATGAGGAAGGGCTTGAAGACCTTCTGCCCGATGTCGCGGATGTCCCGGTAGAAGTCCGAAAAGAGGTTCGGCTTTTCCGTGAAGAAGATGGGCTTGAGCCCCTGCAGGCGGGCGTAGCGGTAGAGGCTCGCGGCCACCCGGCCCTTGCCTACCCCGGTCTGGTCCCCGATGATCATGCCGTAGCCGCGCTCGATGTTGTCGATGGCGAGTGCCACGGCGTCCACCTGGTCGGCCGACAGAGCGTCCCAAAGCGCCTTGGTGCTCTTGTAGTCGAGGCGGCTGGCGACGTACCGATCGATGTCCCCCACCCGTGCCTCCAGGGCTTCCAGGGCTGCCTGGGTGTCCTGGGCCATCTTGCGTGGCACCAGTGTTTCGTCCACCACCGGGCCCTTGCTGCGCGGAACGTAGGGGGCCTGGTAGGCGTCGGCCCCCCCGGGGACCTCGTCCTTGCGCTCCTGCTGCTGCTTCTCGGCCTCGAGGGCGGCGGCGATGTCGGCCTGGGCGAACTTCAGAAGGTAGGGCTCGGCGGCGGCCTTCAGTTTGGCGTAGGTCTGGGTGATGAAGAGGCTCGCCCGCTCGGCCACGGTGGCGGCGAGCTTGGCGGTGGCCTCCCACATTTGCCGCAGGATCTCGCGGACCTTCAACCAGCGGGGGTCGTCGTCGGCAATGGCCTCTGCGGGCCGGCGGGAAAAATTGGGGTCGTCCAGAAGATCGTTGAGGTTGTTGGCCAGCCGGTCGAAATCGGCCTGGGCCTTTGCGGCGTCGGCGGCGGCCTTCTCCGCGGCCTCCTTCTCGCGCTGCCGGGCGCCCTCGCGGCGGATCTGATCGAGGATGCCGCCTAAAGCATCCGGCCCTCGCTCTCCAGCAGGAACTCCTCCAGGCTCACGGCCTCCATTTCCTTTTTCATCTGCTCGGGTGTCGGCGCTTCGAGGTCCGGCTCCCTCGCCTGCAGGTTGTCCAGGACGTTCTCCAGCGTCGTCTCCCCGCGGAGGTAGTGTGTCAGGGCCTGGCCCGGGTGCATCCACCGGGCGCTGGTCTGAAGCTCTGCCAGCAGCTCCTCGGGCGTCTCCCCTTCCACCGGCCTGTCCAGGAACTGCTCCACCACCGCGCGGGCCCTGGGCACCCCCAGGTCCTCGATCATCCGGCGCACCCTGGTTCGGAGGGCCATCGGGTAGGTTGCCCCGGTCGGCGGTTTCTCCCCCACCCACACCGCCAGCAGGCGCCTCGCCGCGGGATAGGGCTTCAACTCCTCGGGAAGCCACGGTTGCATCGGCCAGCCCTCCAAAGAGGTTCAACAGTTCATCGGGGGTCGAAGCCGACAGGAAACCGCTGTCCGGTGCTGCGCCCCCGGGTTCGGCCTTGCGGCCGTCAATCACGATGATGCGGAAATCGTACTTGGTCCCCTGGCGGCTGTAAAGCTGGCCGTCCACCTCCACGTTGTGGGTGACGTTGTAGAAGTGGTGGAGCCAGTTGAAGAACGGGGCGTGCCTGATCTGCCCGTTGCTGCCCAGGTTGTGGCCGCCAATGATGAAGGCCGCGCGTCCATCGTCCTTCATGGCTCGCAGGGCGTCGGCCATAATCCGGTGGTCGATCTGGGAGACATTGTATCCATCGACCTTTACGGTGGGAATGGCGCCGAAAGGCGGGTTGGCCACCACGGCGTCGGCGTCCCGCTCGTTGGGGTCGTGGCGGCCGGCGTTTAAGGTGGCGCCGTCCTCCTGGGAGGCAGTGAAACCCATGGCCCGCAGGATCTCGGAGCGCAGGAGGTTGATCTCGTTCGCGTGGGCCTTGTGCTGGGAGGCCGCCGTGAGCAGCATCCCGGTGCCCGCGGCGGGCTCGTACACCGTCGCGTCTCGGGTGACGCCCGCCAGCTCCTGGAGCAGGTAGCCGAGGTGGACGGGCGTGGAATAGGCCTGGTTGATGGTGCTGGTGGAGGTCCGGGTGGCGAGGTTCGGCTGCCACTCGTAGAGCCGCTGGAGCTCCGCGAAGGTTTCGGCCACGGTGAACCCCTCGGCCCGGGCGGCGTCGATCACGCGCCGGGCCTCAGCGGCAATGGCCCCCTCGAAGACCTCCTCCACGAATTTCTGGTTGTACCGGGAATCGGCCAGCAGGGGGCCCCGCTCGACTCCCAGGGCGCGCGCCACCACCTGCTGCAGGCCCACTTTGTTGAGCCGCTCGCCCCGGCTGCGCACCACGTCGCCGAAGAGCTTCAGCAGCGCCCGAATCCGCTGTTTCGGACTCAGGCCGAAGAAGGCGGCGGGATCCCCCAGTCCGCCCTTGATCTCCACCGGCGCGGGGGCTGGCAGGTGCCGCGGCTTCTTGGGCTCGGCGGCCGCCCGGTCGATCACGTCTTGCTCCCAGGAAGCGCCGGTTTTCAACTGGTACTGCCCCGTCACTGAGTCGATGTGGACGAGCTTGGTCTCCTTGAAGCGCGCCAGCACCCGCTCGGCTTCCTCCCGGGTCTTTCCGAACTGTTCCATCACGCTTTCGATGAAACGTTCCTCCCCGGCGAGCATGCGTTGGGCCACCGCTTTGGTTCCAGGGATCTTCTCCGGAGTGGCCTCGGGTTTCCGCTCCCCGCCGGCAAACAGGTCCGGCTGCCGGGGGTTCTGGAACCCCAGGCCGGGCTGGGCCTCGTCGCGGCTGCTGGGCGTCGAAAAGTAATCGTCGGGGCCCAGCTTCCCACCTCTGTGGCCGGACTTGATGGGCCTCGAATCGTGTAGGGGCTTCGGCCGCTGCTGGCCGTGAGTTTCCTGCTTCAGGTCGAGAGTGGGCTTGCCGGGCTCGGGGGCGGCCGCCGGCTCTGGCGCTTCGGGCGCTTCCGGCGCGGGGGCTTCCGCGTTGGTTTCTGCCGGGGCCTCCCCGGGCCCATTTTCCATCTTGGGTTTGGTTTCCCCCTCAAGGTCGGATTTCAGCACGTCCACCCGGTCGAAGGGGGCGAGCTCAACAGTGGTCCCGTCCTGAAGGGTGACGCCGAAGGGGTCCTTGTCGATGATCTTGTAGATGTCCCAACCATCCGGCCCGTGGCCGGCGATGATGGTCAGGGGGCGGCCCTCGGGGAGGTCTTCGGCATTGACCTGGACGTACTCGCCCGGGGGAGGATCCTCGGGCTCGTATTCCATTTGCGATAGGAGTTGCTTCTCCTTGTGGGTTAGGTCGTCGCCACTACGCGCAGTAATGTCGGTGTTCCGGCGCTTCAGGACCTCCTTGGCCCGTTCGTGATCGCCAATCAGAAGGTCAAGCAGATTTTCACCTTCGAGGAGATAACCTTCTGATTTTAAGGCTGTTTCAATCTTATCGTATGGGGTGCCGTTTTTCCGAAGCAGCATCTTGACTGCCACGGCCGCCTCCTTGAACTCGGCGGCCATGTTCACGGGGTTGATTCCGCCCATCTTCTTGATCCAGCCACGGACGGTGATGGGGGCCTGCTTCGCTCGCTGACGCTTCGGCTTGGGGATCTTCTCAGGTGTCGAATCAGTGCTGGGCGTCGGGGCGCCCGATTGCGCTTCAGGCTCGGCACCGGTGCGGGCCTCGGCTTCCTCCTTGGCTCGTTGCTCGGCGCCCTTCTTCCGGATCTCGTCCAGGATCGATTCCAGTCCGTCCGGGGCCTGGGGAACAGCCAGCGCTTCCGGCGCCGGCGCGGGAACCCCCTTCTTGGCCCGCAGCTCGGCCAAGCGCTTGTGAGCGTCCCCCAGCTTGGAAACGGCGAAGGTGTCGCCCGTAACAGGGTCGGTGAACAGGTACTGCGCGGCCGGGTCCACCCCGTTGAACTCGATCCCCAAGCCGGCGGCCACCTTCCGGGCCGTCTCCCCGTTGCTGTTGGCCTTGGCCAGGGCGTCGGCCTTCTTGGCGGCCTCAAGCGCCGCGGCCTCCTTGTCCGTGAAGGCCATCCCGCCGACCGTCGCCGCCGACTTGACGGCCTTTACCGGAACCGAGGGATCGAGCGGGGTCCTCTTGCGGGTGCCGTCCCCCAGCCAGGCCTTCAGCTGCGCTGGCTCCATTTCGGTCATGCCGCCGAAGCCGTTCCACCCCTCCTCATAGTTGCGCTGGTAGATCTCCCGGGCCTGTTGGGCGTTGGCGGCCCCCAGGATGACCTTGTGCTCGTCAAACTCCCCGGTGTTGGGATCCATCTGGTCGATGACGAAGGCCTTCGGAGTGTTGACCGCCGGGCCCAGGAAGACGTCCACCTGATCGCCGTCCTTTCCCAGAGACCGGCGGAAGTAGCCGTAGTGGTCCTGCATTTCGACTTCCCATTCGGTCCCGTCCGGCGCCTTCCCGCTGCGGGTGGAGCCGGCCGGGTTCTCGACGGTGATGTCGAACCCCAGAACGTTGATGTGCCCCTTTTTGTAGTTGCCGGCCTTCTTCTGCCCTTCGGTGGGCTCTGGCCGGTCGTTCTGCAGGCTGGTGGCGGCGTCGTTGGCCTGGATGGCAACCTCGGCCTGCTTCTCCTGCTCGGCCTGGGCGGCCAGGCGGTCCACCTCCCGGGGATCGGCGCCGGCCAGGGCATCGTCCTCGTCCAGGGCCACGTCCGCAGGGGTCCTCGGAGGCGCTGGAACGGCGAGGCGAGACAAGGCCCCCGCGGACACGGGGGCTGCTGGCGGGGCTCCGGGGCCAGGGGGTGCCGCAGGGATCGGTGACACGGCTGGGGGTGCCGCGGCTTCCGGCATGAAGGAGTCGGCCGCCGGGGCCTCGGAGGCCATGCGCATGGGGGCACGGCGAGTGCCGCCGTCGGGGCCGACAGGGGGCGCTGAAGGCGGTGCGCTGCCGGCGGGGCGCCCCAGGATAATGTCCTCGGGGGTGGACGCCTCCTCGCCGGGGTTCTTCAGGGAGTGCTGCACGTCGTGGCCGACGGAGACGGCAGCACCGGGCGCTCCGATGACGACGAAGGCCTTGGCGCTCTCGACGGCGGTCTCCTTCAGGCGCTCGATGATGGCCGCCCGCTGAAGCTCGGGGATGCCGGCCGCGTTCATCTCGGCGTCCATCTCAGCCGCGACGAAGGCGCCGACGATGTTGGCCGACTCCTGGGTGACCTCCTGGGCCACCTCGCCGGCCAGGAACTCCCCAAACTTGATGGCGTTGCGGCCCGCGATGCTGCCGGCCACTTTCGAAGCGCGTGCGGCCGCAGCCTTCAGGGCTCCGCTCTGGCCCAGCTTGGCCAGGCCCCGGGCGATGGCCCGGGTGGCGACCGACTGCGCCCCGGGGAAGGCCTTGGCCAGCCACCCGATCTGCGCCACCTCGATCAGGCCGTTGACCGCGCCCACGCCGCCTGCCACCAGACGGGCGACCTTCGGGTCTATGGCGTTGCCTCGGTCGTCCCGGAGCTCCAGCAGCTCATCGTAGGCGAGGCCCGCCTCGATGCGGCCCATTTCCATGGCCGCGCTCAGCTGGAATCCCCTGGCGAAGGCCGGGGCCGGGGCCTCGGGATGCTGCAGAAGCTCCTTCGCGCCCGCTTTGGCGCCGGTCCACATGGTGGCACCCATGGTGGGCAACATGCGGAAGGCCGAACCCAGGAAGCTTTCCACGGTGCCGACATTCTCAGCCGGCGGCCTTATCTGGGCCTTGATGTTGGCGATCCCGTTGCGGACCTCGGGAGTGTCGTCGCCGTCGTAGACCTGGCGGGAGCGCAGGCGCCCCAGGTTCACCTGGAGCATCCCCTGTTCCAGGTCGCCGGCCAGTCGCGCCGCCGGCCCCTGGGAGAGTTCCCGCATACGCCGGTTCTCGGGCAACTCGGGATCGGTGGCCAGCTCCCGGGTCTGAACCGGCCGGGCGCTGGCACCCACCCCCGCGCCGGGGCGCTGGGTGGGAAGCCGCTGTGCCATCCTGGGCGGGGGCGGCGCGGGGGGCTTCAGGCCGGATTGCGCGAGGAAATACTCCCGCACCCGGGCCTGCTCGTCGGCTGCCAGGGCCCTGAACTCATCGTCGGCATAGTCGGTGTCGAAGTGGTGGCCAACGATGGACCGCTGTTGCTCCGCGCCCAGGCGCCGGAACTCAGGGTCCTGCAGCCAGCCCTTGACGATCTCGTCCATCTATTCGCCCCCGCCCGGCTGGGTGGATTGCTGCATCTGGTTGTAGACGTCCTTCCAGCTTTTCTGCTTGGGCGGGGGTGCTGTCGGCTGGTCCATGCCCGGCAGCTTGGAGAGAAACAGGCTGCGGGCCTGCTCCTGGATGGCGGCGGCCTCCTCCACGGTCTGGCCCGGGGCCCACTTGGATTCGATGTAATCGTTGTAGGCCTTGACGGCCTCCCCGAAATTCTTCTGGGCGGTG
This sequence comes from Desulfobacteraceae bacterium UBA5852, assembly GCA_002432195.1. Taxonomy (GTDB): domain Bacteria; phylum Desulfobacterota; class Desulfobacteria; order Desulfobacterales; family UBA5852; genus UBA5852. Next base: position 52,104 of record DJGG01000132.1, read on the forward strand.
ATGGTTTCCCACGCCTTGTCGGCGGGGATCCCCTTCTTCTGGGCGTACCACTCGGCCAGCTTGACCTCGGCCGGCATGGTTTCCTTCGATTGGTTCCGGGCGCGAATGCGCTCGATGCTCTTTTCCCCGGACAGCCTCATGGCCAAAAGCTCTTTATCCTGGCCGTGTTTCCGGTCGGCCAGGGTCTTGTCGGCCGCGATCTGTTTGTCGGTGAGCTTCTCCCGGTGCTCGAACTCCGCACCCTGCTCCTGCTGGCGCTCCAGGGCCTTGCGGCGCTCGTCGATAGACTTGTCCACCCGGGCGATGGCCTTCTCGAACTCATTGCCGGAAAACTGTGAGAGGTAGGCCTTCTTCTGCTCCAGCAGCTCGATCTGCCGGGCGGGGTCGTTCTGTAGCTCGCGCAGTTCGGCCCGGGCGGCCCGCAGCCCCTCCAGCTCGTTTGCGGCGTCCTGGGAACTCATCTGGCCGGCCACCACGGCCTTACCGATGGCAATGTGCCGCTCGTCCATCTTGCGGGCCATGGTCTCCATGGTGCGGTTCAGGCCCATGTTGGCCACGAAGAGGGCTTCGACCTCGCCGGCCCGCCGGTTGACCTCGGCATGGGTCAGGGCCTTCCGAGTCTTCTTGTTCACGAAGGCGCCATAGGTTCCGCTCTGGGGGTCCACGTCCACCTCGGCGTCGAACATGTCGCCAAACTTCCGCAGGAGTGAAGGCTCCCCCTTCTCCACCTTGCCGGTGTCCTTGTCGCCGCCGATGCCGGGCTTCCAGGTCGCCAACTCCATGGCCTCGTCGGTTCCGAAGATGTGGGAGACGCGAACGGGGGCCTCGCGCTTGGCCAGCTCGTCGGCGGCCTCGGCCGATTGCAGCTTCAGGCCCGGAGCGGCGAGCGCGTCCTGGTCAGCCTGCCGGCGCATCTGGTAGGCCATGAGGGCGCGCTTGCCCTCTGCCTCCTGGCCTTCGCGCAGCGTGTCCCCCAGACGGTTCACCTGGCTGATGATCGGATCGTAGGTCATATGGTGTGCCCTTCCCTGGGGTTCATGTTGCCGGCCCTTGAATTCGGCCTTGTCAATATACTGAATGACCTCCAAATCCTTCGTTTCCACTGGGATCGCCATAACCACCGCCAAAACCTCCACCGGAGCTGCCGCTGGCGCTTCCCGTGCTTGAGCCGCCGCCCACATCTGAACCTCCCGGGCCGAACCCGCGGCCGCCCAAGCCTCCAGCAAGGCCTGCAGCGTGGTCGCCTATGTCGACCCCTGGACTTCGATCAAACCCCATTCCGCTCAGGCCACTGACCTCCCCAACACCGTAGTTGCCGATACCCGGCCCCATTCCCATGGACGGGTCCCCCACCTTGTCAGGCCCCTGGTTTATGCCCTTGTCTGCATTCACGGACCCGCTGAACAGGTCGGCAACCGCTTTCCCCCACCGTCCCAGCATGCCCGTCATGCTGGTATCAAGCTCGCTGGTGTGCTTGGTGATCGCTTGCCGGGCCTTTTCGGCTTTCGGGTCAGCCATGACGGCCTCGGGATCCTGCAAGGCGTGAGCGGCCTGGGCCGGCGTGTCCAAGTCCTTGATGGTGGATTCCATAAGGGACCTCTTTTCGGCCTCGCTGTATCCGAGGGCATCCAAGTCGGCACCAATCTTGTCCTTCGTGGCCGCCACCCCGGTGGCGTGGGCCAAACTTTCCGCGGTGATTCCGGCAATTCCCATGGGACCAGGGATGGCGCCGGATACCATAGCGGCGGGCACGTCAGCCCCCAAGAGGCCCGCCGTCAATCCGGCCAAGGTTGCGGACTTCGCCCGATCCATTCCGAAGCCCCCCATCTTGCTCCGGGCCCCGCCGATCTCGCCCAGGCGGTCAGTGGCGTAGCCGCTGAAGCTGGAGGTGTCCATCTGCGGACCTTCTGGGGCTGGGTCCGCGTTGGGATCGCCCACCGCTCCCGGGACGGCTGCCGCGGGCACAGCGGGAGCAACAGGCTGGGGGGCGGGATCTGCCTCGGCGGCCTGCACTCGTGGAGCAACCGGGGCGTCAACGCCATATGTCCGCGTCATTGGAACGGTGGAGAACCGCCCCACGTTTCCGGACATCTGCCGGGAGTAGTTCATCATGGTGGACATGGGGGTGCGTTCGGGTGCGATCATGAGAAGAGACCTCCCAGCCCGCCCACAAGAGCGGACGCGGCAGAGGCAAGGATGCTGCCACCCCCGCCCTCGCCGGAAATAAGTTTCCTCGCCCCGCCAGACGCCAACCAGCCCGTGAGGGCGCCCGTGCCAGCGCCAATGGCCGCCTTCTCCAGGGGCTTCTTGCCCAGCATCGAGGCCGCCAGACCCGCGCCGCCCCCGATCAGAATTGAGCCGGCGTTGTCCTTCAAGCCGGTAAGGAAGCTCGAACCGCCGGACCCGGCGCCCCCGGACTCGGGCCGGAAGATCCCGCCGCCTGCCGGCTGGCCGCCGCCGTGCGGTTGGGACGGCATGCTGGATCCGCTGCGGTCAATGTCCTGGGTGTTCCGGGAGATCTCGTCGGCCAGGGCTTTGGTTTCGTTGGCGCCCTTGGTGGAGAAGTAGGTTTGCGCCGCCAGGCCCCCCAGGCTGACACCTGCTCCTATCAGCCCCCGCCGACGGGCGTCCTTGAGGGCTTCCTCCTGAAGCTCAAGCTGTTCGCGTGTGGATGCCCTTTCGAATGCGTCGGATTTCTTCTGGAGCTTTTCCATGCGGGACTGGTGCGCCCGCTCGTCGGCCGCTGCCTGCTGCTGATAGACCATCGGCGACCGGGCATTCAGGGCCGCGATGTAGTTGGGCTGAATCTTGCGGCCGATGACCATTGACATTTGACGCGACATGGTGGACCTCCCGCCTTACGCTCCGAAAATGGCCTTGCGGCGTTCCTCCTGGGCCCGGGCTAGCGATAGGTCAGCCTGCTTGCTCTGGTGCCCCAGGTAGGCGCTACCCACGGCCCCCAGGGCCGCAACGCCAGTGCCGATGTTCAGGGCCAGGTTGTCATCTGCCCTCTGCTGCTTGGCCATCTTGGTCCGCCTGGTGGCGACCTCCTTGCTGAAGGCCAGGTTCTCCTTCGTCCGTCTGAAGGTCGCGTCCTGGGCCAACTTGGCGCCAGCCAGGCGCATGAGGGCCAGCCGGCGGCGCATATCCTGGTCCGCGAAGGCCTGATCGGCGATTACGGTATCCACGGCTGCCTGCTCGTAGGGATCGGAACGGGCCAACCGCAGTACCTGCTGGTGGTAGCGGGGATCCTGGGTGAAGCTCATATCCATTGGATTACCCTCCCCTCCTCATCTCCTGGAAAAGGTTCACGTCGTCCGCGATCTCCAACTTGGGCAGCTTTGCCTCCGGGTCGTAGGCCACCAGGGCCTCGTAGTCGGTGATGGCGTTGACCTCCGCTTCCACGGTGTCGAGGAATTGCCGGATGGCCTGCATCCCGCGGCGTAACCGGCCGGCGATAGGCCCGGCTGGGTTGTCCACGGCGGCCAGGGTAAAGCGGTTCAGGCGATCCCCCAGCTGCTGGGCGAGGGCGTTCGCCGTGTCGATCTTGATGGCCCGCAGGGTTGGAACCTCGTAGCGGGGGGAAACCGCGTGGGTGACGCGGACCTCTTCCAGCGTCTCCACTTCGGTCTGGCTCTGGCTAACGTAGTGGGCCTGATCGAAGGGAGTGGTGACGATGGGCTTGATCCCCCAACCGGCGAGAACCGCCGGGGGCCGCTGGAAGACCTCGGGGCCGAAGACCACCCCGTCGATGGCTACCTTCTCGGGACCCGGGATGTCGGCCACATGGACCCAGCGGCCACCGCGCTCCACGAGGACGTTTTGCTTCAGTCGGAACATGGCCTGTGCCTCCCTGCCGCGCCAATCCACCCGTAGTGGGCTGTTTCGTCTTTGCAAGGTAAATTTTCAGCGCACGGAAATTCTTCATTAGCGGGCGTTGGCGTACTTCAGGGGTTGTTCGGCAATGGCGAGATAGATGAAACGATTTCCGGCCGTCTGTGCCCAACGGATTTTGAACCCGTTGGAAACGAAGTCTATGAAGTAGGTTCCGGAAGCTTCAGCCGCCGAATCATCTGCCATGAGAGTACGAGTTGTCGGGTTTTCGGAATTGCGCTTGCTGTCGACCATGTACCAACGCCCCGTGGCACTGGCCGCCTTGTAGAGGAGAAATGCGGGTCGAAAACCGCAGTAGTTGAAAGGCCCGTCGGCGTTGGCGATGCTATCCCAGTAGCCGACTTTAACGAGGTTGGGGGTTGACCTAAATAGGTAGGACATAAACACATCTCCTGCAGCCCCACGTGCGTTTGTAAACACTGAGGCGGTAGGTGGCGTGTTGTTCCACCCGGCGGTAGCAATCTTCGCATCGTTCGTGTTGAGTTTGAGGTGGTAGTCCCAGGGCAAGGCGGCCGCGATAAATTCGCATCCGACAAACCAATCTTGGGTTCCACCAGCAATCCGCTTGAGGATGATTAACTCCGGGGCCGCACCGAGGTTATGGTTTACGGTTTCCACCCCTGCGGTGGCCCTGGTGAATTTGATGGCCTGCGCCCCATGCTGCGGTAGCATGGAAAATAGCCAGTCGATGTAGGTCGAGCCATTAACGCCCAACTCTAGGCCAGCTCCGTTAACGATGGAGACGCCATCCGGATTGAATGAAGTGACACCCTCGCTCGGATACCCCGTACCGTCTTCATTGACACTCGTGGTCATCAGGTAGCGGCCCACACCACGCTCTGCGTCAAAGATGAAAGGGTGACCTGCCAGGTCCCGGCGCTTCAGCCACGCCATCCGTGGGGCCATCAGTAGGTTGGAATGGGAGAAGGAGCCCCCGTTACCGGTTCTGGGAATCGCGATGAATGCCCTTTCGCAATCCTGTATGGCAGGCTCAGGCATTAGGGAGGTACATAGAGGCTGGGCGTCGGAAACCGGGTAGCTGAACGCCACCGACCCATTGTTGATGGTCAAGTTGTCCCGCTTGCTGTCCGCGACCATACCAAAGGCGAACCAATAAGGTACGCCGGTCGGGAGTGTGGCGGCCACCCCTTGAGATACCCCGTTCTTGAAGAATTCAAGCTGTCCGGTGTCCGCGTCGAATACCACGCCGATGATGTTGTTCTGCCCCCAGGTGGCCCCGTAGGTCTCACTGGTGCCGTTGTTGAAGAACGTACCTAAGCGGCTATAGTAGGCCCACGCCCCGGCAGTGGTGAGCGAAGACAGGCAGCGGTGGCTATCGTTAATCACTCCAACGAGGTCGTAAGGCGGCGTATAGAGATCGAGGAGGGGCTTGATTTCGATTTGCCATTTCCCGGTGGTGGGGATGGGCAAGTCTAACGCTCTGGTGCCGTGGTCGGTGTTGGTGCCGGCAAACCTTGTTCCAGCATCGGCTACGGAGCTCGTTGCGGGGCGAAGAGAGTCAAGAATGGCGAATCGGTTGGTTGGCGTGTCCTTTGTCTGAACCGGAGAATTGCCCGGGGCGAAGTTCCCGATCCCGGCGCTGTCGTGACCCAGGGTTCCGGCCTGATCGTACTTCAGATGAAATCCCCCTACCCCGTATGGCCCGGCGTAGCTCTTGGGAACCCATAGGTTGCCTTTGAATTCTCCGAATGAGCTTGGCTCTATCGCCGCCCCGGTGACGAGGATAGTATCCGCAAGGTATCCGTCGAAATAGTGAGTGGAGGCGTCGAAGCTTCCGACATAAGGTACTGAACCCGCGTAGGAAACCGTGCTCCCGTAACTCAGGCTCGGATAGGTGGGGGTTCCGTTGAGGGATTGCCGCACCCCGTTGATGTAGAAGCGCAGGCGATCAGCCTGGGTGGCATTCGGAGAGTCGTAGATGACCTCCACGTCGTACCAACCAGAGTCCCGCAGCAGATGGACCGTATCAGCCAGGGCTGCCGTGGTGCCGCCGTTGTTGAAGTAGAGGCTTAGGCGGTCCTGATAAATGCGGATGTTCAGGTAAATGTTGCTTGCCAGATAGGCATTGAACAGGGTGTAGGAGGCAGTGCCGCTATCCGGTTTCCCGCGGCGCAGCATGGTGCGGAAAGTGAACTGGGTGTTACCGCTGGTGGACCCCCAGGCCGCTCGGTTTAGATATTGGTTAGTGTGCAGCCGGATGGAATAGGGAATCTCGTAGCGGTAGAGCTTACCACCACGGAAGGACAGGGATTTTCCCAGCAGGACGGGCTGAAAGGCCTGGGCTGCAGCTGCCGCCAGGATAGCGACGGTCAAGGCCAGAAGGACGATAGCATGCGGCTTGCGCATGGAGGCCACTCCTTACCAGGCGGTGAAATTCGCCTTGCCGTTGAATGGGTACTGAACGAGAACGCCGAACAGCAGTGCGTCGCCGGCGGTGTAGGTGTCGGCGGTGCCGCCAACGTTTCGCGAAACCTGCAGATGCACCAGGGCCTCGTTGGTGGCGCTGGTGTAGGTGCCCGCGAAGGTCACCGCCGGGGTGGCGTCGGTGTAGTGCAGGACGGTATTCTCCCCGGCAAGCAGGGTGTCGGCCACCACCTGGGAAGTCCCCGGGGCAACGTCCACGGCGCCGTTATCCGAAATGGCCGCGCCAGCCACCTCCCACTCCACCCCGTCGGACGTGCTCCCGTTGTCGTTGAAGGGCCTCCAGAGGAACTTGAACTTGATCGCCCCCCCGACCCGGGAGTCGTAGCCGGCGAGCACCACGTTGGCGAAGGCGTACTCCTCCACCGTCCCGTCGAAGGCCAGGTAGTCGAACATGCCCTTGTTCGTGGTGGTCTCCACGCTTCCCGTGGCCGGCCCTGCTGTGGTCTGCGGGGTGAAGGCGCTGGCCGGGATGAACAGGGCGCGGTAAAGCTCGTCGCTGTATTTCTTCGCCGCCCGCTCAGTGATGAGCGCGGTTGGTGAGGCGCCAGCCAGGGTTTCATCGTCGGAAATATCGTTGACCTCGGCGCCGGTCTTCAGCTTCAGGGAATCGAATTGGATCTTCACCAGCAACCACCGGCCATTGCCCCCGTTCACGTCGGGAGCGATGACGTACGGCACCGCCTCGACGCCGCCAATCGTGGAATTGTAGATGTAGAGGTAGGACCTCCCCTCAGCGAGAACCGAAACCCAACAGCGGTCCCCGTCGCTCAGGTTGGCCCCGTTGATGGCGTCCATGGCCCCGGCGGCCCCGCCATAGATGGCGTTGGCCCCGTAAGTGCGCGTGGCGCGGGCCGGCGCCGGCAAAAGGAAGGCCGCCGCCAGCAGGATCAACAAGAGGGTTGCGGAGAGCTTTTTCATTTCGTTGTTCCTTGGTCGTCGCGCACGCGGTTGAACTTGATGGACCAGCCGATGGGCTGGAAGCCCCGCTCGGTGGTGGTCGTGGAAACCTGGAAGCCGAACCCGTGACTCCAGGCCACGAGGTTCAGGGGAGAGGTGGTGCGCACCAGCCGGGTCAGGCTGCTGCCGGCGCTTAAGTCCACGGTGGCGAGTTGCTCGGTCACCCACTGGTGGTCGGGCGTGTCCCACCACTGGTGAGCGGCGTCGCTGATCCACTGGTGATCGACGCCGGACCCGGCGGCCGTGTCCTTGAAGTAGGTCATGGCCAGGGTGTGGGCTTCGGGGATACGGCGGGAGACGATCTTGATTTCGCGGATGATGGTCTGGTCGGCGATGCTGCCGGTGGGGAAGATATCGCCGGTCACCACCACCTGGTCCATGGGGGTGCCGTTCCAGCTGGTGCCGTCCTCCAGCTGGGCGATGTGCCCGGTTTCGAGACCGGCATAAACCCGGTGGGCCCCGGACGGCTCCTTGACCAGCCACCCGACCTGCGGCATGGGAGCGGCCCCGGTGGACCGCTCGTACCACTTCTGGAGCTCGACGTTGAAGGCCAGCCAGGTGTTGTTCCTGACGGCCGCGCTGCCGGAAGGGAAGACGATGTTCCACTCCCGGTAAACCGGGTCGTACCAGCCGGCCGCCAGGTGGATCAGGTCGGCGTTGATGGCCTCGCTGTTGGCCGGGTCGAAGTAGTTCTCGATGCCCGGTATCCGGGTCAGTGTGGCCCCGTCGTAGCGGTAGGGCCCGGACGAGTCGAGGAACATCACCACCTTGCGCTCGACATCCTGGCCCACCATGAAGCCGTCCAGCACCACCATGGTTTTCGGCGCGGGGCAGCCCACGGAATCCGAAACCGTGTCTATGGAGAAGACCTCGGACAGGTCGTTGGTGGATCCCCGGGGCGCCGAGCCCTTCAGCTGGAAGCAGCGGGAACGGGAGGTTGCGAAAAAGATCTCGAAGACGTTGGAGCCATATCGATTGTAGAGGGTGACGCCGTTGGTCAGCGGCTCGTTCTCGCTGCCGAAGTAGAGGGGGCCCGTGGTGGGGCCGCGGGAGGACTCGCTGCCGTTCCAAACATCCGGGGCGTTGGTGGCCGTGAAGTCCACCCGATTGCCGGCGTTTTCGCTCGGGACCCCGCAACCCAGGACCCGGCCCTTGTAGGACCGGAGGAACTTGAAGGCCGGCACCCGCTCCTGGGCGGGTCGGCCCCGCACCAGGTCGATGACCAGCTCCTTGGCGCCGCCGGCCGTCCCGGACAGGTTGCCGCCCGTCCAGAAGACCTTGTACGCGAAGCCTGGCGTGCCGAAGATGGCCCCGTACTCGACGTGCTGGGCCTCCTCGGTCACCGCCGGGGGCGTCCAGCTCACCAGACCTGAGCGGTTGAGGGCGATGTTGCCCGACTTGGTGCCGTCCACCGGGTTGGAGACGTTCACCCAGGCCCCGGACCTCGACCAATACTGAACGGTGACCGTGGTGTTGCCCGTGGTGTTGACCAGGTTGCCGACCATCGTGAGCCGAAGCGCGCTCAGGCGTTCCTGGCTCATCACCACCATGAACTCGGTCGTGGCCACCAGGCCGTCCAGCACCGCGCCGATGGGGTAATCGACGCCGGACGGTTCGTTGGCGTTGAGGGTGTAGTCCTCCCACTTGCCTGATCGGGACACCTGCACCTGGGTCAACTGGCGGTCGGCGCCGTCCCAGGCGTTCTGCAGAGGCTGGGGCGGCGCCCGGCTGGTGACCTGGCCCAGGATTGCGGTGGTCCCGGCGGTCCACTCCAGCAGGTAGGCGGCGCTGTAAAAATCTTCGAAGTGGCACGGGGCCACCAGGCCGACGGTGGAGTCGAAGGAGATGGTGCCGCTCTGGGCCAGGGCCTTGCCGTCCAGGCTGGTCCTGTCGGATAGCCCCGTCACGGCGGCCCAGGCGGTGCCGGTCCAGTATTTGACGGCCACCGTGGAGGCCGTGGAATTGGCCGACGTTACCGTGAAGTGCAGCGCGTCCAGCGCCCGGGGCACGAAGACCAGGGCGAACCGCTTGGTTCCGATGGGGATGGTCTCGCTGGGCGTGGAGAGGGTGGATTGAGCCTGGTCACCGAACCACACTGCGCCCGCGAGGGTTGCGTCGTTGACCAGGTAGAACCCGCCCACGGGCATGATCTCGCCCGAGTAGATGATCGACTCGTCGCCGTTGGCGTAGCCTATGGCTCCCCGGGGAAGCTCCGCGAGGGATCCGGTCAGCCCCGGGACGCTGTCGGTATGGATGGGGGTAGCTTCGAAGGGTCCGTCGTCGGGCACCTCGGTCTTGTTGAGGAAGACGCGGCCCTGGCCCGTGGCGGGGTCCACGGCCCACACCAGGATGTGGCTCTGGCCGTCCTTGCGGAGCTGGATCCCGTCGCGGATGTCGGTGTAGGTGGCGAGCGGCGCGGTGGTCGCCAGGGTGTAGCCGTTGGTGCCCTCGATGGTTTCGCGGATGGGCCGCAGGTTGCGCAGGGTGCGGAAGTTCTCCGCGCCGAGCCGGCTCGGGTCGATGGAGGGCATCCACTTCCCCGAAAACGTAAAATCCTTCCGCTGAGGCTCCTGGTCGGGGACTTCCATCACCCGGATTGGCTGTGGCACGGCATAGAGCCCGGCAGACCCCGCCAGGACCAGCAGGGCGATCAGCGCAACCAGCCAGCGGCACCGAACGGTGGCCATCACTTGACCTCCCGGTTGCCGGAAAGCGGCTCCACCAGCTCGGCCCGCATGTTGGTTGCCACCTGGTAGAACAGGGTCAGAAAGGAGGCCGCCCGGGCGCTCTGCTTATCTTTGTAGAGGGCCTGGGACAGGACGTAGTAGCGGAGGGCCTGCTCGTAGATCGCGGGAACGGGCAAGGTGGCGTTGGTGTCGGCCGCCGCGGTGGCGGGCAGGGCCAGCATGACGGTGAGCTTCTCAGTGGTGCCGGCGGCCGGCAGGGGGTAGACGCCCAGCTGGTGCTTGAAGGTGAACCACCCCACCACGCGCTTGCCCTTCAGCAGGTCCTCCTGGCTCGCGCCGATGGACGCCGGACTGCCCTTCAAGAGCCCCCGGGGGTTCCCGCCGGTCGCATCCATGAGCACCACGGCCACCACCGCCAGGTAGTTTGCCGGCAGGGCATAGAAAATCTGGCCGGCGGCCAGGTTGATCGTCACAAGGTCCTCGAAGCAGTGGGCCACGGTGGCGAGTTCGGCAGCCCCGGCGTTGGTCCAGCGCAGGAGCTCGTCGTCGCCGAAGAAATAGTTTTCGGAGTCCTTGTCGTTCAGGAGGTCGCGCAGCTCCGTGATAAAGTTGGCGACCGTCTTGGTGCTCATGGTCTGGCTGGATGCGGCCGCATTGCCGGCGCACAGCACCAGCAATGCAACCAGCAGCCAGGCGTATCTGGAACGGCAATGCTTCATGGCGCGGCCTCCCGGTCAGAAATCCCGAACGGGGGTGTGGGTGAAGGTGTCCATGTGTGGGCGGCCCAGGCTTTCCAGGTTCTGGATCAGGGTTTCCCACGCGGAGGCATAGAAGGCCTGGTTCTTCCGGTAGGGCTCCACCAGGCGGGCGTGGGTTTCGGGGTCGGGCGGCTGGCCCATTTGCATCACACAGAAGGCCACCAGGCCGAAGTGGTGGTCTTCGTCCACGTCGGCCAGCGCGGAGAGCTTGCGCACGAAGTCGGCGGCCACGTCCCCCTCCAGGTTGGCGGGGTTGGTGAGCCGCAGGGCATTGCCCATCCATATGTAGTTCTGGCGGCTGTAACCCTTCAGGGCCTCCTCCTGCCGGGGATAGATGGGGTGGATCTCCACCATCTTGCTGTCGTCGTAGACGTGGCCCCCCGCGATGTAGCCGGCCTGGGGGGCGGTCAGCTCGAGCAGCCCGAACAGATTGCCGGGGTCTGGACCGTAGAGGGTCGCGGTGTAGCGGTTGCCGTCCGGAGCTCCCGTTACCGAGAGGCCGGAAGTGGTCACCAGGGCTCCCTCCCCCAGCCCGTGGTTCGCGGCACGCAGCCAGGCCTCCCCTTCCAGGATGGTCACGCTCTCGATGGGGATGGCGGCGGACCGAAGGTCGTAGGCGGCGAGGATCCGGCGGCTGTCAACCGGCGCCCCGAACACGCCCGCCCCGACCTTCGGCAGCAATGCCCGGCGCCGCAGCCGGTCGGGGCAATGCGTTTCGTAGAGCTTCCGCAGCTCCAACAGGGCCACCTTCAGCCCTTCGTCGATCTGCTCCGTGGGGTAGCTGGCATCCAGCACCCCCAGGCGCACCGCGTGATAGAAGTCGGCCATGTCCATGGGATCACTCCCCCGGGTAGAGGCTCATGCGGTCCTTGCGGGCCTTCATCACCAGGTTCCACTTCTCCCGGGCGGCCTCGCGGACCTCGGCCGGCGCCGAATTGATGATCTCCAGATTTTGATGCAGGAAGCCGGGCCTGAAGACGTTCCTTCGCGGGGGCTCGGAGTTGGCCGACCCCGGCGGTCGGCTGGCGGCCCGATCGATGACGCTCACGGTCACCCCGGCGAAGGCGTCGCCGTCCATGGCGCGGATCTGCTCGATCATGCCTTGCCAGAAGACGGCAACCGACTCGGTGCCGGCGAAAGCGAGGTGGTAGGCCTTGCGCTCGGCCTCGGTGGCCACTGTTCCCTTCGGGCAGTAGATCCGGAAGCTGCCCGGCTGGGAAAGCAGGTAGTTCCGCATGCCACGGTCGGCCACCTGGCAGACGTAGTGCCCGCGTAAGTTCCTCGTGAAGGTGAAGGGCCGGTTCTTGATGTGGATGGTCGTGGGCCCGTCCCGCTCGATGGTGCATTCCAGAACGGTCGGGTCGAAGCGGTATACCTCCAGCTCGGGCGGCGGGGGCTGGTCGAAGCGCCGGGGGCGCTGCCGGTTGGGGTCTTTCGGAGCGCCGTGGTCCACCTCGGGCGGCGGCGGGTCGGCGGCGGCCCGCAGGGCTTCCCGTGCAGCGACGGCCCGGGCGGCCTCCTCGGCCTCGGCCTTCCGCTTCGCTTCCTCCAGATCCTCTCGCACCATCCGACACATGCCCTGCAGCCCGTCGGCCAGGTCCATGGTGGTGGGGTAGATCGGAATCTCGTCGGCCTCCAGCATGGAGAGGATCGGGCCGAAGGTGGCCACGTCGTCGTCGTGGAACCGCCCGGTCGAATCGTCCTCCAGCATGACGAAGGCGAACCTGTCGTCGCGCGCCTTGGCCAGACGGGCGGCCACGGCGGCCACGGTGAGAGCCTGGGCGGCGATGGCCGGGGAGAAGACCAGGATGGCCATGTCGCCCTCGCGCTCCAGGCTGCCGTCCGTCATGGAAACGGGCCGGATGTCCAGCCGGATGGCCTCGGGGTGCTCGTCGGGCTTCAGAGCCTGGCGGATGCTGGCCAGGATTTCGGGGCTGTTCGATCCCCCGACCACAAGAATCAGCTGACCTTCGGGGGGTGGCGCGGGCTCGGCGGCAGGCTGCGGAGGGACTGCCTCCTGGGCCGGCGCCGGCGGCGTTTCAGCGGGAGGCGCGGGCTCGCCGATGTGGGCGACGGTCTCTCCGGTTTCGACGTTCACCAGGAAAGCCTCACTCGCAGTGGGAACGGTCGGGGCGTCGGTGGCAGGTGGGGTCGTCTCCATCTTCTTCCGTCTGCGCGGTGGCATGGTCTGCTCCTTGATCTGAAGGGGCCCCCATTCGGAGGCCCCCCGGGCAAAGGGTTGGTCTACCGGCCACCAGGGCTCACAGGCCGAAGGCGGTCGGGCGGTACTGGCAGGTGATGAAGACGGCTCCGGAGGCTGCCACGTTGGCCGCGACTGTCACCTTGGCCGCGATGACGATGGGCTGGTGAATCTGCGGGGCGTTGGCCTGCTGGCGCCAGGTGGCCGCCTTGAAAAACATGTCGGGGACGTCGGCCCGCTGCATCCCGGGAACGCCGATCACCTTGCCGGTGAAGCAATTCGACCCGGCGATGAGGTCGGTTTCCAGGGTGTTGAGCACGCCGACGCTGACGGCGAGGACGCTCGTGCCGGAATCCAGTTCCTCGTTGTAGAAGTGGAGGTCCACCGGCAGGGTTTCGGGGGGCAGAACGATCAGCCCCCACAGCTGGCCGGCGGCCACGTTCGCGGTGCCCACCGCCAGGGTGGCCTGAGCGACCATGTGCTCCCCGCCGGAGTAGGGGCTGGCGGGCGGGCGGGTTTTGCGGTTGGCAACTTGGTCGGACATGATGTTCATGGGCATGGGAGTGTCCTTTCTCTAAGCGGTTTCCCGGGCCCGGCTCACGGGCCCGGGGATTTCGGTCGATCAGGGTTTCAGCGGCGCGCCCGTCACCCCGTTACGGGGCGGTGGTCACGGGCCGCTTGCAGGCGCAGTCGATGGCGTAGGTCGCCAGGTCCTTGCCGTTGTAGCTGACCTTCTTCATGCCCACGATGGTGTGGGTGGAGATGACCAGCTGGTTGTCGTTGTCTCGGCCTTCCTCGTGCCAGCCGAACCGGAGGCCGGTCCCGGGGGAGCCGAAGGCGATCACGGTGGCCTGCTCGCCCAGAAGCAGGGAGCGGGCCGCGGCCACGTTGCCGCCCGCGCCGTAGTCGTTGAAGCGGATCACGTTGCGGTGCTCGTGGATGAGGACGTTGTTGTGCATCCCCTTGGCGCCCGTGAAGATCGGGCTCTTGCGGCCCAGGGCCTGGATGGCGGCCTTCTGGATGTCCATCCAGCCGTTCGTCCCTGTGGCAGTGCGCATGTCGTAGGTGGAGTAGGGATGCACCACCACAACGTAGTGCTCCTCGCCGTCCACCATAATCGGGAGCATGCCCGGGGTCTGGAGGTTTCCGTCCGTGCCGGCATACCCGCTGCCAGCATCCCCGCCCATGTCGGAAATGACGGCCACGGCCTTGTCGATCTCCCCGACCTCGAACTTGTTGGTATCGGCCAGGGTGGCCTTCTTGGTGCCGCCGGCGAACTGGATGTGCTCCGCATCGGGGGCCGTGAAGGCGTTGCCGGCAAAGCCCGTGTAGGTGAGCGGAAACAGGAAGCCGGTGTTGATGCCGCGGGCACCGGAGGCGTACATGAACCACAGCTCATCGAAAACCCGCGCCCAGTAGTCGCGCTGGAGCCGGCGGGCCCGGGCGCGCAGGGCATGGATCGTCCGCTTGCGGGTCATGCGGCCGCCGGTGTTGACGCCGGCCCGAAGCTGGTCGATGTAGAGACCGTCGGTGTAGAACTTCATGTCCTCCTCGAAGTTCTCCAACACCTGGTCGCCCTCGCGGGGCTGCATCGTCATCTGCATGAGCAGATCGAAGCTGATGTACTCGCCCGCGTCGCTTTCCAGCTCCTTCAGCATCTGGCAGGGCATGCTGGAATCCTGCCCCACGCCCATTAACCGGCTGGTGATGTAGGATTTCTTGGCCATGTCCACGGCCAGGAAGGCGGACTGCTTCTTGATGGCCTTGGGGTCGTTCACGCCGATGAGGGTGCGCATGGATGTGTTCCTTTCGTCGGATCAGTTGGAGTCGAGTGTCAGGCTCGTCAGGTCGCATCTGCTCCATCCGTTCCAGCGTTGGCCCTTGCGCGGCTTCTTCGGCTATGGCGAACCGTCGGGTATGAGGACCCGGCCGTGTGGTGGGTGCTGGTGTGCTTCTTACTGCCGCCTCACTATGAGGCGAGGTATCGCTCGACTGCTTCCGCGGGCATGCGGGCCAGGGCGGCCTCCAGGGCGTCGCCGTCCAGCTTGTCCAGGGAAGCGAACAGGCCGGCGCTGTCGTCGTTGGTGCCGGCCGCGGGTAGATCTCCGATGTTCATGGCTGCCCGGCGGGCGTCTCCCTCGGCCCGCTGCTGCTTGGCCTGGCGGGCGAGCTCCTCCGCGCTGGGCTTGGGGGGCGTCGGCGTGCCGAAGGCCCCGCGAAGCTCCAGGACCACCTTGTAGGCCTCCTCCAGGAGCTGCCGGTCGGTGACCTTCGCGGCGTCGGGGTGCTCGATCAATTGGTTCACCCGGGTCACGAACAGGTCGTGAACCGCCGGGTTGGAAAGTTCCTTGTGGGCCCCCAGGAAAGCGCGCTGCTCGGCCTCCCACATGGCCGTTCGGTTGGCCTGGTTGGTCATCGACGCCATGCGGTTCTGCATTTCGGCGCCGTCCAGGGCCCGGACCTTGGCCATGTAGTCGTCGAAGGTGACTTCCCCGTCCTCGTACCGCTTGCGCTCCGCGGCGGCCTCGGTCTTCAGCTGCTCGATCTGCTGCGCCGGGATGAGGGGCAGCGGCTTGAAAACTGGGATCAGCGTCACGGGCGGCGGCTGGGGCGGCTCCACCGGAGGCGTATCTGCTGCCGGGGGCTGCTGGGCGGCCGCGGGAGGCGGCTGAGTAGCCGGCGGGTCGGCCGGGGGCTGCTGCGGGGGTGTTGCCGGCGGCTGGGCGGATGGCCCCGGGGCTGCCGGGGGCGGGTCCTCGGCCACGGCGGCCGGGTCGTCCGGCTCGGCCATGGCGGCGGCCTCTTCCTCCCCCAGGAGGTCGTCCAGCTTCGGCGCGCTGCCCAGGCCTGCCAGCTGCCGCTCCAGGTCCTTCGGGTCGGGCGGCGGGTCGGCCGGGGGCGTCGTCTGGGTCTTGGCGGGCTCGGTCATTTCTGCTCGCCCTCCTTCTCTTCGGGTTGCGGAGCCTCGGGCCGGGGCGAATCGGGCAGGGCCTGGACTTCCTCGCGCGTGCCGCCGTCCATCTTCAGGTCAAAGGTGATGGCCTCGCCCTGGTGGCTCTGGATGTCGCCCAGCTTGTCGAGCAAGTTCTTGGCCTGCATGGCCTGAGCGGGCGTCATCCTGGGCTCGCTCTCGTCTTCCAGCATGCCGCCGGTGTCCTCGGCCTGCGGCGCCCCGGTGCAAGAGCCGATCACCTGGCCCACAGTGAGGCGGTCCAGTTCTTCCCCGAAATACGCCTTCAAGGATTCCTTAGCCGTGGCCATATTGGCGGCCTTTGCTTCGCGGTACCTCTGAATTGGCTCCCGGGCGTACTCGATGGGCTTGGCCGAAACCAGGCGCCACTGGTTTCCGTAGTCGAAGGACTCCAGGGCCATGTCCGGCAGCACCACCAGGGCCTCGGACACGGCGGGCATGGCCCTCCGGTCGGTGTCCAGCTTCGTGCGGGACCGGCACAGGATCACGGCCGGCCCGGGGACCTCCATGGCCATCGTGTGGATGGTATCGCCGGCGCAAACCTCCATCCGATCGATCAGCTTCCAGCCTTGCGGCAGCTTCATTGCTCTCTCCTTTCAACCCAGGTTAAAGTTGCGGGGGGCTTGCCACCCTTGCCTAAGCCGACCGACCACCGGCGGCGCCGTTGGCGGGCCTCGCCGGATTTCTGCCCCATGTCGAGGGCGGCTTTGAGTCGCGGACGATGGCCCCCCGGCACCGCCCGAAGGAGTGGGGCAGAAGTCATGCGGGCGCCTTGCCCCTGGCAGCCTTCAGAACCTCCTGCCGGCGCCGGTGAATCTCGTTGTCACGGTCCATGGCCTGCTTGTTCACGTTCAAACCGTGGGAGGCCGCTGCCTGGCCGGCGGCCAGGGTCGCCTGGCGGTTGTCGCGCTGCACCTGGTGCAGGGCCTGGCCGCGGGCGATGCGAACCTTCTCTTCGTTCTGGCCGATGTCGGCCAGGGCCTTCTGGGCGCGCGCCAGGATCTCCTCGATCTTGGCGCGCTTCTCGTCGTTGGCAAGCAGCGCCGCCTCGGCGGCCGCCTCCTGGATGATCCGCTCCATCTCGGCCTGCCAGGTCTCCTGCTCTTCCTGCTGCTTGCGCCTGGCCTGAACCTCGGGGTCGTTCATGTCCTCGTCGGGGTCCGGCTGGCCGTTGATCTGCCGGATGCGTTTCACCATCTCGTCCTTGCCGGGCATGTCGATGAGGTCGATCCAGAGGTCCATCAGCTGGAGCACGATGGTGGGATCCATGCGGGAGAACATTTCCCCCATGGTTTCAAACATGTGCTGCCGGATGGTGGCGTTCCAATCCTGGGTGTCGACCACGTAGTCGGCCTGGCTGGCCGTGATGTCGTTCAGGATCTCGCCGGTTTCCGGGACGGGCTTGTTGATCTCTTCGAACTCGAGCTTCCCCTTGTCCCCCACGAGCCGGATGATCTTCGGGCCGGTGTAGAACTGCTCGATGTTCGCAAGCTGGATCTCCCCGGCCAGCTGCTCGGAAAACTTCAGGTTGTCGAACAGCTCGAAGGTGACGGTGTGCCCCTGGTCCTGGCGGGCGCGGATGGCCCGGCCGCTGGTGGCGTTGGTCTCCCGGCCCATGTTTTCGTCGGTGACGCCCCCGGTCGCCTCAATGTACTGGGCGTCCTGGTTCATCAGCATGATGTGCTCTTCGGCCAGGGTTGTGTCGCTTTCGATGCGGACCTCTTTCCCGGGCACCTTCACCAGAAGGCAGTCGGGCCGCTGGGCCTCGGTGTGAAACCGCTGCCAATCGTTGTTGGGGGCGGCCCCCTCGTCGGCAATCACCCGGTTGGTGGAAAGGATGAACAGGGCCTTACTGCGGCGCTTGTTCAGGTCGTCCTGGGGGTCGCGGAGGTTGCGAATCACGCCGTAGGGCATGCCGTCGCGGTGGCGGCGGTAGCCCCAGATGGGCACGAAAGGAAAGCGGTTGTGCGCGTAAGGGCTGCGCTGGTCCACCAGGATGGTGTTCTCGCAGTAGATCATGTGGCGGACCACCATCTTCACGGCGTCGTGCAGGGTGGCGTAGCCCTCGGCTACCATGGCCCGCATGTAGGGGTTAGCGGGGTCGTAGGTGGCGTTCTGCAGGGTGCCCATGCGGAAGCCGCGGGCGCCCCGGATCATCTGAATCCGCTCGGGGTGGCGATACCAGCACTCCACCAGGCGCACGCGGTTCCTCACCCGGGGGTCGATGCCGGCAATCCCGGCCATGCCGGTCCCCACGTTCTCGTAGAGGGAGGCCTCCAGGTCGGG
This sequence comes from Desulfobacteraceae bacterium UBA5852, assembly GCA_002432195.1. Lineage (GTDB taxonomy): Bacteria > Desulfobacterota > Desulfobacteria > Desulfobacterales > UBA5852 > UBA5852. The sequence continues at coordinate 70,302 of DJGG01000132.1, forward strand.
AACGTCGTCCTCGTCGGTGAAGTACTCGGACCAGTCGGAGTTGTTGGCCGCCTCCACCAGGTCGTGCTTCGCGCGGGGGAACATCGCCACGGCAATGTCCAGGTCCACCCACTTCTGCCGGAACAGGTACCGGGCGTCTGAAAGGTCTGCCATGACGGCCATGGAGTCGTGCCAGATGTTGCGCCAGTCCTCGTAGCGGTAGAACAGCGGCTCGTCCTCGGGGTCGGATTTCACCCCGATTTCGATCCACCCCAAGCCGCTCTTCGCCGCGTCGGCGAAGGCCCGGCTGCGGTGGTGGCCCGTCTTGTTCACGTCGGAGACGTACTTGATCAGCTTCGTCTTGTGCTCCGCGCCCTTGGTGTCATCCTTGGTGCGGGGCAGAACCCGGTAGTCGATGCGGGTCCGGCGCTCGGTGCCGGTGATCCAGAGGATGGTGGGCTTGATCCGGTTGTAGACCCGGGCGCTCTGCCCTCGGGCCTCCACCACGGCGGCGTCCTCGGGGTCCCACTGGTCGCCGTCGTAGTAGTCGTGATCGAGCAGCCGATCGATCCGGTTTTCGTGCTGGAGTTCCTTCTCGGCCAGGAGCCAGGCGCGAACCCGGCGCAGCCGCAAGCGGTATTCCTCGGTGTCGTAGGGATCCTTGGGCCGGGCTGCGTTCGCGTCCTCCCCCAGCATCGCCAGCTCGTCGGCAATGGTAATCCCCACGTCCTGCTTGCCGCGGCCGTGGACCGTGTAGTTGTCAAAGGCGCTCTGGCTCATGGGGCTTCCGCTCTCCGCTTCTCAGGTCAGGCCTCCCCGCCCGTCGTCCACCACATGCACGATGCCGGTAACGTCCACGTCCTCGGCCGGCACTTCGTGGTCGTAGAGCGGCCGGACGTGGCGCTTGCCGCTGGCGTCGGTGAAGCCCAGCTCTCCGATCTGCAGGCTCACCGGGTCCGCCTTGGGCCGCATGAGCATGGCGTCCTGGATGCCGTTCTCGATCTCCATGGCGATGGCCACCATCTTCTCCTTGGTCACCACCCCGCCGATGTTGAAGAGCTGGTAGACCACCTCGGCAATGCGGGCGATGTTCAGGCCGTGGAGGGGGTTGTGCTCCCGGGAGTAGAGCCAGAAATGCCGCTCGGGGATGGACACCTTCCGGCACTTGAGCATCCGCTGGACGTTGGGCACGAGCACAACCTCCAGCTCGTCGCCGTTCCATTGGGGCACGGCCTTGATGGGCTTTTCGCGGAAAGCCAGGGCGGTCATGGGTTCGCTTGCTCCTTGGTCGGCTTGGGTTTGCAGAAGACCCCCGCCCGCAGCAGGACGGCCTCGGCCAGCTGGTGCAGGCGCATGGCTATGGCAATGGCGTTTTCGTCGTCCCCGAAGGCGGCCCGGACGGTGAACTTCGGCGGGCTGCCCAGGAGGTCGATGAAGACGGTCACGGCGAGCTCAGTCCGCCGGGCCTCATCGTCGCGGCGAAGCGCCAAGCGGGTGATGAAGACCGGGGTTTCGGTCGTGTTCTGCTTCGGGATGATCTGGGCGGTCGACTTCATGAGGCTTGCGCTCCCCTTCTCCCCCGGCGCAGCCAGTCGCGGCCGGCGGGGTTGCGGCCGGGGTCCGGCACGCCTTCGATGAAGTGGAAGCCGGTGGCGAGGGTCCGCAGGGCGTCGGCCGGGTGGGATGCCCAGTTGTGAACCGGTCGGTCGTGGTAGTCGCCGGTCACCTCGTTCCAGGCCTTGCAGTAGTGGTCCAAGGCGTCGATCAGGTAGGCGCACTTCGTTTTGCAGATGCGGAGGGTGGGCATCATCATTCGCACGGAGTTGATGCCCTCATTGATGCCGATATTGGCGGCCACGGCATGGACCCGCTGGCCGGGCAGGAGTTCCCGCAGGCGGTCCACCGCGCTCTGGCCGGTGATGATCTTGTGCGCGGAGTCGCCCTCCCAGGGCAGGATGTGCTCCCCGTAAACGTACCCCTTGTCCTGCATGACCTTGGCGTAGTGGGAGAGGTCCTCGCCGCTGTTGTAATAGAAGTCCACCAGGCGGTTCTCCCCGTGGAGGCGCTGGTGGAAGATGATGCAGTTGGTGTCCGAGTGGCCGATGTCCCAGGCGGTGTTGACCGGCAGCGTAGGGATGTGTGGCAACAGGTCCACAACCTGGCCCATCTGCCGCATGCGGGCCATCTGAAGCGCGTAGTAGGAGCCCTTTACGGTCGCGTTGAAGGCCTCTTCCGGAGTGCCCGGGTACTCTCGGAACATCGTGTCCCAGCCCAGGAGAAGCACTTTCTTGGTGTACCAGGCGATTTGGCCGTCAGTGAGCTTGACGCCGGTAGCGGCCTGGAACTTGTCCAGGTGGGCCCGGACCTCGGTGGGCACCACCACCCCGTGGGGATGAATGGAGTAAGTCGGGTTCTCGTGCCAGGGGAAGAAGTGGAACTTGAAGTCGAGGGGGCTCAAGACCGCGCCCTCCTTGGCCAGACCTTCGGCCTTCCGGCACCAGTCGTGGAAATCCCCCTGGCGGCCCTCGGCGGTGGACTCCACCACCACAATCTGGCCGACGTGGATGGCGTTGAGGGTGCCAGCTTTGACCTCCTCGGCTTTCCCCGGGTACTTCTTGCAGATCTTGGCGTGCTCGCTGATGTGCAGCCGCTGGACCGTGCCTGACCGGAGCGACGTGGCCACATAGATCGTGGAGTTGTTGCTGAAGACGAGCTCGGCCTTGCTGTTGGTGAGCAGGGGCCGCTGGCGGCGCAGCCAGGCAGGCAGGTTGTCGTAGGGGTACTTGACCTTGCGCCGGAAGATCTTGGCGGCGTCGTCCCGGTGGTGGGCCACGATGCCGGCCTCAATGTCGGGGATGAACAGACAGTCGTCGAGGAAGTACAGGTCAACGAACGTGGTGATGCCGTGCTGGCGGGCCTTGAGCACGATGTTGAGATGCCACAGGGCGTCATAGAGTTTTTCCTGGTCCCCGTTCGGCCGGAACTTCACCCGCCGGCCCTGCTCGTCGATGATCCAGTACAGGTTGTTGAGGCGCCACCACTTGTTGCTGAAGCACTCCACCAGGCGAAGCGGCACCAAAACGACGCTTTCGCCAGCAATCACCAGCTCGGTGGCCTCTTCCGCGGACCGCTGCTCAGTCCTGGTCGCCAGCATCGACGGCTTCCAGCAGCTCCCGGCCCGCGTCCGGATCCAGCTTCGTCTGGGTCAGGTTCGGCAGCCCGGGCTTGTGGTTGGCGAACACCTCGGCCATGAGGGCCGCGGCCAACTTGTCCACCCCGACCTGGATGTTGATGGGCCCGCCCCCGGGGCCTGAAAGCTCTTTGCGGTCCACCAGGGCGCCCTTGAGCTTGAGCCCCAACTCGGCAAAGCCTTTGCGCACGCGGTGGTCGGGGTAGCTCTTTACGTCGGTGATCAGGCCGTTGCTGGTCGCGTGGTAATGGAACTCGGCGTCGAGGCCTTCGACCAGCTTCCGCTTGAGGCGCGCCTCGGAGAGCCCCACCTCGTCCATCCACTCGTTAATGAGCGGCTCCAGCTTCTTCAGGTTTTCATGGCCCATCTGCTGGAGCGCATGCTCGGGGTCCTTGGCGCCCTTCCTCGCCGCATAGCCCGCCGCCCGCGCCGCGCCGGTGGCGTTCATGAAGGTGGCCGGGTTGCTCTCGTCCAGGTAGGCCCGCAGCCATGCGGCCTGCTTGCCCACCAGGCGTCGGCGCTTGGTGGCCATCAGTCGTTGATCTCCGTGGTCTTGCCGTGGTGGGGCTTGTCCCAGGGATCCTCGGCGGCCTGGCGCAGCTGCGCGTTGCGATTGCCGACGCTGTGAAGCGGGGAGCCAGGGGTGGTCTGGCGGCCGGCCTCCCCCTGGGGGATGTTCGGATTGCGAGAGACGGGTTTCGGCTTGTCGTTCGGGTCGCGGGGCTCCAGTTCGGGCATTTTCCCCCTCATAGTGCGGAATCTCCTTTCCGGAAAAGGAAAGCGGGGCCGGGGCATGTGCCCAAGCCCCGCTTAACCAGGGAGCGGTTTGCCGTCAGAGAGCCGTGGCGGTGGCGGAAGCAGTTGGCAAACCATGACGAGTTGATGGCAAGCCAACAGTTGAATTTGGCCTTGTCAAGCACATTTTTTGATCTAAATCACCAAGGCCTTTTGGCACTTAACACAAGGCAGGAGAAACATCTTGACAGCAGATGGCCGGAATGAGAGATTCATTGTGGTGAAGTGTGATGCAGATTAATGCAAATCGATGAAGCATAATGACGAGGGCAATTCGCCATGGGCAAGCGTCGTATTACCATCAGCTTGGACCCCGAAGCCTACAGCGCCCTCTCCACCGTGGCCGAGGTAACCGACCGTTCCCTGAGCTGGCTTGCCTCCCAGGCAATCAAGGAATTCCTTGAGCGGCAGGACGCGCTCAAGCAGAAGCCGATTGAATTTAGCTGGCGGCAATAGATATTCGGCGACCCGACCCACCTCAAACGACAAAATCGACAAATCGAGTCAAGAGTTCGGTGATAGGCCATGATGCGTGCTATGGACTGGACGTTGTCCAATCCAAGTGAATTTCGGCCTTTACATGCGGAACACGATTTCTCATTCGCTGACCAAAGAGGTAGGAAACCATACCCGTATACAATTCAATCGATGACATCCCGGGATCCAGCAATGGTGGATGTGTACTCCTCGGAAAAACGAAGCCAAGTCATGAGCCGCGTCATTGGGCGAGATACCAAGCCTGAGAAGCGTGTACGATCAGCCCTCCATCGGGCCGGATACAGATTTAGACTGCACAGGGGGGATTTGCCGGGGAAACCTGATATTGTGCTCGCCCGATATTGCACGGTCATTTTCGTCAACGGATGTTTCTGGCATCAACATCCCGGTTGCTCAAAGGCGACAATTCCGCAAAACAATAGACAGTTTTGGGAAAGAAAACTGAGTCGCACAGTGGAAAGGGATGAGCAAAACAGATCGGACTTGAGGCGTCTGGGATGGAACGTAATGACTATCTGGGAATGCGAAATGCGTAAGTCATTCGATATGACCATAAAACGTGTCGTGGAAAATTTAATATATATTGATCAAAAGAGCGTCAAAAGAGGATAAGTGTGATTATAGAATCTCAGATCTATGAGCCTCTGCTTAAAGCCTCCACGAACGGCAAGCTCTCTAATGAAAATTTCAGAGCCATCACTAAGTTGCTTGAGGGAGAGGTTCAAAGTGAAGTTCGCAACTGGAGACCTGAAACCAATCCGGATATGCGGAAACCTAATCCCGCCTTTCAGGTTTTGGACTTTTTCTGTGGCTGCGGCGGCATGTCCTTGGGATTCTCCGCGCTTTCGAGGATTGTTCCGTTGATTGAGGTGATCGGCGGTTGCGATATAAACAGCGATGCCCTCTCGACTTTTGAACGGAATTTCGCAGTTCCGGGAATTAAGATGGATGTCAGAGATTTGGTGGATGACGACAACGCCTTATCGCGATTCCTTGAATTGATGCCCCGTTACAACAAGAACAGACGATCAATTATAATTGGCTGCGCACCCTGCCAAGGTTTCACCTCTCATCGCAAGCGGCACTGGCACAAGGAAGATCACAGGAACACTTTAATCGGCGCATTTGCATCTATAGCAGTCAGATTAAATCCAGAATGCATAGTGATGGAGAACGTCCCCGAGATGCTCTCCAAGAAGTATTGGAATCATTTTACAGACGCGAACGCCATCTTTAACGAAGCTGGTTACGTTGTATCCCAAGCAATCTATAATGTCGCCTCGTTTGGTGTTCCGCAGGATCGGTACAGGGCTTTGGTCATTGCGATGAAAAAGCCTTTTATTTTGCCGCATCCGAGGATCGAAGACCCTGCCGAGTTCAATACCGTACGCGATGCAATCGGCGCCCTACCCCCGGTCTTACCTGGGCAAGCGCACCCGCAGGATTCAATGCACAGGTCGGCCGGCCATAGAGAGTCAACGTTAGCGACAATTCGCGCTGTGCCAAAAAACGGGGGAAGCCGTCCAACCGGCGTCGGGCCGAAATGTTTAGACCGTGTTCGTGGATTTTATGATGTGTATGGACGGTTAGGATGGGATCGCCCGGCGATTACAGTCACTCACTATGCGCGAAATCCCGCATCAGGCAGGTATGTGCATCCGGAACAGGACCGTGGTCTGACGATGAGAGAAGCTTCGCTCCTTCAAAGTTTTCCTGTGGGATTTGAATTCAGAGGCACATTTGATTCCATCTTCAAGCAGATCGGCGAGGCCGTCCCGCCTTTGTTTGCGGCAGCCGTTGCGGCGCATTGCGTGATAGAACTGCTTTCGAAAAGCCCTGATTCTGCTGAGAAGGCACGAGCGGTCCCTCCGATTACTGAGCCTGTGAGCAGTTCCTTCTCCAGCGTGATCGCTGGAATAAAAATGGCGAGAAATAACAGATGAAATTGACTTGCGTGGATGGTTTTTCGGGCGCAGGAGGACTGAGCCTGGGGCTTGCACGAGCCGGGTTCGATATTGTCCTTTCCTTTGATAATGACCCATTATGCATTGAAACACAACGGCTCAATCCAAAATACTTTGGACATCAAGTGTTGTGTTCAGGGATTGAGGAAATGTTGGGCGGTCAGCTTTTGAGAATCGCAAGGCTACAACCGGGTGAGCTCGACCTCCTTGCGGGAGGCCCCCCATGCCAAGGATTTTCCGTACAACGGATCGGCCCGGATGAAGACAACAGGAACAATCTGGTTCTAAAGTATGTGCAACTTGTTGAAGAGGTCCGGCCCAAATACTTTTTGATGGAGAATGTAAAGGGCCTCGCGGGAAAGCGAGGTGGAGAATACCTCTTTCGCGTTATGCGACGAGCAGAAAAATGCGGGTATCACGTCCATTTCAGGGTTTTGGATGCTCAAGACTTTGCGGTGCCGCAGCGCAGGCAGCGCGTTATGGTTGTTGGAGAGCGTTTGATAAACGGCGGATCTCCCAAGTTCGTCTTCCCCAAAGCTATGACCCCTCAAGGGAAGCGGGTTACAGTCCGAATGGCTATTGGTAAACTTCCAGTACCGCCACAGAGTGGTGCCGAACATCCGGATTACACCCACCATAGAAGGGATCGCCTCTCAGACCTCAACAAGAAAAGACTGGCGGCGCTGAAGGCAGGCCAGGGGCGCGAACACCTTCCCCCCGAATTGCTGGCTGAATGCCATCACGTAAGCCCAGAAATCATCGGCCACCGTAATGTATATGGGCGAATGCGCTGGGATGACGTCGCTCCAACAATTACCGCAAGATTCGACAGTTTTACCCGAGGCCTGTTTGGGCACCCGTCCCAGCTTCGCTCTATTTCCTTGCGTGAGGGGGCTGAATTGCAAACATTTCCCTCAGACATGGTCTTCGCTGGAAACAAGGTGGATATTGCCCGGCAGATTGGAAATGCCGTTCCGGTCCGTCTCGCGGAGGCAATCGGAAAGTCTATAGCGGCTTGCCTCGATGATAGAGGGGAAAGGAGCTAAATGAGTTTTGAAAGTTTGGTCCGCGATTACTTGACATCAATGCATGAATATATTGATGCGGCGGCCGCTACCAGAGAAGTGACGCCCGAACTTTCCTACCGCCCTGTTCTTGACACGTTTCTGCGCAAAATATCACGGCTCTATTGTCCCGATGCGGACATCATTTTCGAACCCAAGCTGCAAGGCCATGCCGGGCGACCCGATTGGCGAATATACAACAATGCCGATTTTGGCCTGTATGGATTCGTGGAGGCCAAAGGGCTTGACCCTCGGAATCCGATTAATATAGAGCCGCATAGAGAGCAGATATCTAGGTATCTTGGAACTGGCCAGCGGGTAATTCTGACGGACGGAATAGAGTTCATTTTCTTCGAACCTGGGCGAATTGATACTGCACAGCGTCACTGCATAGTCCCAAAACCAATTCGACATCGTTTATCCAGAACAATTCCAATAGATTTTCTAATAGACAACCTTCTTAGAGATTTTTTTCGCGAGACCGGCTTTCGGCAATGCTCAGAGGAGCAATTAATTAGAGAAATTGCGAAACGAGCTTCCGCGCTCGCGGAATGTGTTCTTATCCTCTCACAGGCCCCACCTGATTCGGGGGTATCGGAGGATGAGAACCGGACTATTCGCATCCTGCATGATTTGCATGGAGCGTTGCGTTTGCAGCATGACCCTGTCCTCCGGCAGCCCAAAATTTTCGCCGATTTTGTGGCGCAGGTTCTATGTTTTGGTTTGTTGTACGCCCACCGTGTCGTTGCAGGAGAAGCCGGGGAACCACCATCACGCTATGAGGCAATACGTCGGTTTTGGACAGACGCGGTTTTCGCCAGTTACGCTGATCGCCTTGTACCGTTTAAAGCGTTGGTCGGGATGCTTGAATCTGAGTTATCGCCCGAAGGGGAATCCGCAAGCCAACTCCGATGCTGGTATGACGATGCTCGTAGGTTGCTGGCTCATATTCAGTTGCGTTTAGCTCAGCGTAGCGCCCCCGACTATCATACGCTTTACGAACAATTTCTTGCCGAGTTTGATCCAAAGACAAGGTTTGATTTTGGGGCTTTCTACACGCCACCCGAGTTGGCAGGCTTTACCGTGGGGGCAGCAAAATCGGTAGCTGAGTCAACCTTCGGAGGACGATGTCTTTTTGAGGAAGGAAATAAAATTATCGACCCATGTTGCGGAACGGGCACATTTTTGGAGCAGTTGGTCCGGCATTCGTCAGGCGGAAATGCGGCGCACTTGGTTGGTTTCGAGATTCTGCCCGCCCCATACGCATTAGCCCACTATAGGATTGCAATGCTCCGAATTGAGAGCGTACCGGAGCATGATATCGATATATTTCTGACAAATTCCTTGAGTGACGAATTGATCGATGGCGATGACGATCATCCTGCAAGCGTTCTAAGGGAGGAGTTGCGCCGTGCTAAAAATTGCGCTCAGCCGCCGATCGTACTCGTTATTGGGAATCCTCCGTCGTCCGATAGTTTCGGTCCGCACAGCACAGGCGAGAACTTCACCGTGATCGAGCGGTTGCTTGAGGATTTTCGGCCGCCGGAGGGAGAGCGCCGTTCAAGACAAAACATACAGAAGCAGATTGGCAATGATTTCATGAAATTTCTGCGTTGGGCGGCCGACAAGGTACTTGAGAGTGATATGGGCATTTTGGCGCTTATACTCCCATCCACCTTTGCAGCTCACCCCACTTATCGCTACGCTCGAGAGTGGTTGATAGGGCACTTCTCGCATTTTTGGGCGATGGATATAGACCGGGATCTGCGGACAGGTGTCCGTTCCTCAAGCCTTTTTAACTCTCGGCAGGGGCGCATGCTTCTAATCGCTACACACACGGGGTCGGTTCCCGACACGCTCGCCGAACGACTTCATTACATTGCCATAACCGACAAGACTCGCACACAGAAGAAATCTTTCCTGGATGAATCACGGTCCTCCGGCGACTATATTGCTCTATTCTCACAGTACGATCTAAATCGGGAAACAAAAGCTTTTCGGTTTGGAGAGCAGAGCTATGACAGGGATCTGTATTCTCGGTTCTGGGCGATTCACTCGACAGGTCCCGGAGTCCCTGCAGAAGGCGAGCGATGCATATTCGAACGACATTGCTCCGGGATAAAACTTGCTCCGGTTGCGCTATTCGTGCATCCAAGCAGACCGCTCCTTCAACGAAGGAGCCAGGAGGTCGGCAATCTCGCCACGCCATATGCCAATCTGATAGAGCGCTGGTTTTCCGGCCAAAAGAAACCGCCCGGGGAAAACAAACTAACCCAAGAGGTGAGACAACGTTTAGGGGCCGCATCTATTGCCGAGACCTCCTATCGGAAGTATTCTTTTCGACCTTTTGTTCCAATGCATCTTCTTTTTGAAGACTCACTCCTGCGCGTTCTTAGCGGGCTTGGAGGCGGAGGTACTCGCCTCCGGCCGGAAGTGGTTTCCGCATATTCGAGCCTCGGGACGGTAGGCATTGCCATCGCGCCATCTCCTATCGACATAGGTGATGACATTCACCGCTTTGCGACGTTCTGCTGGGACATGCCAGACAATGATCTTTGCGCTAGAGGCAATGCGCATGTGTTCTGTAATCAGTTCCCCGAAAACAAGCCTCCAGGTGGAAGAGCATGGGATCCGACTCCGAAAACAAATATCTCTGAGTGCCTGCTCGCGGCGGTGAGGGCAGTTCGTCCCGAAACCACGGCTCGTGACATTGTTTTTTATAGCTATGCAGTTCTTTGCTCAGGAACACTTCTGGAAGCATTTGCTGAGGCCTACTACACGGCTTCCGATAGGGAGAATATTCCGAGGATTCCAATTGTTAGTGATCCGGATATTATTGCGGCGCTGATAGGTAAGGGGCAGAGAATAGCTGAGTTGGAAAACCCTGAAACAGAGGTTCAACTACAGGCTTGGGCAGTTCGGCTTGAAAGTGCGTATTCTAGAGAATTCAAGCTGGTCAAGTTCTCTGTAGACGATGAGAGGCACGAGATCCGGCTTTTCTCGGATATACAACGTGAACCTGAAATCACACTCGAGGGAATTCCTGAAGAACTTTTGCAAATTACCATATCGGGGTATGAAGTCATAAATTGTTGGCTTAAATTTCATACCTACGCCTATACAAGGACTGCTTTCACGAGTGCGGAATTTTGCGAATTGTTGAGGCTCCTGTCCGTTCTGATGTCACAAATTGACGTAATTAGCGATGTCGATGCCGTGATTGAAAAAGTAATCTCAAGAGAGGTGGAGCTCTTATAAGGGGCCAAGGGGGACCTTCAAAAACTCAATAACTATTTGCATCCTGTTCTGACGCAACCTTGACCGGTCCTTTTTGCCACGCAACCTCAAGGAATCCCCATGGCCTTCACGAAATCAAGCCTCATCGAAGCTGTAATGGCCCCAACCGGGCTCACCAAGAAGAGGTCCACTGAGATAGTTGAAACCCTCCTGGAGCTGATGAAGCGCTCCCTGGAAGCCGGGGATGTCATCCTGGTCAGCGGCTTCGGAAGGTTCAGCGTGCGGGCCAAGCATGAGCGCCGCGGCCGCAACCCGGCAACCGGCCAGGACTTGATGCTGCCGCCCCGGAAGGTGGTCTCCTTCAAGTGTTCGGGCAAGCTCCGGATGCTCCTCAACGGAAGGCAATCGGCGCAATGATCCTCAAAATCCTCGACAACCGCATCCTCTACTTCAATCCAGGCCGGAGCCTCGATTTCGGGAGGCTCAACCGCGCTCACTGTCTGGTTCAACCCACTATGGAAATCCCTGATAGATGGCTTCGGCAACCACGGGCCAGGCAGCAGGCGTCATGCAGGGCTCAGCCTCCGATGTGATGCCCTGCTCCCGGGACTGCCATGGGCGGAGCGATGCCAAGCCCTTGAGGAGGCGGCAGAGCAAATCATCTGGGATGACTTGGATTATCTTCCCAACAATCCTCCTCCAGGCGATGGTTTAATGATAGGTTGAGGGGGATTTTCCACCACCATCTAAGTAGTCTTGCACATAAGTCGGGAATCTACTTTTTAACATTTCTCTTACTGTTGTGCGGGGCAACCCCGTCTTCTCCGTGATGGCACTGAAGGTCATGGTTTCCGCCAGCCGCTTGACCTCATCGGCCTTCCGCAGCCACTCCCGAGCGTCCCGTGGCCTTTTCGACTTGGGGGCGTCCTCGATTTCCAGGGCCTCCCCTCGTACGTACCGCAGCAGCAGGCGCTTCGCCTGATCCGCCCCCCAGCAGCAGACCGCCAAATAGCCCTGGTCCCCCAGGCATCGGAGGAAACAGCGTTGGTCCTTGGTGGGACCGTTGCCCCCCTCCCGCTTCATCTCGATGTAAAGCCCATGGTAGCCCAGCCGTGGCACCGGAAGGCATAAGTCAGGCACCCCGGCGCGCAGGCCTTCGGCTTTCATCCAGCTGGCCAGGGCAGGCCCCCGGCGGGCCGCATTCGGAATGGCGTAGAGCAGCCCCAGCTCGGGGTACTGCCGGGCCATGAGACCCGCGAAGTTGACGACCGCAACTTGTTCCCGGTGTTCGAGGTGGGCCCGGGGTGCCCTGGCAATGCTGTTATTGTTCACTGCGAAGCCCTCCCCTGCTCAGAATGGGATATCATCCTCCATGCTTTCATAGACTGGGGGCACCGGCCCAACAGCACCACGACCCTGCCCGTGCGCCTCGTAGGGGTCCTCGTAATCCCCCCCGGCCTCCCGCTGCCGCCGGCCACCCCCGCCGCTGCCGCCGTTCCCGCCGCCCAGCATGACCATGTTTTGGCCGATGATGTCGGTGGTGTAGACGGTCTGGCCGTCTTTCTCGTAGCTGCCGTACTGGATCCGTCCTTCGAGGTAGATCTGCTTGCCCTTGGTCAGGTACTCCCCGCAGATCTCGGCGAGCTTCCCGAAGAAGGTCACCCGATGCCACTGAACGTCGTCAACCCAATCGTCCCCCTTCTTGCGCTTCTCGTTCGTGGCCAGGCTGAACTTCGCCACGGCCAGCCCCGCCTGGGTGTAGCGAACCTCTGGGTCCTTCCCCAGGTTGCCAATCAGAATCACCAAATTTTTGCCCGCCATGGTTCCCTACTCCCTTCCCCGCTTGCGTTGCCTGGCCTGGAAGATGGCGTCCACGACGGCGCCCCCCAGGAACAGCCCCATGACCACCACAAGGACCCAAAGCAGCAGGAAGAGCTCGACGCTGCAGTCCGACGCAACCAGGGTCCTGGTGATCTCGTCCATCAAATCAGCCCCTTCTCCTTCGCCAACCACACGGGCACGAAAACCTGGAAGTCCCGGCCCTTGATGTTCTTGGCCTCGATTTGGCTCTTCGGCAGCCAAAATCGGTTCTCACCGTCGGTGAACCAAACAGCCAACGGGGATTCCCCGATGGCCTCCAGGTAGAACTCCATCACGTCGGCCCGCATGGCCCGCGCGTGCCGAGCGCGTTGCTCACTACGGTTGCTCACTTCGTCACCGCCTTTCGCTTGGCCAGGGCGTTCCGCACCCTCCGGATGCCTTCCAGGTTGGCCCGCCGCTGATCCTCGGGAATTTCCGTCGGCGCCGGCAACCGCCGGATTCGAGCCCGCCGGCGGGCGGCGATGTCTTTCGCCCTGGCCAGGATCTCGCTCGGCCGCGGCATGAAGGGGGATTCACGGCGGTGGACCCTGAAAGCCTCAGCCACGTCCTCGGCCCGCTGGCCGTTAAGGGCCTCCAGAAAAATCGCCACCAGGGCCACAAGCTCCGCTGCCGGGTGTCTGGCGCCGCTCGATAGCGAGGTTTTGGCAATCTCCGTCTCCAGAACCGATTTCAGCATGGCCGGTGGCCTCCTTTTCGAAGCTCTTCAGAATGCTGTCAGCGATGGCGCGACGCTCCGCGTCCTGACATTCCCGGTAGGTGCGCGGCTGGATGGGCGGCGGATGCCTCCCATTGCCCCCTGCAGCCCTCCCCCTCCGGGCCGCCTGCAGGTAGGCCTCGAATTTCCCGCTGAACAGCGTTTGCGGCCGCAGGTACTCCTCCATCTTCGAGTCCCCAAGCCAGATGCCGGCCCGGTGGTCTATGACGGCCTTGAAGTCCTCCAGGCGGTGCCCCTCCCGCCACCTGGCCTTTATGAGGCTCTTGGTGGCCTTGGCGGTCGCCAGGAACTTGGTCCCTGCCTTCGCGTTCAGGTGGTCGACGATTTCCCCGCAGGGGATAGCCTCGGGGTTATCTCTGCCAGAATGGGTTGCTGGTGGTGTGGGGTCAGCTGGGGGGGAGGTGTCATCCCCCAAGGGGGGGGGACTACAGGGGGGAGGATACTCTTTGTCTGTTACTGATACTGATACTGGCTTCGGAGGGGCTTCGGAGGGGCTCCGAAGGGGCTTGGCGCCATCGCGCCGGGCCTTGAGCCCGAGGGCCTCGCCGTACCGGTCGAAGAACGCCCCAAGAAATTGATTTTTCGGTAAATCCTCATAGCGGGCGTTGATCCACTTCACCCGATTATCCTTCGGGTCCAGCCGTGCTTTGTCCTGCAGGATCTGGAACCGGGCCATTTCGTGGACCCACACGACCTCGGCCTCCCAGTCGAAGGAGCAAAAACCCACTTCGATGAGGCTTCGAAGGGCTTCCAGCCCCCCTTTGAAGCCCCTCGAGAGCCCCTCCGAAGCCCCTTCGGAGGGGCTTTGGAGTCCTGTTTCGTGAGGGATCAAGACGCTGGGAAGGTAGTAGATTCCAAGGGGGTTCCGATGCCTGCACGTCATGAGGTACAGGGCAACCACTTGGGCCTCGGGCCCCTTTGCTCGGATCGCCCTTCCGGTTTCACCCGTCCAGAATCCGGGCCCCACCATTCCGTAGTCGGCCATCGGCTTCCCCTCCCCTGCCCTACCGCTTGAATATCTGCCACCACCTCTTGGCCCGGGGCGCCAGCGGCGCTTCCGCCCGGTTACCGGCGCTGTAGGCTCGGACCGCATGCCCGAATGCCACCAGCATGTTCCTGATTCGTCCCAACTGCCCCCTGCGGTTCTCGGTCTTGAAGGCTTCCTGGGTCACTTCATCGAGGAGCTTCTCCACCAGACTGACAGGCACCATCTCGGTCATGCTCACCCCCTTGTGTCTACCTATTGTGGTTGTTGACCCCTGCCGACCACCGCCTATTGCGGTTGGTTCCTGGCAAGAAATAATTTTTATCCACAAGCATCCTCGCGGCAAGCTGCTAAAATGCGCGGGAAAATGACGCGATCCTCGGCAAGGATCGCCATCGCGTGAGCGCGAATGGCTTCATCGGCAAGTTGGGACTTGGTTCGGTTGGTGATGCTGGCGGCGAGTTCCAAAAGCTCGGCTGTGGAGGAACGGATGGAATACGAGCAGCTTTCAGCGGGATCGGCATTCCGGCGCGGCGGCATCATTGCCTCCAATAAGGCTTGCGGAATTATTTGCTTTTGGTTTAAGAGTGTTCCTTTAAAGAACACGCCCCCGGCCCGATTGCCTGGTGGTCTTGCCCGTTCCCTTCTTGATCTCGTTCAGGGCATTTGTCAGGAAATCGGTTTCGGCCTTCTGGACTCGCAGCAGGACGGCGGCCGGCGGCATGGCTTTCCCGGTTTCGTATTTCGCCAGGGCATTGCGAGCCCTGCGCCGGGCGAGCTGGCTCCCTCCTTTTGGCATTTTGAGGTGAACGGCGAACTGCTCCTGGGTCATGCCCAGGAGCCCCCGGACCTTTTTGAAGTAGGCCGCAAGATCGGTTTTCATGCTTTGCCCGATACCATGAATCACAATTGACTGTCAATCACATTTGATTGGCATTTCGGGATATCTACAGGCACATACGATACGGGAGGCGGGCGGCATGCAATACGACACGGATGCCATGCGCAGGCTGAGAACGGCGAGGGGGTTACGCCAAGATGCCCTCGCGGAAGCCCTCGGAATTACCCGCAGCGGGTACTCGAAAAAGGAAACCGGCGTCGTGCCGGTGACCATTGCGGAGCTGGCGCTCCTGGCGAAGTTCTACAAAGTGAGCCTGTCCGAGTTTTTCACCAATTCGCCCTTCACCGACAAGCCGTTCATTGAGCAGGCCGCTGTTGACCAGGACCGGCTTTCTTGGCTGCAGGAGCAGAACGAATGGCTGAAAAGCCAGCTTGAGGCCGAGCGCAAGGAAGTCCAAGATCTCCGGGGCGAACTTTCCAACTACAGGAAGGAAGCCCTCGAACTAAAAAAAGCCCTGGCAGAGTACAAAACTCGACTGGAAGCCGCTCTTGCTGCTCTGCCGGAAAGCAAGGCCTGTTAATAAACCCTGCTCTGGGTTCGGTTTCCGGTCGAGCGCCATCCGACGTGGCGGCCTTTGTTGACGCCTTCGTGCGGAAGCACAGGGCCTCTGCCTTCTGGGTCAGCCGGGATGGCGACCTGGTGCGTTGGACCATCAACCCCGAAACGCCCGCCATTTTCGTCCCCAAGGACGCCTCCACCGGCCCCATTTCGCGGTATTTTTCAAACGCTGCATCCGTGGCCACCATCAGCCACGTTGATCGCGTTTGCGCCACCGGCAAGCCGGAATGGGTCCGTCGGCGCTATGTCGGGCCGGAAGAAACCATTCACCGCCTGGTGGGCTACATCCCACTGAACCGAGGCCTTGCCGTCGTCATCCAGCGCCGCTGCGAGGCCTGCTCGAGAAACCCTCAAGCCAATCCCGATTGCGAGGAAATCCTCCTTAAACAGCTCGCCCAAAAAATTTCTTGATACAACTCCATTTCTGTTCTTGACAATCACCTTTTGTGCCTGATATTAACCGCAGCATCGGGGCTAACCCCATGCTGCGGTTTCTCGCTCTATGTGCGGTTACCGCGGCGCCTCCGGGTAAGGCCATTGGCGAGTCCTCACTTTGCTGATGCGACTTCGCCGGCACCGGACCGCGGGGTGCGCTCTAACGGCAAAGGCGCGTTCAACCAACCGCAACATCTTCAGGGAAGGAAGGGCGTTCGTGGAACAGCCGCAAGAGGAAAAGGTCAGCTTGGTGAACATCAACGGCGGGGCCGCAGTCGAAATGTTCGACCATGAGCTGGAGAAGGTCATGGCCAACATTTCCGACATCAACACCGGGATGGGCGCTCGCTCCGTGACCCTCAAGGTCACCATCAAGCCCAGCGACGAGGGCCGCACCGTAGTCGGCTACGCCATCGAGGCCAAGAGCACCACCTGCGGCGTGGCACCCGTCAAGGGCGTGGCCCATGTCCGGCTCGACTCCCGGGGCAAGTCCTACGCCCAGGAGAGAAACCCAAACCAGCCTTCGCTTCCCGGTTTGGGCACCGTGAAGGCCTTCAGAAAGGAATAGGCGCACATGATCAAAGATGCTTTGCAGCACCTGGAGGACAGATTTCGAGAGGCCAACCGGCCCCAGACCGTCGAAATCGATGACCGACGCTACTTCCGGGCCAAGGATGGCAGTCTGGCTGTGGTGAAACGGCCTGAGGAACACCGGCCGGATGTGCTGAACTTCTCCACCCTCACTGCTCTTGTGGCCTTCATGGAAGGCGAAGCCAAGGGCTTCAACGACCTTGCACTCCTGGTCCGGGAGCACTCCAAGGTGCTGGTCCTGGGTCCCTTGGATCCCAAAAACTTCAACATCCGCTTTATCTACGCCATGGCCGAGGGCCCGGATTGCGGCTTTCCCTTCGGCCGCTACCTCGACCTGGAATCCTTCATCATCGGGATCCAGGCCCAATTCATTCGCACCGAGCGGGTGGACGCGATCCTGGGGCTTCTCGCCTCCGTGGTGGACGAGAATGTCAAGGAGAACGCCGACGACGGCTTCTCGCAGTCGATCCGCATTCGCACCGGAATCACCCTGAAGGCCGAGGTGAAGGTCGAAAACCCGATTTCTCTGGCCCCCTACCGGACCTTCCGCGAGGTCCAGCAGCCGGAATCCAATTTCATCATCCGCTTCCGCAAGTCGGGCGACGGGCTCTGCGTCGGGCTTTTTGAAGCTGATGGGGGCGCCTGGAAGAACGAGGCCGCGGCCAGGGTGCGACAGTTCCTGGTCGACAAGCTCCCGGGTCAGGTGATCTACGCCTGACCCGGACACGGCGGCCCGAGCCGGCGAGGGGCCGGGCCGCCTTTACCAGGGAGTCGAGTCATGGAGCAGATCACCTTTATCGAGATCCCGAGCAAGCGGAGCGCCGGCCGCTGTTCCGTCTGCGGGCGGCCTCTGACGGACCCGGAAAGCCTTTCGCGGGGTATGGGCCCCATCTGCGGGGGGAAGTCATCGACCCCTGAAAACGTGACCCGTAACTACACCGACGACTTCATTGACGACGTACGCCTGACGGAAGCCCTTGTCCTGAGACGATCCAGCGACGGCCGCCCCCAGACCAACGTGCCTCATCTGGCAGTCGCCCATTCCCCCACAGGGTTCGAATTTGGCTACGGCGGGAGCGGGCCCGCGGACCTGGCCCTGAATGCAGTGGAAGCCCTACTCATCGAAATTGGCTTCCAGGGCCCGCGCATGAACGTGAACGACGGTTCGTGCTTCTGCATCGCCCTGACGCTCCACCAGGATTTCAAATGGCAGTTCATCGCCAAGGCGCCGCGCGAAGGCGCCCGGTTCAACTTCTCCGAGATCAAAGCTTGGGTGGAGTCGCACATCGGTCAACAGGGGGGTGCCCCATGAACATGCCCATGTCGATCCCGACCGACGAGGAGCTGAGGTCCGACCTGATTAACGAAAACGCGGAGAAGATCATCGACCACATCGAGGGGATACTGGTCGCCACGATGGACAACGGCGTCACGCAGGCCCTTTACAACCTCATGCATGAAACCCGCAACCGCTCAGGCAAAGGGTGGCTGTTCGTGGACATCCTGAATGCGCTGCGAGACATCAAGATCGTGAACAGGCGCCTGGAGCGCAGCCTGGATGAGCTGAAGGAATTATGACCTACACCAACGACACAGGCTTTCCCTCCGTGACCGAGATCCTCTCTCCCTGGATCGACAAGAGCTGGTTCACGGAGGAGCATGCCGAGCGCGGAAGCATGGCCCACGCTGCTGTCGCCGCAGAGATCCTGGGGCTCTATTACCCACCCATCCGGCAGGATTGGAAGGGCTACGTCACGAGTGCCCTGCGGTGGATCGACGACATGGTCCAGGATGCTCTGCTCGTGGAGGAGCGCCTGGTGGATCCCCATCGGCGCTTCTGCGGGAAGCCGGACCTGTTGGCCCGACTGAAGGACAACACCCTGTGTCTGGTCGACTTCAAGACCAGCAAGGTCGCCTACAACTGGTGGCCGATCCAGGTGGCTGCCTACCGGGCCTTGGCCTCCATCCACGGCCATCACACCACCCGAGGCCTCTGCCTGCGGCTGCGAGAGGACGGAGGCCCCGCCCTAGTGACCGAGTACACCAGCTCCCATAACCGAAATCTGAACGTTTTCCATTCGGCCCTGAACACCCACCACTATTTCCATGGAGAAAGGAAGGCCGCATGAACCCCTTCAGCTACGATGCCTTACTTGAGGACGAACCCGCCGTCGAACCTGCGGTGGAGAGGCCCGTTGTGCTACCTGCTGATAACCCGCCGGCTGCCGGCCGCCCCTGGGCCATGCTGGACCCCGAGGCCGCCCGCCTGAAGTTTTCCGAGTTCCAGGCGCAAATCGCCACGATGAAAGCTCAAGCCGGGGCGCACCAAATCACCGACCAGGCCAGCCTGAACCTTGGCATTGAAATGGTCGCCCAGGGAAAGAAGATGCTGAAAGCTGTGGACGTGCGCCGCAAGGCCATCATCGAAGTGCCCGACGGCTTTGTCTCCAGCGTCAACACATTCTGCCGGAAGATTTCCAACGACATCAAGGCCATCATCACCCCCCTGGATGCCCGGGTGAACGCCTTCATGGTCGAGCAGGACCGCCTGCGCCGGGAAGCCGAGCGCAAGGCCCGGGAGGAAGCCGAGGCCGAGCGCCGCCGGCTGGAGGACGAGGCCGCCGCCGAGCGCGCCCGCATCGAGGCCGAGGCAATGGCCAATGGCGCCAGCAAGGAGGAGGCCGCCGCCGAGGCCCAGGCCGCCGTCGATCCCATCATCCCCGTGGTTCCCGTGACAGCCCCAGCCTCCACCGTCACCCGCACCGCCGAGGGCACCGCCCACCTCCGGAAGGATTGGGCCTGGGAGGAAGTGGACTTCAACCTCGTGCCCCGGGAATACCTCATGCTGGACACCAAGAAGCTCAACCAGGCCGTGAAGGCGGGCGTCCGAGAGATTCCAGGCATCCGCATCTTCGAAAAGCCCAAGACCAACTACCGGACCAAGTAACCAGGAGGCAGATATGACCGCGCTGGCACTACAGCAAACTACTACGGCCCTGACCGCCCGCGACCCCGCGGCGGTGGCCGCGGCCGAGTCTTCCAAGGCCAGAATTCAGGCCGCCTACATCATGGCGCTGCAGAAGCGCCGGGACGAGGACCAGGCCCGCGACCGAATCCTTGCCGCCTGCCGGCGGCCGGCCTTTGCCGAGCGGGTGGAGTTCAACAAGCCGGTCGGCAACACCACCATCAAAGGCCCCTCCATCCGCTTCGCGGAGCTTGCCCTGCGTGAGTGGGGCAACGTCTTCACGTCCACCCAGGTCCTCTACGAAGACGACCTGATGAAGCGCATCCGGGTGGAGACCCTGGACCTGGAGACGAACGCCAACTTCGCCAAGGAGATTCAGTACCGCAAAACGGTGGAGCGCGCCTCCAAGCATGGGCGGGAGGATGACGTTCTGGGAGAGCGGACCAACACCAAGGGCAAGCCGGTCTTCATCCTGCGGGCCACGGAGGAAGAAGCGCAGATCAAGGAGAACGCCCTCATCAGCAAGACGATCCGCAACGAGGGGCTGCGGCTGATCCCCTCCGACATCATCGACGAGGCCATCGACACCGCCCGGGCCACCCTCAAGCAGCGCGACGCAGCCGACCCGGCGGCCGCCAAAAAGGCGATCCTCGACAACTTCAGCGCCATCGGAGTCAAGCCGGCAGCCCTGAAGTCCTACCTGGGCCACGACATCGAGGCCTGCTCCCCCGCCGAGCTCCAGGACCTGCGGGGCATGTTCCGGGCCATCCGCGACGGGGAAGCCACCTGGTCCGACTACATCACCCGGGCCACCGCCGGGGAGGGCGATGAGCCCCCTCCTCCGCCCGACACCAAGGCCTTCGACGAGGCCATGAAAGACCTGCCGGCCGAACCCCTGGCCGCCTTCGTAAACCTGGCCGCCAGGAATTTCGGCAAGCCGGTGGACGAGTTCAGGGCCTTTGTGGGCACCACCGAAGGGGAGGTCGCCCGGTTCCGCAACGCCTTCGCCGCCTGGCAAAAAAAGCATGCCAAGGCCAAGCCGCCGAAGGCTCAACCGGCTCCCGCCCCCGACGGTGGGGAATCCCTTGCCGAATCCATCGATGAGCGCCTGGCCCAGGGAGATGAATCCATGATCGCCGCCATGGAGGCCCTGGGGGTCACCAACTGCCCGGCCAAGCCAGAAGATCAGCGCAAGCTCTGGAGCAAGTATCAGGAGCTTCTGGAGGCCACCGGTGGGGCTTGATGTGCGCCTGATCGTGGGGAGCGACTTCGCGTTGCGGCCGGCGTCGGTGGAGGACCTGGAAGCCATCCGGCGCCTTCCGCAACGATTCCCTGTCGCGGCCGAGATCACCCGGCCGGGACCCAAGAAGCTTCGCAGCTACCGGCAGCTTTGTAAGTACTTCGTCATGTGCGGGCTAGTGGCCGAGAACGCGAGCGACAACTCCAACATGAATACGAAGGCCAAGGTGGACCACTTGACCAGGATCCGGTGCGACTTCGTCGAGGACGTCATCTGGCACCAGGACAAGGGCACCTTGCTCTGGATCCCCAAGCGCCTCAACTACGCCAGTTGCGACCAAGACGATGCCAACCGGTTCATGAACGATGCCCTGCCCCACCTGGCCGATGCCATCGGCACGGACCCTTCCGCCCTGGACCGCGAAGCCGAAAGGCGGGTCGGATGGTAGAGAAACGGAAGCGCCCCCCGGTGGACTGGTTCGGCTTCGCAGCCCCGAAGGTGGGTCGCGTGATTCTGGTGGGGGGCGCATACGATGCTCTGCGGAAACAGGTCTTTGGACGCGACGACTGGCGCTGCGTGATCTGCGGCAGCAGGGAGAACCTCGAACTCGGGCACATCATCGGCCGCTGGAACGTCCGGCGGGACACCCCCGGGAACACGGCCTGCATGTGTCGCGTCTGCAACCGGGGGCTGGAAGATGGCACCCTTTGGGTTGAGAGGTGGGACGGCACCCGGCCGGCCGTGGTGTGGGCCCGCAGCAACCCTGAACACCAGTGGGTGCGGGTGAAATAGGACAGGGCCATCAGCCCGTTTCAGGTCGTGGATAAAGGAGTGCGTCATGCGGTGTGTGAGCATGTGGGAGCCTTGGGCCTGGTGCATCTTCCGGGCCGGGAAGCTGGTGGAGAACAGGCCATGGAAGCTGCCCCTGGGGGCGATCGTCATTCAGGCAGCCAAGCGCTATGACGAGAGCGGAGCGCGCTACCTGCGGCAGGTGATGGGGATCGCCGTGCCGGAGGCCCGCGAGCTCGTCATGGGGGCCCTGGTGGGAGTGGTGCGGGTGGTGGGGCACACCCGGGAGAGCGGATCCCCATGGGCCCAACCGGACTGCTGGCACAACCTGCTGGCCGACCCTCAGGAGTTCCCGCGGCGAATCCCCTGGCGTGGGCGGCAGGGGGTGTTTTGGGTGCCGATCTGCGAAACGTGCGGGGCCGTGCCGGAGACGATGCTATTAACCATGCCGGAAGCGGAGAGGGCGGGCTGGGTGTATGCCGCAAGGCAATGGCGCTGCCAGGCGTGCGGGGCGGTATAAGAGCCGCGGGCAGGCAACGGGGGAGAACAAGAAATGTCGTATTTCAATGCGGACCAACAAGATCACATAAGAAGCCTGGCCAAAATTCCGCCCGAAAAAAGGTGCTGGTGCGGGTGGTATCCAGCGGGAAAGTGCGAGGCCGGGACCAAATGCCCGCCAAACAAAACGTGCGCCGACAAGATGGCCGCATGGTGCCCGGAGTGCCACAGCGCCCCAATGAATTTCGGGGCAGGCGAACTCGTGCATCGTGTCGGGTGCTCGCGTAAACCATAGCCGCCCAGAGCGGCGGGGAGGGACACCATGTACGTCGGACAAACGACCAAAGCGCAGCTTCAGGACCGGCTTCCCCCCTGGCGGTGGGTGGCCGTCGAAATGACCCCCCAGGACATGACTTCGGCCATCCTGCGAGCCGGGACGATTGATCCCCATGCCGGCATGCGGCGCCTGCATACCGAGTTGGCCAACATCGCCAAGGAGCGCATCGGCTACCGGTCGGATGTCCCCAGGGCATGCGCCGTGGCGGCGGGCCGCCCGCGGGGCGCCGTGGAGACCCCTGGCACAACCGTCTACCTCGACCGCCGGCCGAAGAGTCTGCTCCTGAAACAGTTCTGAAGGAGGGGGGCCATGCCGGTTTTCACCTACACCTGCAAGAACTGCAATCGCCGCCTGGGCACCGACCGCCCGGATCTGCAAATCTGCATCCGGTGCGGCGGCATCTATGAGAAGCGCGACGATACGCCGAGGGTCAAGGTTTCGGAAGCGCGGCCGTCGTAGGCACCTGCGTACGCCTCCAGGGGTCGCCGGCCGCCGATAACCCAGCCAACAAAGGGCGCTCCGGGTGCGCGGGTGGAGCAACCATTACGGAAAGCGACCCACGCGGCCAAACCAATTGCCGAGAAAGGGCGGGAAACTGATGGACTTCAAGGCGGCCTGGGTGATCATCCTACTTGCGGGAACAGTCTGCGCTGTGGTCCTATTAGTTACGCTGACCATTGTGGCGGTAGCCAAGCACTTCTAACCAGGGAGAAAGGAGGCAGATCATGACCGAGGAACCCATGCCCTATGAAGCCGCAGCACAGGAAAAGGTGCTCGTTCTCGAAGACATCGGCCTGCGCGTGCGCCACAGGGTGGTCAACGGAGTACAATTGACCACTGTCGAGGATGAAGACTGCGAAGAACTGTTTTCCATCCGCGGACGTCACCTTACCAGAGTCGAAGCCAGGGCCTGCTATTCGGCTTACGGGAATGGTTTTGCCCGAGGGAAAGCCCAGGGGTTGGATGAGGCAACGGAAAAATTCCTGGCCCCCATTCGGCTAATCGGCCGGGCCCTGGGGGACGGCTTGGGAGAAAGCAAGGTCTCCGATGCTCTCTGGAATGCTTTGGACAACTTAAGGGCGGTGCGGTAACGATGAGTCCCATCATCAGGCCCACCTATCGGGCACGGGTAGGCCCTAAAAGAAGAGTTGTGCTATTATTGCAGGGTCATGAAGGCGGCTTCTGAACTTCAACCCAAGGAGAAAAAGACCATGAGAAAGTTGTCCTGCGCCGTCGTCGTCTTGGCCCTGTTGCTGATCGGGTGCGCATCAAGCCTCGTCGGACAAATAGTGGCGCCCTATAAGCCTGATTGGTGCCTGGTGAACTACACCTTTCCGACATCCTGCGCGGTGAATTTGCAGCACTTCGAAATCCCCTTTCGGGTCGACCGGGTCGCCGGCGAGCCGGATACCTATATGGTCGAGGGAGCCCTCGATGCGACCAAGGGCGAATTGCGGAGCTGGACCAGGGTATTGATGTGGCAGAGCAGCTTCAGGATGCTGGTGGTCTCCCATGGGAGAGTCGTGGAGGACATCAGCTTTATGCCGCGAAGAGAGGAGCTTTCCCAACCGCTGCCCTTTATGGTGAAATTCCGGACTGACAAGGAAATCGAGGCCATCGGATTCAAGTACGATATCAAGATGCAACAGTAGTCGGGGCACCCTGCCCCGGGTCGTCGGGGGCCCGGGGCAGGCCCTGGAGTTTGCAGCATGGCGAATCCCTCCTTCTTGGAAAAGATCGACCTCTACAACCGAATTTCGGACGCTCTGGAGGGCATTCCGGGCGTGGAGATTCGTCTGGAGCTGGAAGGCCCTGGGTCCGGCATCAAAATCATGTGCCACGATCTTCGGCAGCGCACCCGGATATTCACCGCTATCCAGGCGGTGATGACGGGGGGAGGAATACATGGGTAAGAGCGAATTTAAGTGGCGCTGCCCGATCTGTTCCGGAGGGGAAGACGACTGCGTGTGCCCCGATTGCCCCGAGTGCGGGGAACGCGGGAATCCTATCTGCTACCGGGAGCACGGCATGATGGTGAGCGACTTCCAGCGGGCGCACAAGGAAGCCGTCGAGGCGTCACATGCCGAGGGAGGCGAGGATTGATCCCCGGTGCAACCAAGGGCCGGGGGGCTCCTGGGCGGGAGAAGACCGTGTTTTGCGCGGCCCCTCTTCGGCGCCCTGGCGGACGCCTGGGCAGGCTGCTTACCCGGAAGGGCTTTTTACTACAAGGCGAAGGGGGCGGACAAGTGCCAGCCGCAAAAACCCGGTGGACCCATGTGTTTGCGTGGAGCAACAACCCGAAACGGGCGCAGCTGCAAGGGCGGCGCTGCCGGATCGTGGCGGCTGGCAAGATGGGTTCGTGCCTCGTTGAGTTCGAGGGCGGCGGCCGGGAGATCATTTCCTTCCGGGCGCTAAAGAAGATCCACGCATAGGCAAGGGGGCAACCATGGCGATCTGCAAGGGCTGCGGAGCGCGGATTGAGTGGCTGACCATGGAGGAATCCGGGAAGGCCATGCCCGTCGATGCCAATCCGGCCAAGGTGGTGGTCGATGTTGGGCCCGGCAAGGGCTATCGGTTGGTCAACGCCTGGACGCCCCATTGGGCCACCTGCCCCAAAGCCAAGGAGTTCAAAAAGCCCTGATGTTGCAGTATGCCGACATCACAGCCTTGGCTGATCAGGTGGCCCGGATGGTGGCCGACCGTTTGGCCGCTGGCTGCGCCCCGGGCCGCTGGCTTACCCTCAAGGAAGCCATGGCCTACGCCAAAGTTCGCTCCAGAGACACCATGATGCGCTGGATCGACCAAGGATTCATCTATGCTTTCAGACGCTCCGGCGAGTGGATCGTGGACCGTGAGTCCATCGACGCCTGGTTCCTCAGCGAGCGGGATTGACACCGATTGCCGAGATCTGGCATGGAGGCATTCATGGGCATCGGTGACCCCCGCATCTGGACTGACCCCAACAGCGGCATCCACTATGCCTTGTGGCAGGAGGATGGTCAAACCCGCCGCAAAACGCTGCGCACCCGCGACCAAAGGATCGCGCAGCGTCGCCTGAACAACTTCCGCAGGGACATGCTTGCCGGCCGCGTCCGGACCATTGCCACAGGCCCGACAGTGCTCCTGGACAAGTTCGTCAAGGAATTCCTGGAGCATATCGAGGCCCGGGTTTCGGACGGCGCCTACACGGTCTACGCGAACGCCTTAGCTAAAGCTCAGTCCTGCTGGGGCAACCCCCCCATGCGTCAACTCACGGGTCGCCACGTCGAGCGCCTGCAAACCGATCTGCTCAAAGCTGGCCTGGTGCCAGCCACCGTCAACAAGGTGATTCGTCACCTCAAGGTGGCCTTGCGGGCGGCCATCCGTTGGAAATACATGCCCCCCGTGGTTGAATGGCCGCCCATGCTCAAGATCCCCAAGCGAATCCGCTACCTTACCGCCGAGCAGATTCGAGCGTTGCTCTCAGCCATCGACGACCCGGAGTTTTATGACGTGGTCCTGCTGGCGCTCTACACCGGGCTGCGTTCGGGGGAGATCCTGCGCCTTAAGTTTTCCGATGTGGACAACCCACAAGGGTTTCTGCGCATCTCAGCCAAGCAGAAAAACCGGATCGAGTCCCGTATCCCCATCAACACCACAACTCGAACGGTTTTGGAGCGCTGCGCGGCCAGGCGACCAGGCATGAGCACCATCACCCGCTTCTCCTGCCTCACCTGGGTGAGCCAAAAATTTAAAAAGTACGCCAGGGAGGCGGGCCTTGGCAGTTTCCGCTTCCACGACCTTCGGCATACCTTCGCCAGCCACCTGACCATTGCCGGGGAGGGAATCCGTCAGATCCAGGAGCTCATGCGCCACGAGTCCCTGGCCTCGACCATGGTCTATTCTGACCTGGCCCCGGAATCCCTTCGAGCCCCGTCCGAACGCCTTTCCTATGGCCCCCTGCCGGCCCCAAAAGCGAAGGGGCGGCGATAGTGCCACCCCCTGCAAATTTCATTAGAGCGAGTTTTAAATGCAATGATTACAGTACTATTATCCGGATTTTAAGTCCCTTGCGTCTACCTGTTCCGCCACCCGGGCCCGTCGGTCTGTGGAGGACTGCTGGCTTTTAGCGGCCGGCCGCCCATCTGTCAAGGTGCCCGCCGACGGCTCCGGATCGGCGTGCGGGCGGATGGTCAGGGCATGCAGGACGCCATGGCAACGGCAGGCCGTGGCCACCAGGCAAGGGCCGCCGCCCGCCGATTGCGCGACCGCCTCCCGGAGATCCTGGGGGGGGTAGCCGCCGACTCCGGGGGCGAGTTGGCGGCTGCGGATCACTACCAGCGTCCACCCCGGATGGTGCTGCCGCTCCAAGAAGGGACCAATCTCCACGGGTCGGGGGCGACCGGTGACGGTGCAATGGGTCTGGGGCTCAGGGCAGTCGTCGGGGCAGCGGTGGCGCGCAACGCTCACGTAAACCGCGCCCTCCTGTCCGTGGATCACCACGGGGATCCCGGCCAGCAACGCCTCAGGCACCTCCGCCGGCCCGGGGATCACGCGGGTTCCCAGTTTTCGCCGAAGCCATTCGTAGGCCAGATGACGTGGCAGGGCGGGAACGATCCAGGCAGGTCCGCCGGAAGGCGGCAGATTGCGGATCAAAAAGTCCACGCCGTCGCATGGCGCGACGCGGTAACCCTCGGCCGCCAAGCCTTGGAGGGCCATTTCGTCCCGGTCCACGATCAGCAGCTTTTCCCGGCCCCAAAGCGCCCCCAGGCGATGGGCCGCCAGGCGTCCAAAGCGGCCGGCGCCGATGATCCAGATGCGTTCCGGGTGCATGTCCTAAGCTTGTGTCCCGTTCCCGGCAGCCACGCCCCGCCGGCGATGCGGGCTGCCGGCATGCGCTTGGCGCTCGGCGGGCCCATGCCGCCGGGGCCTGCTGGGCGGCGGGTGGCGCGCTGGAGCGCGGCCCGGTGGGCCCAACTTGTCAAACCGACGGGCATTTGTTAAGGAGGCGCCATGCCGCTCCACGTCACCAACGCGCCTCTGATCCTGGCCTCCCAGTCCCCCCGCCGGCGGTACCTGCTGCAAAAAGCCGGCCTGCGGTTTCTGGTCCGCCCCAGCGATGTGGACGAAAGCGGCTTCATGGTCTCCGATCCGGCCGGCGAGGTCCAACGCCTGGCCGAAACCAAGGCCCTCCAGGTGGCGCACAACCACCCCGGCCACTGGGTCATCGGGGCGGACACCGTGGTGGTGGTGGAGGGCCGGGTGATGGGCAAGCCGGCCTCCGTTGCCGAGGCCCGGGATATGCTGCGGCGCCTGAGCGGCGCGACCCATCAGGTCTACACCGGTTTCTGCATCTGCCGCAAGGCCGCCGCGGCGCGCTTCCAGGATACGGTCTGCACCGATGTGACCTTCAAGGATCTCACGGCGCGCGAAATCGAGTGGTATATTCACTCCGGCGAACCCTTCGACAAGGCCGGCGCCTATGCCATTCAGGGAATCGGAACCTTCCTGGTGCGGCGGATCAACGGCTCCTACTCCAATGTAGTGGGACTGCCGGTGTGCGAGGTGCTGGAGATCCTCATCCGGGAAGGGATCATGGGGCTTGAAGCCGCCTCCGATGATCCCCATTCTACACCGACGCCATGAGCATCCCGGGGAACATCCACGCCGTGCAGGCGCGCATCGCCGCCGCGGCCCGTGCCGCCGGACGCCGGCCGGAAGAAATCCGGCTGGTGGCCGTAAGCAAAACCGTGGGGATCGAGCGCGTGCGCGAAGCCGTGGCGGGGGGCGTCACCATCCTGGGGGAAAATTACGTGCAGGAGGCCTGGGGGAAGATCCAGACCCTGGGCACGACAGCGGTGGCCTGGCATTTCATCGGCCACTTGCAGACCAACAAAGCCCGGCAGGTGGTGCCGCATTTCGACCTGATCCACTCCGTGGACTCCCTGAAGCTCGCCCAGGAGGTGGACCGGCAGGCCGCCCGGTGCGGCAAGCGCCAGGCGGTCCTGGTGCAGGTCAACACCGGCCGGGAGCCGTCCAAATCGGGGGTTTACCGGGAAGACGCTCTGGCCTTGCTGCGGGCCGCCGCGCGCTTGGAGCATCTGGAGGTCCGGGGCCTGATGACCCTCCCGCCTTTCTTCGATGCGCCGGAGAAGGCCCGGCCGTTTTTCCGCCAGTTGCGCGAACTGCGCGATCAATACCTCCAGGAAATCGGACCCGCTGGCGGAGCCATGGAACTTTCCATGGGCATGACCGGAGACTTCGAGGCGGCTATCGCCGAGGGCGCCACCCTGGTGAGGATCGGGACGGCCATTTTTGGAGCGCGCCCATGAAACTGCTCCTGCACACCTGCTGCGGGCCATGCACCATCTATCCCCTGGGCATGCTGCGGGACGAAGGCGTGGAGGTAACGGGGTTCTTCTACCGCCACAACATCCACCCTTACCAGGAGTGCCTCCGGCGACAGGAGACCTTGCAGGATTATGCCCTGCAGGAGCGCCTGCCGCTGATCGTCACCCCGGGCTACGAGCTGGAAGGCTTCCTGCGCAAGGCCGCCTTCCGGGAAGCCCAGCGCTGCCGCACCTGCTACCAGGACCGCCTGCGCGCCACCGCCCGGCAAGCCCTCCGCGACGGCTTCGAAGCTTTCTCCAGCACCCTGCTCTACAGCCGCCACCAGCAGCACGACCTGATCCGCGCCACCGCCGAAGCCATCGCCCGGGAAACCGGTGTGGCCTTTCTGTACCGCGATTTCCGCCCCGGCTGGCAAGCGGGCATCACCGCCTCCAAATCCCTGGGAATGTATCGCCAGCCTTATTGCGGTTGCATCTACAGCGAAAAAGAACGCTACTGCCGCCCATGAACCCAACCACCAGCACCAGCCGGTCCCAGGCCCCGTGAGGGCCTCGGCCCGGTTGTACCCCGGGACGGGAATGTACGCCAATTTCATCTATATCATCCTGGCCATCCTGATCTACAGCACCTATCAGCCGGCCGACACCCCCTACTTTTCCCTTCCGCAGGCCCTGGCCCTGGCGGCCGCCCTGGTGGTGGCGTTTGTCCTCTGGAACCGGGCGAGCTTCCGCCAGGTGGCGCGGCTGGCCGCCGCGCGCGGCCATCAGGCGGCCGACCATCGCTTTTCAGGGGTCCTCACGCGCCAGAGCATTGCGGCCCTCGTGGTCTTCGCGCTGGTCGTCCACGGCCTGGCGCTGCCCTTACCGGTGCTGGACCTGCCGCTGGTCACAACCCTGCCCACCCTTGCCGCCGTATTGTTCCTGGGTTTTTTCCTGGCCCTGCTGGCCCTGGTGTGGCAGGCCGCCTTCCCGGCTCACCGCCGCCTCTACGATCCCACCGCCCAGGCACCCGACTACGTGCTGTCCAACTTGCGGCTGGCCATCCCGATCCTGTTGCCCTGGGTCGTGATCTCCGCCCTCACGGACGTGATCTTCGCCCTGCCCTTCGAGACCCCCAAGCGACTGCTGTCCACCACCGCGGGGGAGGCTGCCTTTTTCATGGGCTTCCTGGTGCTGGTGGCCCTCACCGCCCCCATCTTCGTGCAGAAATTCTGGGGCTGCCGCCCCCTGGAAGACGGTTTCCACCGCCGCCGCATCCGCGACCTGTGCCGACGGGCGGGGGTGGCCTACCGCGATATCCTCTATTGGCCCATTTTCGGCGGCCGCATGATCACCGCCGGGGTCATGGGGCTGGTACGCCGTTTCCGCTACATCCTGGTAACCGAAGCCCTGCTGGAAAGCCTGACGCCCGAGGAGGTCGACAGCGTGGTGGCCCATGAGATCGGCCACGTCAAGAACCACCACCTGCTCTACTACATGCTGTTCATGGCGGGCTTCATGCTCATGATCTTTTCCCTGTACGATCTGGCCATTTTTCTGATTCTCTATGGCCTGCCCACCCGCTGGCTGCTCACGGTGGCCAACCAGCATCAGGCCTCGGTGCTGTCGATCCTGTTTGCCGGGGGATTTCTGGCCCTGTTCCTCGTCTATTTCCGCTTCGTCTTCGGCTACTACATGCGGAACTTCGAGCGCCAGTCCGACGCCTACGTTTACTCCCTGTTCGACTCCGCCGCACCCATGATCGCCACTTTCCGCAAAATCGCCGCCGCCAGCGGACAAAGCGACGACAAGCCCAACTGGCACCATTTCAGCATCCGGGAGCGCATCGAATTCCTGCTGCGCTGCGAAACGGATCGCCGCTGGATCCAGCGGCAGAACCAGAAGGTGCGGCGCAGCCTGGTGGTTTACCTGCTGGCCGTGGCCGTCGTGACGGGGGTGGGCTACCAGCTCAATTTCGGCGAAGCGGGCCGGCGCCTGAACCGCCACTTCCTGGAAGATGTGCTCCAGCGCGAGACGGCGCGGCAGCCGGGGAACCCGGCATTGTTCGGCCTGCTGGGGGATGTCAAGTACGGCGCGGGGGATCTGGCCGCTGCCGCGGAAGCCTATGAAACGGCCCTGCGCCTGGCGCCGGAAACGCCCCCGGTACTCAACAACCTGGCCTGGCTCTATGCCACCGCGCCGGCCGTCGACCTGCGCCGCCCGGCCCGGGCCCTGGAACTGGCCCTGCGCGCGTCCCGGCTGGACCCGTCGGCCCATGTGCTGGATACCCTGGCGGAATCCTTCTTCGTCAACGGCCGGCTGGAGGAGGCCGTGGCGGCTTCCCGGCAGGCACTGGAACGCACCGGCGACAACCGCGCCTACTTCCAGCTGCAGGTGGCGAAGTTTCAGGCCGCGCTGGCGGCCGGTGGTGGAGGGGGGTGACCGGCGCCGGCAGGATAGAACCCATCTCAAAAAGTCTGTTGGCCCCATCTCGGCGTTGGAGGCGTCTTCCAATCCTCGACAACCAGCCGGTTGCCTGCGGTTTGACATCCGCCTCCGCCTTGACCCTGGGGGCCAAAATCCGTTTTTTGAAATGGGTTCTACTTGATGCAGACCTTGCGCACCTGGAGGAGATCGGTGTTGCCTTGAAGGATCTTTTCGATGCCATCCTGCTTGAGGGTGGTCATGCCGTCGCTGATGGCCTGCTGGCGGATCTCCTCCATCTTGGCCTTGCCCTGGATCAGACGCTTCATGGTGTCGGTGCCCACCAGCAGCTCGTGTATCCCCATGCGTCCGGCGTAACCGGTGTTTCCGCAGGTTTCGCAGCCGCGCGCCTGTCCCAGGCGCAGGTCTTCGCTGAAAGGCACGTGGACATTCTGCTCGAACTCCCGCGCCCCATATTCCCGCACCAGCTCGCCGAAGGCGCCTTCCGTGGCCGGCACGCTCTGCTTGCACTCCCGGCAGAGGGTGCGCACCAGCCGCTGGGCCAGAATGCAGAGAATCGCGTCGGCGAAGTTGAAGGGGTCCATGCCCATGTCCAGCAGCCGGGTGATGCTTTCCGGCGCGCTGTTGGTGTGCAGGGTGGAGAGCACCAGGTGCCCCGTGAGGGAGGCTTCGATGCCGATGGACGTGGTTTCCCGATCCCGCATCTCACCCACCATGATGACGTCCGGATCGGCCCGCAGGAAGGAGCGCATGGCGGCGGCGAAATCCAGGCCGATCTTGGGGTGGACCTGCACCTGGCGCAAGCCCCTCTGGGTAATTTCCACGGGGTCCTCGGCGGTCCAGATCTTGGTGTCGGGTTTGTTGATGTAGCTGAGGGCCGAGTGGAGGGTGGTGGTCTTCCCCGAACCGGTGGGGCCGCAGACGAAGATCAGCCCGTAGGGTTGGCTCACCAGGCTGACAAAATTTTCGAAGTTGCGGTGGGAAAAACCGATGCGGTCCAGCGGGATCGGCTCTCCGGCCTGCAGGATGCGCAGCACGATGTCCTCCATGCCGCCGGCCGTGGGGATGGTGGCCACCCGCAGCTCGATGTCCGCGCCGCCGAACTTTTTGAAGGCGATCTTGCCGTCCTGCGGTTTGCGCCGTTCGGCGATGTCCAGGTCCGCCATGATCTTGAGGCGTGAGGTGACGGCGCTGCGGAAGGCCCAGGGGATCTTCTGATAGACCATGCAGGAGCCGTCCACCCGGATGCGCACCTCGGTGTCCTGGCGCCCGGTGTACGGCTCGATGTGGATATCGGAAGCCCCGCGATGGTGGGCATCCAGGATGATCTTGTTGACCAGCTTGACCACCGCACTGTCTTCCTCGCCCACCGTGGACTGGGCTTCCTCGATGCTTTTTTCTTCCTCCTTGAGGTCCGCCAGGATCTCGTCGATACCCGCCAAATCATTGTCCGCGCTGGTGAACAGCTTGATGAAGTTCAGGATATCCTGACGCAGGCAGACGGTTAAGCTCAGCTCCTTGCCGGGGAACAGGGCCTTGATCTCGTCGATTTTCTGGAGATCCTGGGGGTTGTCGATGGNNGACCACCGTATTGTCCTCCTGGCGCAGGGGGACCCAGTGGTTGCGCTCCAGAAAGGGGATCCGCAGCCCCTCCATCAAGGCATGGGGGATGGGGATATTCCGGTAGAATTCCGTGTAGGGCAGACCGTAGTAGTTGGACAACGACTGGCCGATGTCCTTCTTGGGAATTTTCAGGTCGCGCAGCAGGATTTGCTCGATGGCCTGCTTCTGCTGGCGCGCGTCGGCCACCGCCTTGTCGAGCTCCTTCTGGGTCAGGAAGTGATTGTCGAGGAGATAGGAGAAGCGGTTCGGACGGCTCTTGGCGATGCGTTTCTGGTTGTAGAGGGCGATGCCGATGATTTCCGCCACCTTGACGACGGAGGCCTCGTCCTCGCGGTTGAACCCGGCGCCGGATTTGCAGTTGATCAGCTGCAGCACACCCAGCATGTATTGCTTGAAGATGATGGGGTAGGCCAGAATCTCTCGCGTCACGAAGCCGGTTTTCTGGTCCCAGCTGTAATCGAATTTCAATTCCGGATCCACGGCCGCCAGCGCCTGTTGGTCGTAAACGTCCCGGATATTGATCATCTTCTGCTTGTTGGCCGCATATCCCGCAATGCTGGCATTGGAGACCGGAATGCGGATCTCGGCGATCTCCATGCCGGACTTGAAACGGGAGACCAGCTCGCGCCGCCTGCCGTCCACCACATAGACGGTGATGCGCTCCGCGTCGAACAACGACGTGATCTCGTCCTTCAGGTCGATCAGGATTTCATCGAGGCTGGAGGCGGAAAAGATCTTGTTGCAGATCTCCTGGCGCCGTGCCTGGTAGGCCACCTCCGACTTCAGATGCTGGGACGTGGAATCTCTGGCGCTCAGCGCTTCGGACTTGTTGGTCATGGCGTAGGCATCACTTTCGCGGTGTGGCGAGGTGGTCTTCGGCGGGGCAGGCGCATGACACCTCAGCGTCGTGTTCTATGGAACCAGGCCCAGATTTTGCGCCCTCCTCCGGCAACCAGCAGCACGCCGAGCATTCCGAAACAAAACCAGAGGAACAGCATATCCAGCGAGTGCGGTTCCGCCCGGCGCAGGGCGGCGATCTGGGCCATGCGCGTCGGCAAGGCGATGAACACTCCCACGCCCGCCGCCACCAGGGCCAGTCCCCACACCAATTGCCGCGGCGAGGACTTGGGATCCGTATCGGGCATGTGGTCACCTCCGCGACACCCATGGGATGCGCTGCGCAGTGCGCCCTGCCGTGCGGCCTGCCCCGGTATCCGCCTTCCGCAGAGGCACCGGCGCCGCCAGCGTTGGGTTCCGGGAGCCACCGCTCCCGCCTTGATTTGATTTATAGACTCAAGCTTTCGCTCAAGTCAATTCCGGCAGGGCGCCGGAACCGGCTTCGGGCCGTGTCGGGGCTTGGCCGCAGAGGGGGCCCACAACGCGGGGAACCGCCTCGCGCGCCGGAATCCGGGCGTGCGGGCGCCGCGGAGGGCCATCGGGAGGGCCCGGAGGCCTGGAGGGGCGTCTTACGCGGGGGCCTTCAGCCGGCGGATGCTCTCCACCTCGCAGAGTCGCACGATGACGGGCACTCCGATGTCCATATGGACCCGTTGGCGCACCCGCCGGGCGCGGTTTTCCAGGACCTTGATCTCGTCCGAGAAAAACGCTTCGTCCACGGCCAGCAGGATCTCCAGGAAGGTTCGCCCGGCGTGGCGGGAAGCCATGTGGTGATAGTCTGCGGGAAGATCCCCCAAGGCTTCGGCAACACAGGCGTCCACCTGGGTCGGGTGGACCTTCACGCCCCGGATGACCAGCGTATCGTCCAGGCGTTCGGGGAACCAGCGGATCCGGGTGCGCCGGCAATCACAGGAGCAGGGCTCGGCCAGGAGGGCCGCCCGGTCCCCCGTGCGGAAGCGCAGCAGCGGAAACGCGCGGGTGGTGAGGGTGGTCAGGACGAGCTCCCCCGCCTGGCCGTCCGGCAGCACCACCCCGGTTGCCGGGTCCACGATTTCGGCCAGGAAGTGCTCGTCGTTGATGTGCAGGCTGAGCCGGTCGGGGCATTCGAACCCCACGGCCGGGCCGGGTACCTCGCTCAGGCCGTAATGCTGCCAGGTGTTGACCCCCATGCAGGCTTCGAGTTCCCGGCGCAAGCCGTCGTCCGCCAATTCGCCCACCAGGATCATGGTTCGCAGGCTGAACAGGGCCGGGTCGAGCTGGCCCTGTCTTACGTGGCGGGCCAGGTCGGCGGCCTGGGACGGGGTGGTGACCAGCACGGAGGGTTTGTAATCCTGGAGCACCAGGATCTGTTTGTCGATGGACAGCAGCGTGTTGGGAATGACGCTGGCCCCCAGGGCTTCGGCGCCGGCCTTGTAATCCCGCCCCCAATTGTCCAGGCCGGCGTCCAGGCTGATCTGCAGGATATCATCGGCCGAAACGCCGCTGTTCTCGAGGGCTTCGGCCACCACCCGTTCCCAGGTGCCCAAATCCTGGCGGGTGTAGCCGCTGACGGTGGGGTGACGGGAGGTCCCTGGGGCCGTGTGGATGCGCACGATGTCCCGCAGCGGGACGGCAAACAGGCCATAAGGGTAGTTGGCCCCGAAGTGCCGCCGTTCCAGGAAGGGCAGACGTGCCAGGTCGCCCAGGGTTTCGATGGCGCCCGGGTCCAGGCCGAGTTCCTTGAATCGCTGGCGGTGGAAAGGGACGTTGCGGCAGGCCCGGTTGAGCGTGCTCTGGAGCCGTTCGAGCACCACCTGCCCCCGCGTTTCCGGTACGCACACCGTGGGTTTAGGCTTTTCCGTCATAGAAATCTCCATAATCGCGCCCCAGATAGGCGCGTTTGACGTCCTCGTCTTCCAGCAGTTCCCCGGCCGAACCCTGGAGCACCACCTGGCCGGTCTCAAACACATATCCCCGGTCGGCGACCTGGAGCGCAGCCCGGGCATTCTGCTCCACCAGGAGAATGGTCAAACCTTCCTCCCGCAAGGTGACCAGGGTGCCCAGGATGCGGCTCACCAGCTTGGGGGCCAGCCCCATGGAAGGCTCGTCCAGGAGCAGCAGGCGGGGGCGTGCCATCAAGGCGCGCCCGATGGCGAGCATCTGCTGTTCGCCACCGGACAGGGTTCCGGCGGCTTGCCGGGCGCGCTCCCGCAACACCGGGAAGAGGGTCAGGACCCGTTCAAGCGTTTCGCGCACTTCCTGCTTGCGCCCCTGGCGATGGAGGGTATAGGCCCCCAGGTCCAGATTGTCCCGCACGCTCAGGGGCGGGAAGATCTGGCGCCCCTCGGGCACCAGGCTGATGCCGCGGCGCACGATCCGGGGCGGATCCAACCCTTTCAGGCTGCGATCCTCGAAACGGATATCCCCCTGCCAGCCGTTCATGAGCCCGCAGATGGATTGCAGCAGGGTGCTCTTGCCCGATCCGTTGGCCCCGATGAGGGTTACCATTTCGCCGGCTTCCACCGACAGGCTTACCCCCTTGACGGCCTGGATGCGGCCATAGAAGCATTTCAGATTGCGGATGCGCAGCATGGATGCCTACCGTCTCCGGGCAAGGGCCTCTTCACCGGGCCTGCTGGCGGGAAGGAGCGCCCACATCCGGTCCCAGATAGGCGCTGAGAACGTCGACGTTGGTCTGGATTTCCCGCGGAGTCCCCTCGGCCAATTTCTCCCCGCGGTCCAGAACCACAATGCGGTCGCAGACCTCCATGGTCAGGCTCATGTCGTGTTCCACCAGCAGGATGGTGATCCCGCGCCCGCGGATCTCGAGGATCAAACGCCCCAATTGCTCGGTTTCCACGGCGTTCAACCCCGCGGCCGGTTCGTCCAACAGCAGCAGCCGGGGGCGGGAGGCCAAGGCCCGGGCGATTTCCAAGAGCCGCTGCCAGCCGAAAGGCAACTCCCCGCTGGGTGTCCGGGCCTCGCCGGCCAGGCCCACGAAGCGCAGCCATTCGGCCGCCGCCGCCTGGCTGTCGCGCTCCTCCCGCCGCGCGCCTGGACCCCGCAGCCAGGCGCCCCAGAAACCGCAACGGGTCCGGACATATTGGCCCACCATGACGTTCTCGGCCGCCGTGAGGCTTTCGAACAGCTCCACGTTCTGAAACGTGCGGGCGATGCCGTCGGCCACCAACCGGTGGGTGGGCCGCCCACCGATGTCGGTCCCGCCATAGAGGATGCGGCCGCCGTCGGGGGCGAAGATTCCCGAAATGAGGTTGAAAAGGGTCGTCTTCCCGGCCCCGTTGGGCCCGATCAGACCCATGACCGTGCCGGAAGGCACCTCGAAGGAGATGTCCTTGAGCGCCTGCACCCCCCCGAAGGTCTTGGAGACCCCTTCCAGGCGCAGGAGCGGCCCACCGGGGGAATCAGTCGGCCGGGCGGGCGGCCCGTTCGGATTGTCGTCGGCGAAGCGCATAGATATCCAGGATTCCCCGGGTGAGCCCCTGGGGCAGAAAGATCATGACGGTCATCAGGATCAGGCCGTAAACCACCATCTCGAACTCGGCGAAGGCATGCAGGACTTCCGGTAGCAGGGTCAGCAGCGCGGCCCCCAGCAGCGCTCCCCAGATGCTGGCCATGCCGCCGATGACCACCATGGTGACCAGCTTCACCGAAACGATGAAGCTGAAGGTGTCCGGGCTGATGAAACCCACCATGTGGGCATACAGGAAACCCGCCACCGCCGACATCACCGCGCTCAGAACGAACACCTGGAGCTTGAGGCGGCTGGTGGGGATGCCCACCGCCCGCGCCGCGGCCTCGCTGTCGTGGATCGATCGGAGCGCCCGGCCCACGCGGGAGCGGATCAGGCGCTGGGAGCCGCACAAGGCCAACAGCACCACTGCCCACACCAGGAAGTAGTAGCTGCGTACGTCCAGGAGCGCCCTGCCGCCGAGGCCCAGGGGCGGAATGCCGACGAATCCCGAAGCCCCTCCCGTTACCGAGGACCATTCGCGGAAGACGATGAAAACGATCATCCCGATGCCCAGGGTCCCCATGCCCAGATAATAGCCGGAGAGTTTGAGGGTGGGATACCCCACCACCAGGGCCACCAGACCGGCGGCCAGCATGGCGCAGGGCAGCGCCAGCCAAGGGGACAGCCCGTAGCGGGCGGACAGCAGCGCACTGGCATAGGCGCCGATACCGTAGAACGCGGCATGCCCCAGGGATATCTGACCCGCGTAGCCCATGAGCAAATTCAGGGCCAGGGCCAGCAGGGCATGAATGCCGATCATGCTGAGGATCTGGAAGTAATAGGGGTTGTCCACCCACAGGCCGGCGCTGCCCACCAGGACGACGAAAAAGGCGTAAGGCACCAGGTTGTGCAGCGATGGCCGTACCATAGGTCTTTTCCGCGTTCCGCGCACCGCCCGTCGGTCTAAAGGCCCGGGCACGTCGGCGTTAGCAGTCTGTGGCTAAGCTGCGCCTCAGGCCGAAAGGCTGCGTTGGCCGCAAGGCGGCACTTCCCG
>DJGG01000132.1:108787-221526 GCA_002432195.1 Desulfobacteraceae bacterium UBA5852
CGCACCGCGCCTTGCCTTTCGGTCCGATGCTTGTTTCTCCACAGACGGCTAGAAACGCTGCACGCTCCGGTTGCCCAGCAGGCCGCTGGGGCGCACGTAAAGGATCATCAGCAGCAGCAGGAAGGCCGTGGCATCCTTGAGGCCCGAGTTGATCAGCCCGACGCTGAGGGATTCCAGGACCCCCAGGAGCAGGCCTCCCAGAACCGCGCCCCAAAGGCTTCCCAGCCCCCCCAGCATGGCCGCGCAGAAGCCTTTAAGCCCCAGGACGGTCCCCATGTCGTAGCTGCACATGGTGATGGGGGCGATGATCAAGCCTCCCAAGCCCCCGATGACCGCACTCAGGACGAAGGCCAGCAGGACCATGCCCTGGGCCGGTATGCCCGTCAGCCAGGCGGCCCGCCGGCTGATGGCGCAAGCTTCCATGGCCTTGCCCGTGAGGGTTCGGCGGAAAAAGAAGTGCAGCACCAGGGCCAGCACCCCCACCGTGCCGATGATCACCAGGCTCTGGGAGGTGAGCACGGCGCCGGCCACCTCCACGGAGGCCTTGCGGGTAAACGACGGCACGGCAAAAGCGTCTTTGCCCCACAGGAGCATCCCCAACCCCCGGAAGAAGATGGAGGCCCCCACCGTGATGATCACCAGCACGATGTGATCGGGCTTGCGCACCGGGTGGATGGCAAGCCTCTGGAAGAGAAAACCCACCCCCCCCACCGCCGCCGCCGACAGCAGCAGCGCCAAGGGCAAGGGCAGGTGGAGGCCGCTCCAGAGGGTCACCAGGCAAAGGGCCCCCAGCATGACGAACTCCCCATGGGCGAAGTTGATCAGCTCCGTGGCGTTGAAGAGGATGGAAAACCCCAGGGCGATGACGGCGTAAATGGCGCCGTTGGTGAGCCCGGAAAACAGGTATTGCAGAATTTCCTGCATGGGGTGCTCCATTGCCCCGCCACCACCCGGGAAACGGTCACCGGGCGCTTCGCGGCGGGGCGTAACCGCCTGGGGATAGCCTGCGCCTCAGGGGATCAGGGCCCATTTGCCCTTTTCGATTTTGACCATCACGAAGGCTTCCGCCCCCAGCCCGTTGTGTTCCGTGGCGGAGAAGTTGAAGACCCCGCTGACGCCCACGTGCCCCCGGATCTGCTCCAGGGACTGGCGGATCTTCTGCTTGTCGCCTCCGGAGCCCTCCAGGGCCTTGGCCAGCAGATGGACCGCGTCGAAGGCGTAGCCGCCGAAGCCCGAGGCCGGCTGCTGGTAGCGCGCAGCATAGCTGCGGATGTAATCCTGCAGCACCGCTTTCTGGGGGTCATCCGCGGAAAGCAGGTCGGCCACCAGGATCTTCCCCGCGGGCAGTCGGAGCCCCTCGGCGGCCTCCCCGGCCAGTTCGATGAATTTGGGGGAGGCCACCCCGTGGCTCTGGTAGAGCGGCATGCCCAGGTTCATTTGGCGGGCGTTCTTGGCCACCACGGCCGGCCCCGGGTTGGTGCCCCAGCACACCAGGGCGTCGGGGTTCTGGGAGCGGAGCTTGGTCAGTTGGGCCGTCATGTCGGTGTCCTGCGCCCCGAAGCTCTCCGCCAGCGCAATCTCGATGCCGTGCTGGGCCGCCTGGGCTTTGAGCTGCTGGGCACCGCTTTCGCCGAAGGCGTTGGCCACGGTCAGAATCCCGATGCGGCGGAGGCCTTCCCGCTGCATGTCCTGGTAAATGGCCGCTACGGCCAACACGTCGCTCTGGGCCGTCTTGAACACCCAGGGCTTTACCGGCTGCGTGATGCCGATGCCGGCGGCACAGCTGATCAGCGGGATCCCGGCGCGCTCGGCATAGGTGAGCACCGCCAGGCTGGGCGGAGTGTTGCTGGGCCCCACAATGGCGATGACCCCGTCCTTGTGGATCAGCTTGTTGACCGCGTTGACGGCCTTGGTGGGGTCGGCTTCGGAATCGTAGATCACCGCTTCGAGCATGCGTCCGTCCACGCCGCCGCGGGCATTGATGGCCTCAACGGCCATCTCCATGCTCTTTTTCTCCGGATCCCCCAGAAAGGACGCCGGACCGGTGATGGAAAAAATGCCTCCCACCTTGTAGACCTCGGCGGCCGGGGCGTCTCCGGGGGAAACCACCAGGAAACCCAGGATGACGGCCATGACCATACCGCAGACACCGGGCTTGCGTCGGATTCCTGACATGCTGCAATCCTCCTTTTCATGCGAAGCCGTTGCGAGCCCCGGAACCCGGGAGCGGGCAGCTTCCCCTGCGATGACTCCCACAGCGGCTTCCGTGTAGGTCGAGGCACCTGCCCGCTCACATGCCGTACAATCGCTGTCCGTCGATGATGCGCATGCCGTTGCGCTCCAGGACCTTCACGGCCTCGTCCGGGTTGTCGAAACGGAAGATCATCACCGCGTTGCTGCCGGTCTGCTGCACGAAGGCGTACATATATTCGACGTTGGTCCCGGCCTTCTGGAGCACTTCCAGGATCTCGTGGAGCCCGCCGGGACGATCCGGCACTTCCACGGCCACGACACTGGTCTTGCCCACCGTGAAACCCCGATCCTTGAGAACCTGTTTGGCTTTGGCCGTATCGTTGACGATCAGCCGCAGGACACCGAAGTCCGAGGTATCGGCCAGGGACAGGGCCCGGATGTTGACCCCCGCGGCGGCGAGAGTGCCCGTGACCTCGCACAGGCGTCCGGCCTTGTTTTCCAGGAAAACGGAAATCTGCTCCGCATGCATTGGGTCCTCCTTTGGGGGACAGGTTTACCAGCCAGAGGGTTGGCGGCGGCCGGTGGCCGGGGCGCCCTCACATGTGCCGCTTGTCGATCACCCGCACCGCCTTGCCTTCGCTGCGCGCAATGCTCTTGGGCTCCACCAGCTTGACCTCCGCCGAAACCCCCAGGTAGTCCTTGATGTTGTGGGCGATGCGCCGTTCCAGGTTCTGCAGGCTCTTGACCTCGTCGGAAAACAGCGCTTCGGAAACCTCCACGCGCACCGTGAGCTTGTCGAGATTGCCCTCGCGCTCCACCACCAGCTGGTAGTGGGGTTCGACCTCGTGAACCTCCATGAGCACGCTTTCGATCTGGGAGGGGAAGACGTTGACGCCCCGGATGATGAGCATGTCGTCGGTCCGGCCGCTGACCTTCTGCATGCGCACCATCGTGCGCCCGCAGACGCAGGGTTCGGCGTTGAGGGCGGTGATGTCGCGCGTGCGGTAGCGGATCACGGGGAAGGCCTCCTTGGTGATGGAGGTGAACACCAGCTCCCCGGTGGTGCCGTAAGGCAGGACCTGGCCGCTCTGGGGATCGATGATTTCGGGGATGAAGTGATCCTCGAAAATGTGCAGGCCCTTCTTGGCCTGGTAGCACTCGATGGCCACCCCCGGCCCGATGACTTCGCTCAAGCCGTAGATGTCCACCGCCACCAAGCCCAGCTGGCTCTCGATCTGCGTGCGCATGCGTTCGGACCAGGGCTCGGCCCCGAAGATGCCGAATTTGAATTTCAGGTCCCGGAAGGAGACCCCCATTTCTTCGGCCACCTCTCCCAGGTGGAGCGCGTAGGAGGGTGTGGCGGTGAGGATGGTGGGCCCGAAATCCCGCATGATGATGATCTGGCGTTTGGTATTCCCCCCGGAAACGGGGATCACCGAGGCCCCCAGCTTCTCGGCGCCGTAGTGGACCCCCAGCCCGCCAGTGAACAATCCATAGCCATAGGCGTTGTGGATGATGTCTCCGCGCGTGGCCCCTCCGGCGGACAGCGAGCGCGCCATGAGCTCGGCCCAGGTGTTCACGTCGCGCGCGGTGTAGCCCACCACGGTGGGCTGCCCCGTGGTACCGGAGGATGCGTGGATGCGCACCACGTTGTCCATGGGCACGGCGAACATGCCGTAGGGGTAGTTGTCCCGCAAGTCCTGCTTGGTGGTGAAGGGAATGCGTTGGAGATCCTCCAGACAGCGGATATCCCCGGGCTTGATGCCGGCCGCCGCGAACTTCTGACGGTAGAAAGGCACGTTGGCGTAAGCGCGCTCCAAGGTGGCCTTGAGGCGCCGAAGTTGAATGGCCTCCAAGGCCTCCCGGGGCATGGTTTCATACTCGATGTCGTGGATCATCTCCCCTCCTCCTGCTTGGCTGCCTGTGGATCAGTGCGCCTCGGGCCGACAGGCATGGCGCGATGGCGAAAATAAAGCCAAAAAAAACTGCGGGACCGTCGTCGGTCCCGCAGTTTGGCGCGAAGCAACCATGGGCCGACTGTCTTCGTCTACCCATGGTGTTGTCAACCGGTTTCAGGCTTTTCTACATTGACAGCCCATGGGCAGACTTACTAAACTCGAAGCCCCCCAAAAAGCTGCTAAAATAAAAATAGAAGAAGTCCAGGCGCATGCGCTCCCACCGGTTGATGAACGCTGTAGGTGATGGGTTGTCTTTCGATAGCCAAAGCGCTGGGGTGTGTCAAGGGAAAAATCGCGCGGGCGCCCCACCGGCGAGTCTCACCGCAAGGCTCAACTGGTCAGCGTTCCCTGAAAGCTCGCCGGCCGTTTCTCGAGAAAGGCGGTGGTCCCCTCGCGGGCGTCCTGACTGGCCAGGCAGAGGGCAAAGGCATCCGTCTCCAGCGCCAGCCCCGTGGCCAGGTCGCCGTCCAACCCCTGCTGAATGACCTGCTTGGCGGCCCGCAGGGACACCCGCCCCTTGGAGGCGATCAGGCGCGCAATGGCCAGGCATTCGGTCATTAGGGCCTCGGGGGCGCAAACCCGGTTGACCAGGCCCATCTCCAGGGCCTCCCGGGCCGAGAGCATGCGCCCGGTGAAAATCAGTTCCTTGGCGCGGCCGATGCCGATGCGCCGGGACAACCGTTGGGTGCCGCCGAAGCCGGGAATGATGCCCAGGTTGATCTCCGGCAGACCGAACTTGGCGCTCTCCGCCGCGTATACGAAATCGCACCCCAAGGCCATCTCGCAGCCACCGCCCAAGGCGAAGCCGTTGACCGCCGCGATCACGGGAATGGGAAGCTCTCCCAGGCGGTTGATGGTGGCCAGCCCCTGGCGTGCGAAGAACTTGGCCTCCAGGGGGTTGAGCCGGTTGATCTCGGTGATGTCCGCCCCGGCCACGAAGGATTTGGCTCCCGCGCCGGTGAGGACCAGCACCCGGATCGCCTCATCCGCGGCCACGCCCTCGAGGGCGCAGGCCAGCTCGCCCAGCAGCGCGCGGTTAAGGGCGTTGAGGGCCTTGGGACGGTTGAAGGTGATGGTGGCGATGCCTTCCGTCGCTTCCACCAGGATGTGCTCGTAGGCCATGGTCGTTCTCCTTTTCCACTCGTCTGGTTGGGGTGATAGTCCATCTGCCGCACACCGCGGTCCGGGGCCGGACCCGCAGGCGGCTTTCCCTGGAAATGCGCCCGGAAAGCGTTTGGAGCCTGAGGATGGCCTGCGCCGCAGGCCGGAATCCTGCGCCGCGGCCCTGCCTTGCGGCCCGTTGCCAGTATTTCCACCGGCATCCATGTCCCGGCCCCCGCGCAGGGGATCTCAGGCAGGTTGGCGCCCCGCATCGCGGGCCGCCAGATAGATGCCCGCCAGAATCAGCACGCCCCCGGCCCACTTCTCCCACGTCAGCGTTTCGCCGAGCAGCGCGTAGGCCAGGATGGTCGCACCGACAGGCTCTCCCAGCAAGCCGACGGCCACATAACCGGCGGGCAGCCATTTCAAGGCCCAGTTGTAGCTGGTGTGACCGATCGATTGGGACACCACGGCCATACCGGCAAAGGCGAACCAGGTCTGGGCCGAAAAGCCCCGCAGGGGCAGCCCGGCCGCCAACACCGTGGCCCAGAGCACCAGGGCGGCAGCACCGTAACAGAGCAGTACATAGGTGCTGAGGGACACCCCGCGCCGCACCCGGCGTCCCAACAGGAGATACGCCGCGGCGCACAGGCTGCCCATCAGGGCCAGGGCGTCCCCCCACAGGGCCCGCTCCCCTGCGGCCAGATCGCCGGCGCCGATGACCACCCCCCCGGCGACGCTCACGCCGATGCTGACGGCGGCCAGGCGGCTGACCCGCTCCCTGGTCACCAGCGGGGTCAGGAGCGCCACCCAGAGGGGATGGGTGTTCACCAGGACGACGCTGGTGGCCACCGAGGTGTACGCCAGGGAGGAAATCCAGGTGCCGAAGTGTCCGGCCAGGAAGACCCCTGCCAGCGCGGCCAGCCCGATATCCCTGGGCGTCACGCGGCGTAGTTCGGTAACCAGCGCCGGCCATCCCAGGGGCAACCATATGAGGGTGGCCAACCCCACGCGATAGGCTGCCGTCACCAATGCCGGCGCGTCGGCCAGACGCGCGAAGATCGCCCCCGTGGAGACTGCCAGGGCCCCGGAAATCAGAGCCAACGCCGGCGGGAACGGAGGCTGCTCATCGGGTGGGGGGTTCATGGGCGCTTCCGGGGTCCCCGTCGGCGAAAGTGGATTCCGGGGTGACGGCGGGACAGTCCGGGGCCGGAAGCGACCATGGGAAGAGCGCCACGCTCA
This sequence comes from Desulfobacteraceae bacterium UBA5852, assembly GCA_002432195.1. Lineage (GTDB taxonomy): Bacteria > Desulfobacterota > Desulfobacteria > Desulfobacterales > UBA5852 > UBA5852. Next base: position 115,282 of record DJGG01000132.1, read on the forward strand.
CCCATTGGGCGGGTCACCGTAAGCGGAGCCCCCCAGGCGCGCGGCCGGCGCGGTTTCCCGGATATAGCGCTGGATGCCCTTCACGATACCGTCACACAGGCGGTCCTGGAAGTCCGCTTCCATCAGCCGTTGGCATTCGCGCGGGTTGCTGATGAAGGCGGTTTCTATCAGTATGGAGGGCATCTGGGCCCCCAGGAGCACGTAGAAGGGGGCCTGCTTGACGCCCTTGTCGTTGATCTGGCTGTAATGCCGGCTGAGGTGCCCGGCGGTCTGGCTTTGGACGAATCCCGCCAGCCGGCTGCTTTCGTTGATCTTGGCGTTCTGCATCAGATCCGTCAAGATGGTCTGCAGATCACTGATATTCTTGGTGGAAGTGGCGTTTTCCATGGCGGCCACGCGGATGGATTCCTCGTCGGTGGCCAGGTTGAGAAAATACGTTTCGATTCCATGGGCGTTGCGGTCCCGGTGGGCATTGACGTGGATGGAGACGAACAGGTCGGCGTTCTTCGTATTGGCCAGGGCGGTGCGCTCCTCCAAGGTCAGATAGCGGTCGTCCTGCCGCGTGAGGACCACCTCGCAGCCGATCTGTTCGCGAATTTTGCGGGACAAGCGCCGGGCGATGGCCAGGGTGATATCCTTTTCGCGCACCCCCTTTTGATAGCCCGGAGCACCGGGGTCCTTGCCTCCGTGTCCCGCATCGATCACGATCCGGCTGACCCCCAGGGCCAACTGGCGCGCCAGGGCGCCGGGCGGCAGCTTACCTCCCGTTCCGCCGGTCGGAGCCCACTTTTCCTGGGCGATGGTGCGGCCCGAACCTTCCCCCCAGACATCGATGACAATCCGGAAGGGGTTCATGAGGGAGAAGATCTTGTAGGTCTTGTAGGATTTCAGATCGATGACTACCCGCACGGTATCCTTGGCGTATTGCCCGGCACGGGCGCCGATCAACAGGTCGTCGTCGATGGGAACGGCCTTGGGGATGTTATGGCCCAGGCGGCTGTTGTTGAAATCGATGTAGAGCCGCTGGGGTTTGCGCAGGTCGGGGTCCTTCTTGAGCAGGTGGTGGAGGTAGGTCGTGCTGTCGCTCACGTCCACCACCAGGCGCGTGTAATTGGGGTTGGACCAGTACCGCAGCCCCGTGATCGTGGCGCTGCCCCCGACCCCGGCTTCCGTCGCGGAGGGCGCGACGCCCGGAAGCGCACCCGCCTCCTGCCCCTCGGCGCCTTCAAAGAGGGCCTCGAGAGAGTCTTCCGGCGGCGTGGCCGCGGGGGCTGCCTGGGGGTCCGCCAGGCGCGCGGCGGCAAGAGCGCGGTAGCGGCTGTCGGGGTAATCCCGCACGACCTGCTGCAGGTATTCGCGCCCTGTCTTTTCGTCTTCGGCGCTGAAGGAATAACGGAACAGGTCCAGGTAGAGGGCGCCGGCTTTGTACAGCCCGGCAACGGCAAACGGGCTCCCGGGGTCACTCCTGTGCACCGCCAGGTAGCCGTCGATGCACTTGAGCCATATATCGCGGTATTTGTTGCGCTGGGGGTTTTCCAGCAACTGGCGGTAACATTTCTCGGCTGCGGCGAACAGTTCCCGGCCGGCGGTCTCGCCCGCCGCCGCCACGGGCACGGGCTTCGCGGCCTGGGGCGCGGCGGCGGGTTGGCCGCTCCCCGGCCTCAGGCGCCCCAGTTGGGCCGAGGCTTTCGCCCGGTAGGCGCTTCGGGGGTAGCGCAGCATCAAACGCTCGAAAATGTCGACGGCTTCCTGGAGATCTGACGGGCGCCCCGAACGGCGGTGGAGCTCCAGGTAGACTTCCCCCGAGCGGTACAGGCCGGCGGCGGCCCAAGGGCCCTCGGGCGCGTTGCGGTATACGGTTTCAAACCGCCGGATGCATTGCAGCCACTGATCGCGAACCTTCTGGCGGGAGGGGGCCTTGAGGAGCGCCTGGTAGGCGTTCTCGGCCTGGTAGAACTGGGCCCGGGCGGCATCCTCCGCCCGCGCCGAACCCCACGCCAGGGCCAGCAGGCCCGGCAGTACCAGCCCTAAAGGGAGCCATCGGAATATCCGCTTCATCAGCATTCGGCTACCGCCACGGCACCGGCCCCTGGGAGTCATGGCGCCGCATCCAGCTTGCTTTTCAGCTGCTGCAACAGGTTCAAGGCTTCCAAGGGTGTGGTGCGGGCCACGTCGATGCGGTTCAACAATTCCCGTATTTCGTTTCCGAGGGGGGGAAACAATCCCATCTGGACAGGGCCTTTGCGCCCGGCCTCGGCGCGCGGGGATGCCTGGAAGTCATGCTCGCCCTGTTCGATGCGGGCGAGGATTTTCTTGGAACGCACGATGACGTCGGGAGGGATTCCCGCCAGGCGGGCGACCTGGATACCGTAGCTCCGATTGGTGCCCCCGGCAACCAGTTTCCGCAGGAAGATAATTTCGTCATTCCACTCCTTGACGGCGATGTTGTAGTTCTTCACCCGCGGCAGTTGCCGGGACAGTTCGGTCAGTTCGTGGTAGTGGGTGGCGAAAAGGGTCTTGACGCCCTTGCCTTTCAGGTTGTGCAAATACTCCGCCACCGCCCAGGCGATGCTCAAGCCGTCGTAGGTACTGGTCCCCCGTCCGATTTCATCCAGCACCACCAGGCTGCGGGCGCTGGCGTTGTTCAGGATGTTGGCGGTTTCCTGCATCTCCACCATGAAGGTGCTGTGCCCCTGGGCCAGGTTGTCCAGGGCGCCGACGCGGGTAAAGATCCGGTCGATAATGGCGATGTCGGCCGCGGCCGCCGGCACGAAGGACCCCATCTGGGCCATGATCACCGTCAGGGCCACCTGCCGCAACACCGTGGATTTGCCCGCCATGTTGGGGCCGGTGATGACAAGGACCTGCTCGGCGTGATCATCCAGGTGGATCGTGTTGGGGACGAAACGCTCCCCTCGCAGCACCCGCTCCACCACCGGGTGGCGGCCATCCTCGATGTGGAGGATGCCGGCCGTGTTCAGGCGCGGCCGGCAATAGTGGCCCGTGGCAGCCACCTCGGCCAGGCTGGTCAGCACATCGACGCGCGCCAGGGCGGCGGCGACCCGCTGAATCCGTTGGTGCTCCGCCAGCACCTGGGCGCGCAGGACCCCGAAGAGTTCGAGCTCCAAAGCCGCCCGGCGCTCCTCGGCATGCAGGACTTTGTCCTCAAAGGTCTTCAGTTCGTCGGTGATGTAGCGTTCCGCGTTGACCAGGGTCTGCTTGCGCACGTAATGCGCCGGCACAGCCGCCGCGCGCGCCTTGGGCACTTCGATGTAATAGCCGAAGACCTTGTTGTAGCGCACCTTCAGGGCGCCGATGCCCGTGCGCTCCTTTTCCTGGGCCTCCAACTGGGCCAGCCAGCCCTTGCCATCCCGCCCGAGGCGAATGAGCGCGTCCAGCTCCGGGCTGTATCCGGACTTGATGAACCCGCCCTCGTTGAGCCCGGGGCCGGCGTCGTCCCGGATGGCCGCGGTGATCGCCTGTCCCAGGGCCAGAAGGGGATCGCAGGATTCGTCCAGCCGCAGGAGCGGCGCTGCCATCGCCGCCAACCAGCCGTCCAGTTCCGGCAGCACCTGAAAGGAATCCCGCAGCGCCAGAAGGTCCAGGGCATTGCCGTGTCCCATGGCCAGGCGTACGCGCAGCCGTTCCAGGTCCTGGACGGTGCGCAAGGCCTCCCGGATGGCACCGCGCTCCTGGTGCCGGGCCAGGGCCTCCTCCACCGCATCGTGGCGCGCGCCGATGGCGGTCGGGTCCATCAAGGGATAGCGCAACCAGTGCTTCAGCAGGCGGGCCCCCATGGGGGTCGCGGTGCGGTCGAGTGCGGCGATCAGGGTCCCCTTGCGGTTGCCGCCGCTCAGGCTGCGCAGCAGTTCCAGGTTCTGGCAGCTGCGCTCGTCGACCCAGAGGTAGTTGTCGAGACGGTAGGTCTCCAGCCCGTTGAGATGGTCGATCCGTTGTTTCTGGGTGTCCAGCAGGTAGCGCACCAAGGCCCCGGCCGCCGCCACCCCTGCGGTCAGGCGGGCGCAGCCGAATCCCTCCAGTGACAGGGTGCCGAACAGGGTTTGCAGCCGTTCGCGTGCCTTTTCGAGACCAAAGGCCTCGTCTTCAAGGTAGGTGACCGGGGTGTCGCCCGCGCCGGACGCCCCACCCTGCGCGCCGCTGTCGAGCGCCGCGGCGCGGGGCAACAGGATCTCCCGGGGGGCGATCCGCCGGACTTCTTCCAGGGCGGCGGCGAAGGAGTCGGTTTCGGTGACCCGGAAGCTGCCGGTGGAAAGATCGAGGGTGGCCACACCGGTGTTTTCCGCCACCCTGCTCAAAGCCAGGATGTAGTTGTTGGAAGAGGCTTCCAGAAGCTCGTTTTCGATGATCATGCCGGGGGTGATCACCCGGACGACCTCCCGCCGGACCAATCCCTTCGCTTGGGAGGGATCTTCCACCTGGTCGCAGATGGCCACCTTGAAGCCATTCTCCAGAAGCCGGGCGATATAACCCTGCACGGCCTTCCAGGGCACCCCACACATGGGTACCGGGGTCTGCTCGTGCTTGTTGCGTGAGGTCAGCGTGATGTCGAGGACGCGGGAAGCCACCTCGGCATCTTCGAAGAACATCTCGTAGAAATCCCCCATGCGGTAGAGCAGCAGGGCGTCGGCATACTGCTCCTTAATCTCCAGGTACTGCCTGAGCATGGGGGTGAGTTTGGAAGGGCTCATGCAAAATCGATCAAGGCACACAACCGAAGAAAGCGTGCAGGTCATTTGCGGGTAGCGATCGTTGACCAGGGGCGGGTGGCATAACCTCCCGGGTGACGGCTAAAGCCGCGCTTGGCGGCCTTCGGCAGGCGGCGTGGCGGCGACATCCAGCGGCGCGTCGTTCCCCGGGAGATGTGCTTTCGCTTGCGCCAGTTCGCTGGTGAGGCTGTCGATCTGCTTTTTCTGCGCCTCGATGGTGGCGTTGAGCTGCCGGACGATCTTGTTCGCCCGGAAGCGATCGAAAAGGCTTGAAAAATAGGCAAGCAGAAAGCCCACCACGAAGCATCCGAGAAACAACACGGCATTGTAGATCGCGGGCGAGGTGTAAGGCTCGATCACCCCCAAGTTGAAACCGATCCGGTTGCGGAAAAGGAAAAACTCCTGGTTCTGATAGACGATGAGGCCCAGAAAAGCTACCACCAGCGCCCAGAAAGCGATCTTGACCTTTTTCATCAGACGCGTCTCCATTCCGGTTGAATGCATTGCGCGACCGCCGTTGGCCGGGAAACGGTCGATGGGACCCCATCGGCGGGCGCTGCGGCCCAGCCGCTCCCCTTCCCGGGCCGGGGCGATGCCGGCGGACGTTACGCACAACACCGCGTGGCTCTTGAAACCGCGCCATGGCGCATCGATAGGCGCGCCGGATGGAAGCCCCTGGGAGATCTCCCGCCGTGGCCCGCACGCTGGCCGGGCCCGGCACCCCGGGGCCTTTTCCGTGAATATGGGAGAAACCGGCGCCCGGGCGGTGGTTGCGGGTCCGACCCGCGAACGGGCAAGCCCGCCGCAGGCCTTGGTATAGCCAACTACCCTTTTATCCTTAAATTTTCAATCCTTTTTTGGCTTCAGGGGCACCAGTTCCACTTGCCCCCACATGGCCATGCGACGTCCGATGACGGCCACGACGCCCTTCAAGCCCTCGATCGTGCGCGCCCAGGCCAGCGCCTCGTCCAGATCGGCCGCCGAGCGCAAGCGGTTGGCGATCGCGGTGGCTGCGGCATCCGCCAGGCAGCAGGAGTCGGATACCACACAGACGGCATCCGCCCGCCCCTGACTCAGGGAGTGACCGAAGGTTCCGGAGGAAGTGCAGACGCCCAGCGGGCGCCCCCCGCACTCCAGACGCAGGCCTACCTGCAGACTGAGCGGTGAACGCCCGGCATGGAGCCCCACGACCACCGCATCGGGCAGGGCGATGTAATCGTCGCCGCCATTTTCCACGATGACCTCCCGGCTGCGCGCCCGCAATCCCTGTCCCACGTGCTCGGCGATGGCTCCGGCCACGGCCGCCATGGGCCCCACGCCGCAGAGGCGGCCGGCCGACACCATGTCGCGCACGATGGCCGGTGCCGGCTCGTCCAGGGTCCAGGGGCGCAGCGTGGTCAGAAATTTCGGGTGCCGCTGGATGAAAGCTTCCAGGTAGTCCCGCTGGGTAAGCGTCAGTTCCCGCGCCAGGACCCGCAGATCCCCCGCGGTCTGGATGTGAAGGTCGGTCTCCCGCACGGCCACGCGATAGGCCGACAGGCGCGACCCGTGCACCAGGCGCCGGTAGGTTCGCGGCATGTGGGGAGCGATCGCGTGGGGGTGGGGACCCGGCATAAGCCTGTTTTCCCAAAGCCCGGCGGTTGCCGACGGAGGTTTCCCGGGAGGTCAGCGGGTCTCGATCGGGGGGCGGCGTTCAGCCGGAAAATGGTCCAGGAAATAGCGATCCGTCATCCCGGCGATGAAGTCGCGCACGATTTCCGGGGGGCGCTGTTCGGCCACATAACGGTCATCCATGTCTTTCAGAAAACTGTCGAAGATCAATGATTTTCTATTATCTTTTTGAAGGTCCCCCAGATAACGGTCGAACAATTCCTGGAACAGGCCGCCGATGTGGTCCAGGTGCCTTTTGATGCCGGGGTTCATGTAGATGCGCTCGAGGTTGAAATCCTTGAGCCGTTTCAAGGCTTCCGACACCTCCGGACCGAAGGCCACGAAGGGTTTGTCCGCGCTCTGCTGGATGATGTCCGTCACCAGGCGGTAAACGATGGTTCCGTTGGTATCCCCCAAAACCCGCACCACCTCCCGGGGCAGTTCTTCACGCCGTACCAAATTCAGGCGGATGGCATCCTCGATGTCCCGCCCGATGTAGCTGATGGTGTCGGCCATGCGCACCACGCAGCCTTCCATGGTCATCGGAACCACTTCCACGCCGGGATCGCGTCGCTTGGCTTCCACCTCGCGGTCCAGGTCTTCGAAGCGCTTGTCCCCTAAGGGCACCAGCCGCTGGTTGTGGACTTCGCCATCGTGGCCCAGAATTCCGTCCAGGGTCTGCAGGCAGAGGTTCCATCCGCGCCCTTTGCGTTCGACCCGTTCCAGGAACTGGACACTTTGCAGGTTGTGGTGGAAGTGCCCGATGCCGTGCTGCCGGCACATGGACGACAGGAAACGCTCTCCATCGTGACCGAACGGCGCGTGCCCGATGTCGTGACCCAGGGCGATGGCCTCGATGAGGTCCTCGTTGAGACGCAGAAACCTTCCGATGGTGCGCGCAATCTTGGACACCAACTGCACGTGCAGCACCCGGTGGGTGATGTGGTCGTTGCGGATCAGATAGAAGACCTGGGTCTTGTCGATATAACGGGTATACGCCAGGGAATGCAGAATCCGGTCGACATCCAGGGAAAAGTTCTGACGATAGCCGCTGTCCACGTGCGCTTCCCGGCGCCGCCGGATGCCGGCCAAGCTCCGCGTGGCCCGGCCGGCCAGACAGCGGTCTTCGCGCTGGTCGAGGAACACGCGCAAACCGATCAGGGGCTGCGGGTCAGATATCTCCATTGGCGATCATCTCCTCCATGAGACGAACATAATCGATACCGGCAACCCGGAAGCCTTCTTTGCCGTACTTCATGTTGCCTTCCAGGACCACGTAGCCCCCCGCGTGGCAGGCGACATCCAGCCCCACATCGTTCCAGCCGCACCTCAGGGCGGTTGCCAAGGCCAAGTCCAGGGCTTCGGGGGGCACGGGCGCCAGTGCGACCCTGCCCCCGGCGCCGAGGTTGGACCGGAACTCACCCGGGGCCGCCAACCGCCAGTAAGCGTGCACCACGCGCCGACCCACCACCACCACCCGGATGTCCCGATCGAGCGGCAGGTATTCCTGAATATAGGCCGGGTGCGCGGCGCGGCAATAGCGGTCCAGCTGGTTGCGGTCACGTATCAGAAACACGCCCCTCCCGAGTGCCGACCCACGCGGAATTTTCCCCACCATGGGAAAAGCGAAATCGCCGATTATGCGGCCCTTCTGGCGCCTTCCGTAGTAAACGTGGGTCCGTGGATGGGGAATCTTCAGGAGCTGGAACAAGGCCGTCTGCTTGATCTTGTCCTGAACGCATTTGTACGTGTGGTAGCTGGGGAAGAGACGCTTGCCCATGGCATCCAGCAGGTCGGCGTAGAAGGGTGATGGGTAGTAGACCGTGGTCGCTTCGCGGATTAACCGGCGCTCCTCGGCGCTGTAATCATTGAAGTTGGCGCGGACGCCCAGCGTGCGCACGTTGCGGCAGCGCCGCAACCGATGCTCCAGGGCAATCACGGGTGGCATCGCTGGGCCGCAGATGGTTCCGGTGGAAGGCATGGTACGGCGGAAAGACCTCAAAAAGTCCTGCGGGCAAAGCGGCGCGGGCAGCCATCCAGTCCCAAGCGGCCCTGAAGCGCCTGGCCTCGGGGCCCGTCAGGTAGGAGCGGATATCCGGAACACGCCGTCCGGCAGAGGCTCGTCAGTGGTCATGTGGCGGATGTCGAGCATCACGGACGAAGACTCCGTGCTGATTTCCAGGCGCTCCGGCCGCTGGTAGCCGCCTGTGGAAACCATGGGGCCGAACCGTACGCGGAAGCAGAGGGATCCGTCGTCTGTCAGGCGTTCGAACAGGAGGGGGGCCCCGCTGGCCGCTTCGCCATAGACGCGCTCCACAAGGTCCAACCCGGGATTACGCATCTCGAGCCCCCATTGGCCCTCGGGGGTCGCGCTCAATTGCCGGGCGCTGGCATAGGCCCCCAGGGGAACGCGTCCCGCCAGCAGGGCGAAGAGATCCCGGCAGTGGATATCGATCCCCAGCAGCGGCTTCAAGCTGCCCGATGCCAACCGTTTTTTATGGTATTCCCCCTCCTGGTGCAGGAGCAGGTAGAACCATTGCGCATCGCATGCCAGGCTGACGGCCGGCAGCCCAGCGATCGTCTGAATCACCAGGCGCATGCTGGCCGGACGCATGCCGACGGCCACCAGACGCTCATTCTCGATCCGGCGGCCCGCCTGCCGGAGACTGACCCGACCGGTGATCTTGAAGGTCTGCAGGCCGTTGTTCCAGGCTTCCAGGGAGTGGGTCAGGGTCCGGGTTTCCGGGCTGTCATACAGTGGGGCAGCACCCGGCGAAGGGGCGTGGGCGCAGCCTCCCAGCCATCCGCCGATGGCCAGGCCCATCAGGAGCACGGCCAGGGCCCCGCTGAAACCGCAGCGCGCCGGCCGCCACGGCGGAGTCGGGATGTGGATGCGCCCGGAGATCGGGAACGGTTGGGGGGCGACGCCCGCAGGCATCCGCGAATCGAGGTGGGCGTCTTCCTGAGGCATCGGACGAGATGGAATCATCACCCCACCCTTGGGAGTCCGGGCTAAGTGGTCATGGTCTTGGATACGGAAACCCTTGATGGCCGATGCCTCCCGGCGCGGCGGCGTTGNNNNGCGCGCTTCGCGCGTCTTGCCGCCCGGGCGCCTCGGCCATCCCGGTAGCGTCACCGTATGGATGACCGTGACCGCTAAGGGCGCGCGCGCTCGGTGCCGGTGGACAGGTCCCGGATCTTCTGTTCCAACGGTTCCCGCTCCTTATCTTTGAGAGGCAGCGCCCTCCGGTAATACTCCAGGGCCTTGTCGGGCCGACCCACCTTGAGGAAGGCATCGCCCACATGCTCCATGATAATCGGATCCTGCGGCACCAGCGTCGAAGCTCTCACCAGGTGATGCAGCGCTTCGTCATACTTTCCCTGGCGGTAGAGGACCCAACCCAGACTGTCGGTGATGTAGCCGTCCTCGGGTTTGAGGCCCAGCGCCTTGCGGATCATTTGCTCCGCTTCATCCAGGTTCACCCCCAGATCGGCGAAGGTGTACCCGAGGTAGTTGAGGGCGTTGGCGTGCTCGGGATTGATCTCGATCACGCGCCGCATCGCGGCGATGGAATCCTCCTTGCGCTGCAACTTGTCGTACACCACGCCAATGCGGAAGTGGATTCGTTCGTCCTCGGGACTGATGTCGATGGCTTCCAGGAGGATTTGTTCGGCTTCCGGCAACCGGCCATGTTCTTCATAGAGGGAGCCCAGGTAGAGCTTCAGTTCCGCATCCTGCGGTGATGCCTCGAGCGCCTGGCGCAACAGGTGGACAGCCCGGTCCACCTCGCCCTTCTCGTTGAGCTGAAAAGCCAGTTGCAGCGTCGCCTGGCGATGAAAACGCGAATCCGCGGTCACCTTGGAGAAATGCTGCATGGCCTTGGCGGATTCTTCGATCCCGCTGTAGGCCACCCCCAGCAGATAGTGCAGGTCGGCTTGATCCGGCCTGGCCGCCACCAACCCCTGGAGCACATAAACCGCCTCGGCATAGGACTCGTTTTCAATATAGAGCCGATAGACATGGCGCACGAGTTCCGGCGGCGCCACCTGTTCCGCCAGTCGGGTCAGGACGTTGCGTCCCGCTGCCGGCTGGCCGATGTGCCGGTGATAGAGGGCCAGCTCGGTGGCGGCCCGTACGTGGGCGCCGTCACGGTCCAGGATCTCCTGGTAAGCGTCGATGATCTGCCGGCGGATTTCGGGACTGTCCTTGCGCTGGCGGTAGAGGTTGATCAGGGCAAAGCGGGCTCCCTCGAGCTCCGGTTCCAGTTCCAGGGAACGCCGGTAGGCTGCTTCGGCCTTGGAGTCGTAATTCTGCTGTTCGAAGGTCTTTCCGAGGAAGAAATACCCTGCATAAGAGCCCGTATGGGCTTGGACCAGCTGCTGGAAAACATCCAGCGCCATATCCAGCTGGCCCTGGTCGAGGTAGAGGTTGCCCAACGTCAGGTACGTATCCTCGTCGGCGCTCCCCTGTTCGATGATTTTTTCATAAACCGCCCGGGCATCATCCAACTGTTGCCGGTTCTGATAGATCCGCCCCATGAGGGCCAGGGCATCGGTGTCGTTCGGGTTTCGATCCAGGGCGGCTTCCAGGACGGCAAGGGCCTGGTCCTCCTCCTTGACCTGCAGGTAGAGTGCCGCGAGTTCATGATACAGCGGCAGGGAGTCGGGATCGAGGTCTTTGGCCTTCCGCAGGTGCTGAATGGACGACGGGATATCCCCCCGCAGGCGGCTTATCTGGGCTTCGGTGTAGTGGTAGTAAGCGTTGCCGGGAGCCGTTATGACCGGGGGGGCGGACAGGGAGGGCGCCGTTGCCGCGGGTTTCGGCGGGAAGGCACAACCCGCAAGGAGGCCATACAGGGCTGGGGCCAGCAGCACCCAAAGGCGCCAGGGGTAAACGGCCCCGCCGAAAACCACGGAGCGCTCCGGGCAGCCTTGGGCCTGCACATCCCGTCGGTTGCGGGTCACAGAATTGGGTTTCATTCGGTTTCGGTACCTTCCGCGTAGGCGGAGAAATCCGGGATCTCGTTTTTGAAAAAATCGCGCATTTTCTTGATGATATTCTTCTCCACCTGGCGCACGCGCTCCCGCGAAATGCCGTAACGATCGCCTATTTCCTGCAACGTGACCGGCGCGTCGGAAAATATACGCAGGTCGAAGATCTCCTTCTCGCGCTCGGTCATGTTCTTGCGGAACTCGTCAATCTTGTTGTGCAGCAGAGCCTCAATTTCCTTCTTGGCCACCTGGTCTTCGGCCGAAACGGATTCCGTGCTCAGGAATTCGATCCGCTCCGTGTCGGAATCTTCCTTCAAGGGGGCGTCCAGGGAAACGTCCCAGCCGTCGAGGCGCTGATCCATGTCCACGATTTCGCGCTCCGACACCCCCAGGCGCTCGGAGAGCAGCTTGGGCTTGGGATCGAAGCCCTGTTCGATCAAACGCTGCTTTTCCTTTTTCAGCTTGAAAAAAAGTTTGCGTTGCCCCTGCGTGGTCCCGATCTTGACCAGCCGCCAATTGTCCATGATGAACTTAAGGATATAGGCCTTGATCCAAAAGGAGGCGTAGTAGGAAAATTTGACGTTCTTATAGGGGTCGAACTTGCGGACCGCCTGCATCAGGCCGATGTTGCCCTCCTGGATCAGATCGAGAAGGTTCTGCATCCAAACGCGCTGGAATTCCAGGGCAATCTTGACCACAAGGCGCAAATTGGAGGTAACCAACGTATAGGCGGCGTCCTTGTCGCCGTGTTCCCGCACCCGCATGCCCAATTCCCGCTCTTCTTCGCGGGTCAGCAAGCGGTAGCGGCTGATTTCCGACAGATAACGCTGCAGGGGATCGAACTTGACCAGAGCCTTGTCGGCAAGGGCATGATCCGCATGGCGTTTGGCCCGGTTGTCGATGACGGGTCCCAGGTTTTCCGACTCGATGGCGACTTCTTGATCCTCGTCATCATCCGTTTCCATCGCCAGGGTGACATCCCTTTCCTCCTCCTGGTCGGCAAGGGCGGTTTCCTGCGGGGCCTGCCGGTCGGCATGGGCCGGCGAAGGCGACGCTGCCGGAGCGGGCTTGGGTGCCCGACGCGCCCTGGAGGGCCCGCGGCCACCGGCTTCCGCGACCTTGGCGCTGTTTGGCCTGGGGGTTTTCTTTTTCTTGGTCATTTTGCCTTTCTTGGTGTCCTGGCTCATACTCTCTTATCCGGAAGGTGCGTTGGTTCTAGATTCACCCCGGCCCACGCGACACTGGCCCGGAGGAGGTCGGCAGCCCCGGGAGTGAGCGGGATCGTGAATCGTCCGGTGGGAGGGGCAGGTCGTCAGCGTTGGGTCGCACGCCTTCGATGTCGAACGCCCATTCCTGTCGCGTGGATGGCCGGGACCCGTTCTTGTGGATTGCCACCTTGCGGGGATGACATTCCGGCAGCCTCATATCCGGGCTGCACCGGTTTTCATTCGCGGCCGACCGCGATTCCCGCAACAAGTGTTTCTATTGGACTCTGCGGGGCGATTGTGGTAGTCGAAAATGTTTAAAGCGCCTGTAGCTCAGCTGGATAGAGCAACGGACTTCTAATCCGTAGGCCGCAGGTTCGAGTCCTGCCAGGCGTGCCAGGTTGAAAGCAATCGGGAGGGCGGAAGCGTCTCCGATCTCCTTTTTCCGGGCCGACCGCGAAGATGGCAGACCCGCTCTCCGTTTTCCGAAACGCGTTTCTCATTACCATATCCGTCCGATTCAAGTCAAAGCATGTTGGTGCGGCAGCCGGTATCCGGGGCGCGCGCCCCTCGACGACCGCCATCGCGTCCGGGCACCAGGCGGCCCTCAAGCATTGCATTTCACGGCACCTGTGATATAGCTGGCGACGGTTATTCGGCCAAGATGACATGGATGCCATGACCTGAAGAACCGCGGCAGCCCAGCCCGAAGCGACCCGGGAGCCCACCCAAGCCCTCCTCATGAAAAAGAACCACCCCCCAAAGCCCCCCGACGACGGCAGCAGTTTCCGCAGTCTTTCGTTTGACGTCTGCACCGTAAAAGCCCTGATGGCCTCTACAAACCGGTATAAAACGCTTTTTGAAAGCGCCGGCGATGCCATCTTCGTCATGGATTTCCAGGGGCAGATCATCGACGGCAACCGGGTGGCCACGGAAATGCTTCAGATGTCGCGCAGCGAATTGCTGAGCGTCACCACGACGGATATCCTCGCGCCGGAGCATGTACCGTTCTGGCCCGAACGCATGAACGAACTTCGCCGAGTGGGTCACATCATTTTCGAAACCGCCCTGCGCAGCCGCCATGAAGCAGTGGTGCCGGTGGAAGCCAGCTGCCGCGCCGTCGAATATGACAATCGGCCGGCCATCCTGGCCATCGCCAGGGATATTTCCGAGCGGATCCAATCCGAAAAGGAAAAGACCAAGCTCCGGGCCCAATTGCGCCAGGCGCAAAAAATGGAGGCCATCGGCACCCTGGCCGGTGGCATTGCCCATGATTTCAACAATATCCTGCAGTCGATCATGGGGTATGCGGAAATCGCCAGCCTTCAGGTCACCCGCGGGAAAAGTCCCCTGGAAAGCCTGGACAATATACTGACGGCCAGCAGCCGGGCCAAGAGCCTGATCAATCAGATCCTCTCCTTCAGTCGCCAGGGCGAACAGGAACGCAACCCGGTCCAGGTGAATCTGATCGTCAAAGAGGTCCTTAAGCTGATCCGCGCCTCCCTGCCGTCAACAATCGAGATCCGCGGCCGCAATCTCAGCTACGCGGCGCTGGTGGAAGCCGATCCCATCCAGATTCACCAGGTTATGATGAATTTATGCACCAATGCGCACCATGCCATGCGGGCGCACGGCGGCATCCTGGAAGTGGGCCTGGAGTGCGTCGAGGTGAGCCACGCCGACGCGCGGCGCTTTGGCGGGCTTACCCCGGGACGCTATTTGCAGCTGGCGGTTGCGGATACCGGTCACGGCATCCCGGCGGAGAATATGGAACGGATTTTCGACCCCTATTTCACATCGAAGGAAAAGGGCGAAGGGACCGGTCTGGGATTGGCCGTGGTTCATGGCATCGTCATCAGCCATGGGGGGCACATCAGCGTCACCAGCGAGGTCGACCGGGGCACGACCTTCACGATCCTTTTCCCTGAGCTGTTAGGGGCCCTAAGTCAGAACGAGGCGCCTGCCCCCGAGGCTGCCCTGGCGGGGGATGAACGGGTTCTTTTTGTCGACGATGAACCCGCTTTGGCCGAGATCGGCAGGGAAATGCTGAGCAGCCTGGGCTACCAGGTGGAGGCCTGCAGCAACAGCATCGAAGCCCTGGAGTTGTTCCGCGCCTTTCCGGATCGTTTCGATCTGGTGGTCACCGATTTTACCATGCCCCGGCTGACCGGAGACGCACTGGCCCATGAGTTGATCGCGATTCGCTCCGATATCCCCATCATCCTGTTCACCGGCTACAGCGATCAGGTGACCCGGGAGCGTTTCGCCAAGCTGGGCATCAAGGATTGCCTCATGAAGCCGTTGTCGCGGCGCGATCTGGCCCAGTCCATCCGCCGGGTGCTGGACGGCGCGCGTTTATCCGCCTCCCAGTCGCCACGGCCCGCCCCCCCCCTCCCTGAGGCCCCGTCCCAGGATTCGCACGGCTAAAGCCGCAACACCGTTCCCCCATGTCCGAACTGTTCGCCATCCTCCGCTGCACCTGGGCACTTCTGGCCGCAGCCTTGCTGGGGCGCTGGTTCCTCAGGGATCTGACCATGGCGCGGGCCCGTCGCGCACCATGGTACCGCGCCTATCTGACCCTGCCAGGCTTCCTGATCCTCCTGGCGGTCTTTCTGCCCGTGGCCATATGGTTCCTGCGCCGGTACTGAGCGCCGCCGGCCGGATGCGGAAACTCACTCGGCCGCGGCGTTTGCCGGCCGGGTTTCCGCCGGCGCGGCCCGCCACAGGTGCCGGCCGTACTTGAGATAACCCTGGACGTTGGCCAAACGCGCATCCCCGCGGTTGGCGGCTACGCGCACGTTGCCGGGCAGCAGTGCCTGGATATGCGGCCCGATTTCCTTGGCGCCTCCGCCGGTCAGCAGGATCGTCTCCAGGTCCCAGTCATTGGCCCACAACCGCTCAAGATCGCCGACAATGGTCGCCGCCAGGTGGGCGAAGATCTGGTCCCGGATCTTGGCGAAGCTGAACGCCTGACCGCGCATCCGGATGGTTCCGGATTCGACGGCCGCATAGAGACGGTAGAGCTCCACGTTCACGCCGCTGTTTTCGCGCAACTTGCCGGCAATGATGTTGAAGGCCTTGGACACGCCGGTGTCCATGGTCCGGCTGCTGCGCTCGACGTAGCGCAGGCGGTCCACTACGAGATAATCGGTCGTACGGAAGCCGATGTCCACGACGCCGATCTTCTGGCGCGCCAGTTCCTTTTCACTGATCTGACCGTTATCGTTCATCAGCAGGTTCAGGGCGCTGCCCATGGGTTGCGGCAGCAACTGAACCTGTTCCACCTGAATCTTCTTGGCCACGCGGCCGCCGTCGGGGCTGTGGAACACCACCTGGTGCCGGCCCTTGAGGGTATCGCGAAAACGGTCGTGGTACTGTCGGTAGAATCCCACGGGCAGGCCTGAGACGATATGGATGGGCTCCTCAACCACCGGATCCTTCTTCAGGAGCAGGCCGGTAACGGTGAGGGCGAACAACCTGGCGTAGTCCGACATCATGCGCTCTTGATCGAGCGTGAAGCTTACCGAGGTGGATTGCTGCTCGGCCAGATCACCGACGAAATAGCTCTTGCCGTCCACGGTCACGTGGAAGTAGTCGGTGAGGGCGCGTTCGCCGAAATCCATCCAGAACTGAATCTCCGGTGCATCGCCGTAGAGCGATTTGAATACGACGGTTTCCTTCCCGTCACTGGCCTTGGTAAAACCGAACCCGATGTCGATGGCTACGATCTGCATTGTCCCTCCGCTGCTCGGTCATGAATGAGCGCCGCCGCGCCACCCGACAAGGTCGCGGAT
Organism: Desulfobacteraceae bacterium UBA5852; assembly: GCA_002432195.1. Lineage (GTDB taxonomy): Bacteria > Desulfobacterota > Desulfobacteria > Desulfobacterales > UBA5852 > UBA5852. The sequence continues at coordinate 131,650 of DJGG01000132.1, forward strand.
CGAATGGGCCGCAGGCTTCCCGGGCCCCCGCCGGCGCCCGGCGAACAGCCCGCGGCACCAGCGGCGCTACCGCCCATCGGCCTTGCCGCCCCTGTCCAGCGCGGCCAGTATGGCAAACGGCAACTCCACCAGGAATTCCATGGTCCAGCCAATGAGCATCAACACCCAGATGGCCGGCAGTTTGATCAGCCGCCACTTCCAGGCGGCGACCCACGAACCCTCCATAGACGGCATGCCTCTCCTCCTGGCGGCGGCCGATGCACCACACCACCTGCGGCCGATCCGCCGGTTTCCTCCGGTGCGCGCCCGCCTGCCGGCGCCTCGGGTCGATCGGTCTTCCGCCGGCCTCCCCGGCCCATGCCTTAACACCGGGGCATCGTGTTTACAAGCGCGTTGTGTCCGGCGAACCCCGCCGGTTGGACCTGCCACAAGTCGTTTGGTTGACAATCCCCGGCCGGCATGGTTGAATTTGCCACCCACCCCCGGGCCAGGCGTCCCCCTTGACCGAGCCGCTATCCGGAGAATCTGTCATGGACAACCGCGTCAATTTGATCTTTCTGGAAAATTTGGAGTGGTTCGATGATAGCGGCCGGGAACTGGTGCACCGTATACCCGCCGAGGGGTCCGGCGAAATCAAATACGGGGCCCAGCTCACCGTACGTGAGAACCAGGCGGCGGTATTCTTCTACCAGGGGAAAGCCGTGGAGGCCTTCGGACCCGGGCGCCACACCCTCAAGACGGGCAACATCCCGCTGCTCACCAAAATCGCCAGCCTCCCGTGGGGGCTATCGAGCCCTTTGCAGGCCGAAGTCTATTTCGTCAACATGAAGATCTTCACCAATCTCAAGTGGGGCACGAGGGATCCGGTGGCCTTCAAGGACGCGGACCTCGGCCTCATCCGGTTGCGCGCCTTCGGCGTCTTCAATTTGCAGATCGTCCAGCCGGTACTATTCATCAATCGAATGGTGGGCACCCAGGGAATGCTCGAAACCGGAGAAATCGAAGACTATCTCAACCGGGTCATCGTTTCACGGTTCAACGACTTCATGGGCAAGACCATCGACACGATCCTCAACCTGCCGGCCCGCTACGACGAGCTGGCCCGCGGGCTGGCTCAGCGCCTGGGGGACGATTTCAGGCATTTCGGTTTGCGCCTCACGCACCTGTACATCAACGCCATCACCCCGCCGCCGGAGGTCCAGAAGGCCTTCGATGACCGCAGCCGGGTGGGCGTTTTCGACGACATGACCAAGCTGATGCAGATGAAGGCGGCCATGGCCATGGAGAAAGCCGCGGAGGGAGGGGCGGAAGGCGCCGGTGACGGGAATCCGGCCATGGGTCTGGGGATGGGGTTGATGATGCCGGCCATGTTCGCCCAGTATTTCGGCGCGGGCCACGCATCGGGCGCGCAAGACGCCGTGGCGCCCCCCGCGGCGTGCCAGGAGTGCGGGAAGGCCATCCCTCGGGAAGCCCGGTTCTGCCCCGCCTGCGGTCACCAGCAGCTCATCTTTCTCCAGTGCGGCCATTGCGGCAAGAATCTCGCTCCCAATGCCCGCTTCTGCTCCCGTTGCGGGCACCCGGCCGATGCCAAACCCGCCGCCGGTCGTCTCTGCGCCCATTGCGCAACGGAAAATCTAAGCGACGCCATCTATTGCAACGCGTGCGGTGAAAAGCTCTGATCTCCTCATCGAGCACCAGTGCCCGCAATGCGGTGCACCGGCGGTGCTCTCGGAGGTGGACCGGCTCGTCACCTGTCAGTTCTGCCGCGTGCGCTCCTATCTCTCGTCCAACGGCGGGTACCGGTATGTTCTGCCCCACAAGGCCCCCGCGGATGCGCAGCTCATCTATGTTCCCTACTGGCGCTTCAAGGGTATGCTCTTTGCCTGCTCCGCAGCGGGAATTCAGCATCGCTTTTTCGACGTCAGCCTCGCAGCCCTGGAAACCCCTCAATTGCCGAAATCACTTGGCCTTCGCAGCCAGACGCTGAAGCTGAGCTTCGCCGGCCCTGACGTGCCGGGCCGTTTCCTGGAACCCCAGCGCGGGCGCCAGGCCATTCTGGCCGACTTCACCCGCCAATTGCGCCGGGATCCTCCCCAAGCCGTACTTTATCAGGCCCACATCGGAGAATCCCTGAGCCTGATCTACGCGCCTTTTTACCGGGGCCGGCAGTTGATGGATGCCGTGCTCAACCGCCCCCTGACGCAGGCACCCGGCCCCCCCCTGGAGGATCTGGCGGGCGGTCCCTCCCGCTGGCGCCTACGCTTCCTGGCTACCCTTTGCCCCCAATGCGGCTGGGAAATGGAAGGCTCCCGGGATGCCCTCGCGCTCAGCTGCCGCAACTGCGCATCCATGTATACGGCCGGCCTCCATGGCTGGGAGCCCATGCCTTTCGCCACCCTGGCGCCTTCCGCCCAGCGCACGGTCCATCTTCCCTTCTGGCGCATCCAGGCGGATGTGGCGGGGGTGGCGCTGACCACCTATGCCGACCTGGTGCGCCTGGCCAACCTCCCCCGGGCTCCGCGCGCCACCTGGGAGCAGACTCCTTTCCACTTCTGGTCCCCGGCCTTCAAGGTCCGACCGGCGACCTTCTTCCGCCTGGCGCGCGGCATCACCCTGGCGTTCCCCCCAATCCCCTTGGTGGAAGAACTCCCCGCGGGTCCCGTGGTCCCCGCCAACCTGCCCCCCTGCGAGGGCGCGGAAATCCAGAAGATCCTCCTCGCCAGCTTCATGCACCCTCCCAGGCTGGTTGGAGAGGGTCTGGCCGGGATACGGATCCTGCCGCGCGAATACCGCCTGGTGTATCTCCCCTTCGAAGAGCGGCACCACGAGCTGGTGCAACCGGCCATGCGCCTGGCCCTCAGCAAGAACCAGCTGGCCCTGGCGGGCAACCTTTGACCCGATCCAGTTTCACCCACCGGCGGCTATACGGAAGGTTGCTGGCCGGGGGCGATGAGTCCCTGGGAATTCCGGCCGTCCACTTTCACCACCACCGGCGTTTCGAGGCGTACCAGCGATAGATGGCGGGTCACTTTGTGCACCGGCCGGGACTTGATCCACCGCCAATCGAGGAAATCGTCGGAGTCCTCCCGGATCGTCAGGTAACTCATCCCCAGCGAAGCCATGTTGTGGAAGAAATGCGTTCCTTGCGACGGTTCGGCGCTGAAGGAGGGGTGGGTGGTCTCCACGATCACCGAGGTGCCCGAGATATCGGCCCACTTGACTGGGATTCCCAGCCAAGGGTCCGTGGAACCCCACCGCCCGGGTCCAATCAGGATATAGGGGCGGCCCGCCTTGACCAGCTCCGCGTTCAAGCGGCCCACCTCGCGGGCGATCAGAGGCGTCAGGGCGGGGTCGAAATCTTCCGGTTTGACGAAGAGGATATCGTTGAGATCGCTGCTGGCGCCATTGCCCAAAGCGCTGGTGGAGTAACAGATGGCCTGGCGCAGATCGTCGTCACCCAGGTCAACGCGCCGGACGCTGCTACGGTCCGACATGGGACGGATTTGGAGGATGGCCACCGCCGGTGGCGCGGCGGCGGGGAACTTGACGGAGAATTCCACATCCACGGGGCACCCCATCCCCTGTTCGCCCAATTCCAGGATCGTCCCCAGCAGCGAGGCCAGGGGGATGCGGTTGTGCTTCAACACCGGCGCAAAGGTGACCACGGGATGCCCGTCGGGGAGAACGCCGTCTTTGACACGGTGCTCCTGGGGCAGGTAGGTGCTGACGGCACAGTCCAGGGCCCGGGGATCGCCAAAGTCGGTGACCTCCTGTTTGGTCAAGGTTCCGTCCGCGTGCGCCCCCAGCTCCCATGCGTGCGTCGGCGCCATGCACAGACCGTAGAAAAACCGCTGCGCATTCGCCAGGATGTCGTCGACGGTGGAAAACTGCGGCAGCTTGTCCGGATAGGCGGGACAGAACCGCAGGCTGCGCTCCCCGTCCACCACGGTTTTCCCCAGGCCCAAGGCTATGATGGCGATTCCGTCCTCGGGCTTCATGGGGGATATCGGGTAGTAATTTGTGGATTGCGCCACCCCGGAGATCATGGGGAAAAAGAGCTCCCCGTGTAGATCTCCCACCAAGGTTTGAATTACCACCGCCATCTTCTCTTCGTCGGGCTTGTGCCCGGTACGATGGGCAAAGGCCCGGGGATCCTCGAAAAAAGTGGAGGCGTAGACGAGTCGGATGGCCTTCAGCAGCTGGTCCAGGCGCACATCGAGCTCCGGATGGCTGTTCGGCAGCATGACCGTGCGATAAATTCCCGCATAGGGTTTGGAGCGGGAATCTTCGAGCAGGCTCGAGGATCGGATGGCCAGGGGAAAATCGGCCCGCCGCAAGAAGGCCCGCAGATCGGCGGCAACGCTTTCGGGCATCGCGGCTCTGGCAAAAAGCGCGGCGATCTCGACGTCGGTGAGCTCGGTGCGGGAGTGAATGCGCAGGTGGTTGATGGCCATGAACTGATCGAAGACCTCGGTGGTCAACACCAACGTTGGCGGAACGTGGATCCGCAGATCGGCAAACCGTTCGTGCAGCTCCGGGCAGGCGGCCAGCTGCTGCTTGAGAAACACCAGCCCCCGGGCTTTACCCCCCAGCGAACCCTGACCGATCTGGGCAAAGCCGTTGCCCAGATCGAAACGGGGGGCATCGAAATCCGCCACCACGACACGCTCCCGGTCCCGGCGCTGCCCCTGAATGGCCTCCATCAGGAAATCCCGCAGGGCCGACGGTTCGTTGCCGAAATCCTCGGTGGTGAAGCGCCCCAACCGCTCGGCCAGCATGAATTCCGCGCGGGCCAGCAGCCAGCGGGAAAAGTCGTGGCGCATGCAGTGGTGCAGAATGGAGGCATCGGGAATCTGTGGCAGGATACGCGCCAACCCACCGAGGTGGTCAACCCGGGCGACTTCCTCCCCGTCAGGCAACCGGAAGGTGAATTCGCCGAATCCCAGGTGATCCCGAACGAAGCGTTGCAGCCTGGCGTTCCAGTTCTCCGGTTCTTCCGGCAGCACCGGCAGGCCCTGCCCGTCTTCCGCGGGTAAATCGCCGCTTTCCAGCAGGAGCAGGGGCAGATGGGGATGATGGGCGCGCACCTCTTCCAGAAAGGCCAGCCCGACTCCCGCCGCCAGGCGGCCATCCCGGGGGAGATCGCGACTGCAAACCACCCCCATGAGGTGCTTGGCAAATTGCCTCTCCAGCCGTTGGGCTTCGGTCATGGAATCGGCCAGCAGGATCTTGGGCCGGGTACGCCGCCGCAACAGCCGATCGGAGGCGTTGAGGCCCTCCTCCATGACCCTCCGGGTCTGGTCGATGATTTCCCGGTAGAGGTCCGGCAGAAGGCGTGCCAACCGTGCCGGCGACCCATCCACGAGCAAAATGACCGGCACACCCGCAAGGGCGGCGTCGAAGTCGGCGTTGAGACGATCTTCCACGCTCTTGACAAGGGCGAATAGGCCGTCCGCGGAATCCGACCAGGTGAACACCCGGTCCACCGACCGCCGGCTTGGCGCGCTGCGCAGATACGCCAGGGGCAGGTCCGCCTGGGGAGTCAGCAGGATCACGGGCATTTCGGGAACCCGCGACTTGACGTTGCGCCCCAGTTCGAAGGCGTCCCCGTCGGGCAATTGCGGCAGGCTCAGCACCAGATCGAAATCCCGGCGGGTCAACATCCCAAGCGCTTCCTGGACGGAAGTCGCCCAGGAGACCCGGGGGGGCCCGCTCAGGCCCAACTCCCGATACTGCGCGCCGATGGAGTCCTCGAGCCTTCCACCGCGGGTCAGAATGCAGGCGTCGAAGATTCCCGCCACCAACAGGATCTCCCGCACTTTTTTGGACATCAGCACATGGTAATTCTGGAAGCGGTGATCGTAGAGATCAAAAACGCAGTTGAGCTTGCCGGGCACGGGGATCTCCTGGTAAGGGGGTTGATGCCGGGCACTCGCGGCCCATGGATGGGCTCAGCCGGCAACAAAATGTTTTTATTTGGCAATCGCCGGTTGGTGTCAAGGCAAATTCTCCCGCCGGGATCGGGAGTCCCTCTCCCCGCGGCGGCACGGCTTGGGTCCAGGCTGCCGGTGCTCCAGGCGCGCGGAGACCCGCGCCGTGCTTGATTTCAATGGTGGAATTGCCTATATACCCCCCACTGGCGCACCGGACGGCGGATGGCGCCGCAGAACCGCCGCGGCCACAGCCGAATCCCGCGTGCGGCTTCAGGAAGCCCCTATGCGCCCATCGCACCCCGAAAGAATCCAGCGTTTGCGTGACCGCCTGCCGGAGATGCGGCTGGACGGCCTGCTGGTGCTGAACGCCGCCAATCGGCGCTACATAAGCGGATACCTTGCGGAGGATACCTCCTGCGATGAATCCGCCGGGGCCCTGCTCATCTCCCATGGGCAGCTGACTCTGGCCACCGACGGGCGTTACGTACTCCAGGCCCGCCAGGAAGCGCAGGGCTTCCAGGTCCAGGCCTACCGCAAAGGATTGGAGGAAGTCCTTCCGGAACTCCTGATGGCGCAAGGCCTGAACCGACTGGGTTTCGAGAGCGCCCGGATCTCCGTACGCCAGTTCCAGCGTTTGGAATCCAGCCTCGCCGCGGCCGCATGCCCTGCGACGCTGGTGCCCACTGACGGCGCTGTGGAAGACCTGCGCCAAATCAAGGACGAGGCCGAGATCGTCGCCACGCGCAACGCCGTGGCCTGTGCCGAGAGAGCCTTCGAAGCGCTGCTGGCCTGGCTGCGCCCGGGCGTCACCGAGAGGGCGATTGCGCGCCGCCTGGAGGAAGCGCTGGTGGCGGAGGGTGCCGAGGGCCCCTCGTTTCCCATCATTGTGGCCTCCGGCCCCAACAGCGCCCTGCCCCACGCCCAGCCCGGCGAGCGCAAGGTGCGATGCGGCGAACCCTTGCTCTTCGACTGGGGCGCACGTCTGGAGGGCTATTGTTCAGACATCTCCCGCACGGTGGTGCTGGGGGCGCCGGATGCGCGCTTCCTGCAGATTTTCGCCATCGTGGCGGAGGCCCAGTCCCGCGCCGTCAGCGCCATGGCCACGTGCGCCAGCGGCCGCGAGGTGGATGCCGTGGCGCGCCGCCACATCGCCGCCGCGGGCTTCCCCGACGCTTTCGGCCACAGCCTCGGGCATGGGACCGGCCTGGCCATCCACGAGGCTCCCCGACTTAGCCCCCATGCGGACGACCGTTTGCAGCCCGGCATGATCGTCACCGTGGAACCGGGAATTTACCTGGAGGGCTGGGGCGGGGTGCGTCTGGAGAACCAGGTCCTCATCACCAGCGGGGGGCCTGAAATCCTCAATCGCCTCCCCCTTGCCATCCATCTTCCGGAGGCCGCCGGTCAGGCCACCTGAAGGGCGAGACTCCTTACGGTTTTCGGTGGCCCCATGCGCGAACGCGATCTCCTTCTGGACCGCTACCTCACGTACCTCACGGTGGAAAAAGGCCTGTCCGCCAAGACCCTGGAGGCCTACAGCCGGGACCTCCAGCGCTTTCTGGATTTTCTCGATGGACAGGGTGTGACGGCGGTGGCGGCCGTGGAGACCGCCACCATCCTGCGCTACGTGATTCAGCTGCGGGAAGACGGGCTCAATGCCCGCTCGCGGGCCCGGCACCTCGTGTCCATTCGCGGGTGGTTCCGGTTTCTGTTCAACGAGAAGCTCGTCTCCAGGGATCCCTCCCGCCGGATCGATCTGCCCAAGAGCGGCCGGCNNCCTGCCGGGGGTGCTTTCCCTCCAACAGGTTCAACGCCTGTTGGAAGCTCCGGACCCGGCCCAGCCGACGGGTGTGCGGGACGGGGCCATGCTGGAGCTCCTCTATGCGGCGGGGCTGCGTGTCTCGGAGCTCGTGGCCCTCAAAACCCGGGACCCCAATCTGGAAGCCGGCTTCGTGAGGGTCTTCGGCAAGGGCGGCAAGGAGCGCATCGTACCTTTTGGCGCCTATGCCCGGGACAAGTTGCGCGCCTACCTGGAAACCGCCCGGCCGGCCCTGCTGCACGGGCAACCCAGCGCCTACCTGTTCGTGGCGCGGGCGGGAAAGCCCCTCAGCCGCCAGGGTTTCTGGAAGCTCCTCAAGCGGTATGCCCTGCAGGCGGGCATCGGCGTCGACGTTTCCCCCCACGTCCTGCGCCACTCTTTCGCCAGCCACTTGCTGGAAGGGGGCGCGGATCTGCGCGCGGTCCAGACCATGCTCGGGCANNGCTCCGGCATTCGTTCGCCACCCACCTGCTGGAGAACGGGGCCGATCTCCGATCGCTGCAGCTGATGCTGGGGCATGCGGATATCGCCACCACCCAGATCTACACCCATGTGGCTGCCGAGCGACTGCGCCAAATTCACCGCCGTTTTCATCCCCGGGGATAGCGCAGGGGTGGCCCGGATACCCACGCGCGGGCGCCGCGGGGGCGTCTTGACACTCTGCGGTGGGTTCCGCTACATTGCGGCGGCCTGTAAGCGGGCAGGCGCCACCCCGATCGATCGTGGCCGGACCCGCGGGCGACGCGCACGACACCATGGCTCCCGGAGGCTGGCTCACGGCATGATCTTGGATGCATCCGCAGATTGCCCCCCCATCGGGTGGTGGACCCCCCTGGATTCGCCTCCGGACGACAGCCGCTACGCCGTCGAGGCGGCCCTGCGCAATGTCGGCCAAGCGTATTTCGTGGTGGGCCCCGGACGCCACCCGGGGATCGTTTCCTCGGGGACCGCCTGGATCGCCCCGCAGGGCGGGCGGCCGCCCTCCCTGGGCGAGAATGCCCTCGCGCTGCGGGCCCATCTTCCCGCGGTGCACCCCGCACAGTTCGGCAGCCCGTGCTTTCGCCGCCGCTATGGACTTACCTACGCCTATGTGGCCGGTGCCATGGCCAATGGCATCACCTCGGTGGAAATGGTCTCCGCCATGGCCAGGGCCGGGATGATCGGCTTTTTCGGTGCCGCCGGGCTCGGGCTGGAGCGCATCGAGGACGCCATTGCGCGGCTCCAGGCGGACCTGGGGAACCGCCCCTATGGGTTCAACCTGATTCATAACCCCAGTGAGCCGACTCACGAAGCCGCCGTGGTGGACCTCTACCTGCGTCGGGGGGTAACCTGCATCAGCGCGGCGGCTTACGTGCGCCTGAGCCTTCCGTTGATCCGCTATCGCACCCGCGGCATCCACCGCAGCCCCGAGGGGCATATTGTCTGCCCCAACCGGGTGATCGCCAAGGTATCCCGCGAGGAAGTGGCGGCCCGTTTTTTCGCCCCGGCCCCGGACAAATTGCTCAACGAACTGGTGCGCACCGGGGAATTGACCCCGGAGCAGGCCGCGCTGGCCGCCCAGGTCCCCGTGGCCTCGGATCTCACCGCGGAGGCGGATTCCGGCGGCCATACCGACAACCGGCCGGCCCTTAGCCTGCTGCCCACCATGCTGGCCCTGCGCGACCGCCTCGCGGACCGTCACGCCTACCAGGACTCCATCAATGTCGGTCTGGCGGGGGGGATCGCCACCCCCGAAGCGACGGCGGCAGCCTTTGCCATGGGGGCGGCCTACGTGCTGACCGGCTCGGTGAACCAGTCGTGCATCGAATCCGGGACCTCGGACCTCGTGCGGCAGATGCTGGCCGCCGCCCAGCAGGCCGACGTGGCCATGGCGCCGTCCGCCGACATGTTCGAAATGGGGGTCAAGGTGCAGGTCTTGAAGCGCGGGACCATGTTCCCCTTGCGGGCGCAGAAGCTCTACGACATCTACCGTCAATACCCGCAATGGGAGGCTGTCCCGCCCAAGGAGCGCACCAGCCTGGAGCGGGATTTCTTCCGGCGGACTTTTGAGGAGGAATGGGCGCGGACCTGCATTTTCTTCGAGGAGCGGGACCCATCCCAGATTCAGCGGGCCGCCAAGGACCCCCGCCACAAGATGGCCCTGGTGTTCCGCTCCTATTTGGGCCAGTCCTCCTCGTGGGCCAACAGCGGCGACCCTGATCGCCAAGTGGATTACCAGATCTGGTGCGGACCGTCCATCGGCGCCTTCAACGAGTGGATTCGCGCCTCTTTTTTAGAGCAACCCGCCAACCGGCAGACCGTCACCGTGGCGTTGAATTTCCTGCTGGGGGCCGCGGTGCTCAACCGCGTCAATCTCTTGCGCCAGCATGGCATCGGCTTGCCGTCGGACCTGCAGACCTTCCGCCCTCTGACCCGTTCCCAGATCGAAGCCTGCCTCCAGTCTGCCAACTAGTGCCAGCCACAATCGACGGGTTGGGGGTTCCGACAAGGATTGCCGGAGGCCACCGCATCGCCACCCATTCCCCCCGGGCACTCACCTGCCGGCTGGCCTTTCCGCTTGCCCACAGGGCGCTTCGGTCTCCAGGCGGCGGGGCAAACCGCGGCTTCCGACAACCTGCGGCCGTTCCCGCCGGGCCGCCTTGCAGGTGATCCGGCCATCCTATCGCCCGACTCGACAAAATCCACTTTCCAAGGGGAATAAAGGCAACAGGGACGCCAGTTGCGATATGTATGCTGAGATATCTATATTACAAGTTCACCACGTCAACCCGCACCTTTCATCTCGTGCGGAAGGCTGGGGCCGATTCCGGCAGTCGCCCCGCCAACTACCGTAATCGGCCCACAAGGTGGTTGCAGAGCGTGGACAGGCGCACGATCCGGATGGTCAAAACATCCTCATCGGGCGCCGCCTTTCTGGCCAGGTCGGTATCCTGGAATTCCTGGCGGTACCGGCGGGCAGCGGCATCGAGGCAGACACGCGAATGGACGGTGCGAATTCGGCATAGCGGCTCGATCCGCCGGCCTGCCAGGTCGCGGGCGGGAACGATCCGGATCTCGTGTCGGGGAAGGTCTTCCTCCGCCGCAACGCCTGCCGGGAGCCCCAAAAGGCGATCCGCCGCCGGTATCAGGTTCCGGCGGATCCAGGTGCCCGTTTGCTTTAGGACAATACGCGCGTCAGGCACCGCAAAGCCCAGGTCGGCGACCAGGTGCCCGCCCAGAAACACCGTGAAGGCGTCTCGCAGGCTATACTGACGCGCATAACCGGACTGAAGCCCCCCCAGCGGATCCGGGGGAAGAAACTCCCTGGACCAACGTTTCCAACGGGCCAACGGAAGGCCCAATCGGCCGGCGAGTTCACGGCTGCAATAGAAGCGCATACCCGTCTCCAAATTGTTTTGTTGACATGTTAATATGTCAACCAATGGAATTCAAGGCCCATATTGCATATTCGACACCGGTGTTATATGGTTCATACTTACGTTCAACCTTAAGGAAATGGATACCAGCCGCCATGCGGTCAGTGCGGCATTCAGATTCGACGCTCGACGCCCCGTTGGGGCCCCGGCCGACCGGTCGCGCCGTTCGATTGGCAGGAGGTCCCCCACTACCTTTGCCAGAGCCCGTCCGAGACCACCGGACCCGTCCCTGAAGACCAAGACCGCCTGCGCCATCCTCCCCGACGCGAGTTGCCCGGCCGCCCCGGGCGCGGCGGCGTCGTCATGAACCGACAGGATGTAAGCGATGCCAACCACCGACACATCGACCGACGCTTTCCCCAGCATGCCTGTCGCCATTATCGGGATGGGCTGCTTCTTCCCCGGCCCTCCCGGCCTCAAAGGCTATTGGCGACTCCTCTATCACGGCCGGGATGCGCTGCGGCAGGTACCGGCGACCCATTGGTCGGCCGCCGATTACTTCGATGCCGACCCCGATCGCGCCGACCGGGTCAATTGCACCCGGGGAGGGTTCCTGGCGCCCATACCCTTCGATCCCACGGAATTCGGCATCCCGCCGGCCAATCTGGAAGCCACGGACACCTCGCAGCTGCTGGGTCTCACCGCTGCCCATCTGGCCCTGGAGGATGCCGGCTATGGGCGCAAGGCCGATTTCAGGCGGGACCGCACCAGCGTTATTCTGGGGGTCACGGGCACCCAGGAACTGGTCATCCCTTTAGGGGCCCGATTGGGTTTTCCCTCCTGGCGGCGAGCCATGGACGAGACGGGCATCGCCCCGACCCAGATCGAGAAAGCTCTCGAGCGCATGTCACAATCCTATGTGGGTTGGCAGGAGAACTCCTTTCCCGGCCTGCTGGGCAACGTCGTGGCCGGCCGCATATGCAACCGCCTGGATCTGAGCGGCACCAACTGCGTGGTGGATGCCGCCTGCGCCAGTTCCCTCAGCGCCTTGAATCTCGCCCTGCTGGAGCTTTACGCCGGCCGGAGCGATATGGCCGTCACCGGAGGGGTGGACACCCTCAACGACATTTTCATGCACATGTGTTTTGCCCGCACCCGGATCCTTTCGCCCACCGGGGACGCCCGTCCATTTTCCAAGGAGGCCGACGGAACCGTCCTGGGAGAAGGCATCGGCATCCTGGTGCTCAAACGTCTGGCCGACGCCGAGCGCGACCGTGACCGGGTCTACGCTGTCATCCGTGGCATCGGCAGCTCCAGCGATGGCCGTTCCCAGAGCATTTACGCCCCCCGGGCCGAGGGACAGGCCCAGGCGCTGCGCAAGGCCTATGCGGCCGCGGGTTGCGATCCCGATTCGGTGGATCTGCTCGAGGCGCACGGCACGGGTACGCGTGTGGGCGATCGCATCGAAATCCAGGCACTCAAACAGGTTTTCCCGAATAACGGCAACGGCCGCCATTGCGCCATCGGCTCGGTGAAGTCCAACATCGGGCACACCAAAGCCGCGGCCGGCGCTGCAGGCCTGATCAAAGCCGCCCTAGCCCTCCACCAGAAGGTTTTGCCCCCCACCCTGAAGGTCGGCTCACCGGATCCCGACCTGGGCCTGGAAGAAAGCCCCTTTTACCTCAACGCCGCTTCTCGTCCATGGTTCCCGCGCCAGGGTCGGCCGCGGCGCGCGGCGGTCAGCTCCTTTGGGTTCGGCGGCAGCAATTTTCATGTGGTGCTGGAGGAACACGGCCCCTCGCGGACGGAAGTCGCCTGGGACGGTTCCATTGAGATTCTGGCCTTCTCCGGGGATGACCGCTCCCAGCTGCGCACCCAGATCGACCGCCTGGTTGTGGAGGCCGAGAGTGGACGGCTGGAGCCGCGCCTCCATTTTGCCGCCGCGGAATCACGCGCCGCTTTTCGGCCCGACGCGGGCTGCCGGCTCCTGCTGGTGCTGCAAAGCCGGGAGGAACCCGAGGGCTCGTCCTGGGATTCCCGTCAAAGCCTCCTCAAAAGCCGCGAGACCTTGGAGCGCCTGGCCGCGGCAGACCATTTCGCCGAGGGGAATCTGTTTTTCGCTTCAGGTCCCCGGCCGGGGCGCCTGGCGTTTCTCTTCCCCGGCCAGGGGAGCCAATATCTCGACATGGGCCGAGATCTGACGGCATGGTTCCCTGAAGCCCTGGACGCGCTGCAAACCGCCAACCACCACTTCACGGGCGACCGGCCGCTCACGGACCTGATTTTCCCACCAGCCGACCCTGCGGCCGATCACAAAGCACCGGAAGAACGGCTCCGGGACACCTCCGCGGCCCAACCGGCCATCGGCGCCGTGAGCGTCGCCATGTGCCGGATCCTGCAGCGCTTCGGGCTCACCCCGGAGGCCACCGGCGGCCACAGTTTCGGTGAGTTGACCGCCTTGTACGCCGCGGGCTGGATGGACGAAGCCACCCTTCACCGCCTGGCAGTGGTGCGGGGGCGCCTGATGGCCGCCGCCGGCACCCAGGATGAGGGTGGCCAAGGGGCCATGTTGGCCGTCAAGGCACCCCTGGAAATCATCGAGGAGCTTATCCGGAGCAAGGGGCTGGACGTGGTGCTGGCCAATCGCAACAGCCCCAGCCAGGGAGTGCTCTCCGGCCCCGTGGCCGCCATCGAACTGGCGGCCGACATTTGCCGGGAGCACAAATTCCGGGCGCTCCGCCTGCCGGTGTCGGCCGCGTTCCACAGCCGCCTGGTGGCGGCCGCCAAGGCCCCATTCGCCGAGGCCCTCGACCGCGAGGAATTCCACCCCAGCGGGACCCCCGTCTATTCCAACACCACGGCCCAGCCCTACCCCACGGATCCCGAGGCCATACGCCGCATTCTGGCCCATCATCTCCTGGAGCCGGTGAACTTCCTGCAGGAGATCGAAAACCTGTATGCCAGCGGCGCGGTCACCTTTCTGGAGGTGGGCCCCAAAACCGTGCTCACCGGGCTGGTCGGCGCCATCCTCAAAGACCGGCCCCACCACGCGTGCGCCCTGGACGCCTCCAGCGGCAAACTTTTTGGCATCCTGGATCTGGCCCGGACCCTCTGCCGTCTGGCGGCCCTGGGTTACGCCGTCGATCTTACCGGTTGGGAGACGCCGGGGGGACCGGAACGCGAACCCAGGATGCAGGTGCCCCTCACGGGGGCTAATTTCCGGCATACCGATGCTCGCCAAGCCTCGGCAACGTCATCGACGCCCGCACCGTCCAGCCGTGGGTTTGAGACTCCCGCGGAGAACCGAGGCACGTCGCCAACCGGTGCGCTGGTCCGCCCCCCCTCCCCATCCCCTCAGGCTGGCTCCAGGGAAGCTCCCCCACCGCCCCCGGCGCCGACCCTTCAGCCGCCGGGCCCTCAAGCGCCGGCGCCCCCGTTGCCGGCGGATCGGCGCCTGGTCGACGTCTTGGCCGTGGTGCAGCAAGGGATGGCCTCCATGGAGGCCTTGCAACGCGAGACGGCCGAAGCTCACCGGCGGTTTCTGGATACCCAGGCACAGGCAACCCGGGCGCTGCAGGAAATGCTGTCCAGCAGCCAGCGCTTGTGGGCCGACTTGAACCCCTCCGCCTACACGGAAACCCCGGCCCCCCATGCGCCCGCCGCGTCGGAGTCGTTCGTTCCACCGCCGTCCCCGGCAGCCCCCCCCGCCTTCGGCAGGCACACCGCGTCGCGCTTGACCGTAGCGCCCCCCGGCGCTCCTCCCGCCGCCGCCCCACGGGCAACCCCTGCCCCTTCATCCGTCGGCGGTGGCGACACCGCGGGCATCACCGACGCCTTGCGGGCCGTCGTGTGCGAGCTCACCGGCTACCCGCCGGAAATGGTGGAACCACAGCTTGATCTGGAAAGCGATCTGGGAATCGATTCCATCAAACGCGTGGAAATCCTTGCGCGCCTGGAGGAAACCTTCCCGAATCTGCTGCCCCTGGCCCCGGAGGCCATGGCCTCCGCGCGCACGCTGGCCCAGGTGGCGGCCGCCCTGTCGGCGGCGGCCCCCGCGCCGCCCGCACCCCTTTCGGCCGCCCCCGAAATGGTCCATGGCCACCAGACCCTGGCGGCCACGCTCAACGACATCGTCAGCGAGCTCACCGGCTATCCGCCGGAGATGATCAACCCCCAGATGGACATCGAGGCCGACCTGGGCATCGACTCCATCAAACGTGTGGAGATCCTCTCCGCCCTCGAAGACCGCGTGCCGGGCCTGCCGAAGGTAACCCCGGACGAAATGGCCCCGCTGCGCACCCTGGGGCAGATCGCCGACCACCTCGCAGGGCTGGCCGCCCCCGCTCCCGTCGCGGGCTCTGCCCCACCGGCCGCCCCCTCCCCGGCGAGCTCCGGGGGCATTACGGCCCGCCATGTGCGCGAGGCCCTGGTGGCCGCCGTCAGCGCCCTCACAGGGTACCCGGGAGACATGCTCCAACCCGAAATGGATATCGAGGCCGATCTGGGGATCGACTCCATCAAGCGCGTTGAGATCCTCGCTGCCTTGGAGGAACGGCTGCCGGGCTTGCCCCCTGTGCTGCCGGATGAATTGGCCGACTTGCGCACCCTCGACCAGATCGCGGCCCATTTTGCAGACCGTTGCGCCGACAGCACCACCCCGTCACCGGCCGAGACCTCGGTCCCGCCCCCAATGGAAACGCCTCGGCAAGCCGATGACACCAGGACCGTGACGCCGCCCGCGCCCCGCGGTCTCAGCCTGGTCCGTCGCCGCCTGCGGGCCGTGGCCGCCCCCGGCCCCCGCGAGGCGGCGATGAGCCTGCCCCCCGATCGCCGGGTGTTCATCACCACCGACCGGTTCGGGCTGGCCAACGCCCTGGCCGATGCCTTCAGCGCCCGGGGGTTGCGCACCGTGCTCATCTCCGCCGATATCCTCAAACACCGCCGGTCCCTGCCAGCGGCCGCCGGGCTTGTCCTTCTCTCCGACCACGACCCGCAAACTGTGGAAAACGACCTGTCCCTCACCGGAGACCTGATTCCGAACGCCTTCGCCCTGCTGAAGCATTTTGCCGCCGACCTCATGGCCTCAGCCGCTGCGGGAGGCGCCTTTCTGGCCACCCTGACCCGCCTTGACGGCCGGCACGGCCTGGGGGCGCCCCCCCCGGTCCACCCTCTCCAGGCCGGGCTGGCGGGCCTCCTGAAAACCGCAGCTCTCGAATGGAGCGGGGTGGCCTGCCGGGCCATCGACATCGATCCGGCCTGGACCGACAATGCCGCCCTGGCCATTAGGGCGGCGGAAGAGATCCTGGGGAGCCGGCCCGGAGACGACCACCTCGAAATCGGTCTGGATCGCGAGGGCCGCTGGGCTGTTCAACTGGAGACCGCACCGCAACTCGCGGATCCCGCAACGGATCTGGACCTTGATCTCGAGGAAAAGGCCGTCGTGGTCATCTCCGGGGGCGCGCGCGGGGTGACACCCGCGGTCGCGACCGCCCTGAACCGCTTGCGTCCTTTGACCCTGATTCTGCTGGGGCGCTCGCCGCTGCCCGCAGCGGAACCCCAATGGCTCGACGGCCTCCAGGACATGGCCGACGTAAAGCAGGCCCTTATCACCCATGCATTCGACGGGCGGCCGCCCCGTCCCCAGGAGCTTGAGGCCGCCTATCGCCGGACCACCGCCGACCGCGAAATCCGCTCCACCCTGGCGCGATTGCGGCAGGAGGGTGCGGAAGTCCGATATGTGGCCGTGGACGTACGCGACCGACAGCGCGTGGCAGCGGTGCTGGAAGACATCCGCGCCGTCCACGGACCCGTACGGGCATTGATTCACGCGGCCGGGGTCATCGCCGACCGTGAAATCGTCCATAAAAACATGGAGCAGTTCCGGCAGGTGTTCGACACCAAGGTGGCCGGACTGGCCCACCTCCTGGACGCCACACGCCAGGATCCCCTCAAATACCTGGTATTTTTCAGTTCGGTGGCCGCACGCTTCGGCAACCGGGGTCAGGCCGATTACGCCGCCGCCAACGAGGTCTTGAACAAGGTGGCGCGTCACCAGGCCCATTACCGGTCCGGCACCCGGGTGGTGGCCTTCAATTGGGGACCGTGGGAAGGGGGCATGGTCACGCCGGAGTTGAAGCGCGCCTTCCAGCGTCAAGGCGTCGCGCTGATCCCCCTGGAGGCGGGAGCGGCGTTCATGGCCCGCGAATTGGCTTCAAGGACCCAAAGCGATATCGAAGTGGTGGTGGGCGCGGAAGTGGGGGAGCCCCTGGAAGTCGGGGCAACCGCCGACTTCACGGTCACGCCGGACATCGCGGCGGCCCCCCAGGATCCCTCCGCGAACCAGTGGACACCGGCCTTTCGGAGGGAGATCGACGTGGATCGGCTGCCGGTGCTGAGCTCCCACCAACTGGACGGCCGTCCGGTCGTACCGCTGGCCCTCATTGCGGAATGGCTCGGGCATGGCGCTTTGCACGCCCACCCAGGCCTGATGCTCAGCGGCATCGACGATATGCGCTTGCTCAAAGGCATCGTGGTCGACACCCACAGCAAGCTGGTGCGTCTGCTGGCCGGCCGCTCGGAACGCGTCGGCGCCCAGTTCCAGGTTCCTACCGAGCTGCGGGACGGTCTGCAGGCCGGACGCGAAGTCATTCATTCCCGCGCCCGGGCCGTATTGACCGAAGAACTGCCGTCGCCTCCCGCCTATCGCATTCCCCGGGCATTGCGCAACGGCGGGTTCCATCGTAGCGTGGATGAAATATATGAGCGCATTCTCTTCCATGGCAGGCACCTGCGCGGCATCGAGGAGATCACCAGCTGCCAGGAGGAGGGCATGCTGGCCACCGCCCGGCCGGCCCCGCCCCCCCGCGAGTGGATGTCCGACCCGCCACGCTCACGCTGGATCGCCGACCCCCTGGCCATGGACGTGGCCTTCCAGATGGCCAGCCTCTGGTGCTACGAGCAAAGGGGACGAGTGTCGCTTCCCAGTGCCTGGACCCGATATCGACAGTTCCGACAGCGTTTTCCCCAGTCGCCCATCCGAATTGTGCTTGAAGTCCGCGGGACAAGCCGCTACAAGTTGAACGGCGATTTTACCTTTCTGGACACCGACGGCCAGGTGATCGCCCGAATGGAGGGTTTCGAAGCCGTGATGGACGACGCCCTGCGGCGCGCCTTCAAGCCCCAGGGGGGTGCCGATTGGGATTGACTCCCCGCCTGCTCCGGCAGGCCGTGGGTAAACCGACGGCGGGTCCGCATGGCCAGGCGCGGCACCATACACCAAGCGCGCGCCAACCCCACGCGTGGGGCGTTTTTGCGGGCGCGCCGCAATTCCGGGCCGCGGCACGGTTGAGCGACCGCCTGTGAGGGCCCACATAGCGTGAATCTCCCATTGAGGAATACACCCCCCATACCGGGAGCCCACTGCCGGCCCGCCCGTCGGCGGGCCATTTGCCGTTTGGCCGTCGGGCTGCTCCTCGCTGTCGGTTTGCTGGGACCGGGAGGGTCCTCCGCCGAGTCATCACCCGAGGATGGGGGTGAACCCGTTCTGGTGCATTCTTCCGTCAGCGAAGCCCTCTATGCCTTCACGCCGGTCAACAGCGGCGTGGTATTCTCCGTGGAGCGCGGAAGCATCATGTGTTTCACGGCCTTCGACCCGGTACCCGCCGAGGCTGTGGTCTATCACGAATGGTATCGCCGCGACCGCCCCATTGCCACCCACAAGCTCCACTTGAAACCCCCCCGCTGGTCCACGGTCAGTTCCGTTCAACTGCGCGATGCCGACAAGGGACCGTGGCGGGTGGAAATCAAGCTCGAAAACGGAAAGCTGCTGCGCACCCTGCGCTTCAGCGTCATCGACTAGACGCGCCGCCATGCTGCTGGACACGCTTCTCAATATCCGCTGGCAGGACATCATCGATGTCCTGTTGAACAGCTACATCCTGTTTCGCCTTTACATCCTCCTGCGCGGTACCCGCCTTTTTCGCACCCTGGCGTCCATCATCATGCTTCTGGTGGTGCAGCGCGTGGCTGAAGCCCTTGGCCTGATCATCACCTCCTGGATCATGCAAGGCATCACGGCGCTGGCAGCCATCATCGTCATTATCGTTTTCCGCAGCGAAATTCGCACGGTCTTCCAGGCCCGCGGCATCAAAGACATCTTCTGGGGTCTACCCGGGCAGAACATCGCGACTCCGGTGGAAATCATCGCCGGCGCGCTCTTCGAAATGGCCCGTCACCGTATCGGAGCGCTGGTGGTGTTTCCGGCCCGCCAATCCTTGGAAGGCCTGATTCACAGTGGCATACCCTGGAATGGCAAGATTTCCCGCGAGATGCTGCTGAGCGTATTCTGGCCGGACAATCCCGTTCACGACGGCGCGGCGGTTATCGACGGCAACGCCATCCGCGAAGTGGCCGCCATCCTGCCCCTTTCCGAGAGATCGGACATTCCCACCTATTACGGAACACGCCATCGAGCCGCTCTGGGAGTGAGCGAACGTTCGGACGCCCTGGCGGTGGTGGTGTCCGAGGAGCGCGGCGAAATCAGCGTGGCCCGGGAGGGCAGCATCGAACCGGTAGACAGCCGCGCGCGGCTGGAAGGCCTCCTGCGCGACCATTCCGGCGCAGCGCGCTCAGCCCCCCGGCATCCGCGGCAGGCCAGACTGGAGCTGGCCCTGGCCGGCCTGGTCTCCTTTTTCATCGTCACGAGCATCTGGGTCAGCTTCTCTCGCTCGGACGTTGAGGCCCTGACCACGGTCAAGGTCCCCATCGAGTACGTCAACCGGGGATCGGACCTCGAAATCCTCAGCGTTTCCGACTCGGCCGCCACGTTGCAGCTGGGAGGCTCACGACCCCTCATCCGAGGCCTGGAGCCTTCCCAGATCAAGGTGCGCTTCAACCTGGCCACCGCCACGGTGGGTCCCAACGTGCTGACCCTCACCCAGGAACAGATCTCCCTGCCCCCCGGAGTGGTCCTCAAAAACATCGAGCCGGATGAAGTCCGGATTCAACTCGATCTTCTCGAAAAGAAACGCCTTCCGGTTCAGGCCGACTGGGTGGGCAGCCTCCCCCAGGGAATCCGCATGGTCGAGGCGCGGGTCGCGCCTGATTTCGTTGAAGTGGTGGGTGGGAAATCCATCCTGCAGGACATGGAAACGATCTACACGGTCAAATTGCCTGTGGACGGAATCAAGGAATCCGGCAAATTGACCGCCACCCTGGCCCTCAACCCGGCCTCCGTCAAGCTGGCCCCCGGCAGCAGCGATCGGATCGAGGTGGACTATTTTGTGGCTTCCCGCGGAAACCAGACGCCCCCCTGATACCGAGGAGCCCCGTTGCCCGCGTGCGTGGGCCGTCCCCCCGCAGCCCCCGGCCGATCCGCCCCAGGTGACCTCCCGAGCATGGCCCGGCGAAACGGTTTTAATTCTAATGCCTTCTATTTACAGATATTTTTCTTGACTTGAAAACGAGATTTTTCTTAAAATACCCCCAAGGTTCTTCCGGCTGTGGCTGCGGGTTGGCACAGGGCATCTTGAATTGCTCTCCCTTTGCCAAGAGTAATTCCTGAGGCTTGAAACCAAGAAGCGAAATTCATTATCCACGAGGAGAGGCCTTCCATGGCAAATGGGATTGTGAAGTGGTTCAGTGACAAGAAAGGCTATGGTTTCATCGAGCAGGAAAACAGCGGTGATGTCTTCGTTCACTTTTCGGCTATTCAGATGGAGGGATTCAAGACCTTGTCGGAAGGCGACCAGGTCACTTTCGATATCGAGCAGGGGGATCGTGGGCCGGCCGCTAAAAATGTCGTAAGGGTGCGGGCGGCCGAGGTTACGATGTAGACCGCCGATGGCGGTCGCGACCTTCGAAACGACCGCCTCGGCCGGCGGACCCGGGTTCCCTGGGTTGTGACGGCGCTGCAGACCAGCCGGCGCGGCGCTTGACCCGCAGCAACCCAGGGCTCAAGTGCAGATACATCAAGGGGGATTGAATTCCCGCAGCCATGAACCTTTCCTCGAGCCAATCGAAGAGCACCGGCCGGTCAGGCCACCGAAAAAGTCGGTCTTCCGCCTTCAATGCCAGCCATTGATCGCGTACCCGCCCCGTGTTTCCCAACACCTTCTGCTCGGCCCGATCGCACAGAAACATGGCGCATACGATGGGCTTGAGCCTCCAGATGCATCCCTCCCCGTCGAGATAGACGCATTTCGCCCCCTCGTGGGGGCGCTCCAAAGGCTCTAAGAGGCGGTCCAGTTCCTGGGGGCCTGACACCAGCGCGTTCACCACGAGGTCGGCGAAAAAGGTGATGATGGACTCACGATTGCAGCAGGCGCTGGTTTGGCTGGTGTAACAGTTGGCGGTGCAGAGGGGGGCGCAATGCCGCAGCAGAAAACCGTCCAACTTTCGCCGAAAGGCCAGGTAAGCGGCGCACGCGTTCCAGAGCGCTTCCCGGAGGGCCGGCCCCTCACACCTGAGGTGCGCGATCACCTGAAGATGACCTTGCCGTTGCTCGTCCTGGTATGCGGTCATAGCGACCCACCGGCCGGATAGGTTCCGCCACGCCCTCCGAAACCCGCCCGCTCCCGTGGACTCGGGTCACGAAGGCTTGCCACAGCAGCCGCCTGCAGCGCCGCAGTTGCCGGGTTTGCCGGCCCCGGTGCAACAGGTCTCCCCGGGGGTATCGCCGGCACTGCGCAAGGCGGGTCCGGCCGGCACCGTGGCGGCGATGAGATCCCGACCGCCGTTGTGCTTCCGATACTCGGTGATGGCCTTTTGCAAGGCCTTGACGGCCAACTGGATGCAATGGTGCTTCTTGACCGGAATGTCTTCCAGCGACTTGAAGACATCCGCGTCGTCCAGCGCCAGAGCCTCATCGATGCTCTGGCCGCGCACCAAGTCCACCGCGGCCATGGCCGCCGAGATGGACCCCGGACAGCCCAGAATCTGGTATTTGACGTCGGCGATCCGCCCGTTCTCAACCTTCAGGTAAACCTTCATAGAATCGCCGCAAGTGCCCGTCATTTCTGATATCTGGTCTGCGTTTTCAATGATACCCATGTGGGGTTTGCGAATGTAGTAGTCGATGGCCTTGTCCGAATATCCCGACTCGGACAGCATGGCGCGCAAGTTGGCGTTTTGATCGGCCACCGGCTGATCAGAACTGATTTTAGGCATGGTGCCTCCCGTGCGGGGTGATGGGTAAACGCTCGTGATTCAGGGTGGATAGGGGTCGGATGCCGCCTGAGGGCTTCGCGCGCCCGGGCCGAGGCGCACCCTGGCCGGCACCCGGGTCAGCCGTCAAATAAATAGGTCCCTGTAGATAATCGCTTCGGGCTTGTCAAGGCAGATCTGCCTTGCGAAACCGTCGGCCTCGGTGAAACGGTGTGCCGCGGAATGTATTTTCCCTTGTCAAGGCAGCGTTTGTCCGGTAACAAAGTTTGTTTTTCAGCAAATTGCCGGGTCACCGGGAGCCCCTGGCGCCAAAGGGGGCGGGGCCAGGCGAAAGCGGCGATCGATCCTTCCGGGCCATTGGCCCGTGTGGAGCCATTCTGACCATGGCCGCATTCGAACCCATAGCGATTGTTGGTGCGGCCGGAGTTTTCCCGGGTGCCGCCGATATCCAGGCGTTCTGGCGCCTGATTCATGCGCGCCGCTGCGCCATCGTGGACATCCCGCCGGACCGCTGGGGGCTGGATCCTGCGAGCCTGAAGTCGGCGGTCCCGGAACCCGACAGGGTCGTGTCCACCCGCGCGGGCCTGATTACCAGCCTTCCTGCCTTGCCGCCGGATCTCCATCTGCCGGCCGGGCTTGCTCGGGATCTGGATCCGCTCTATCACCTGATCCTGGCGGCCGGCGCCGCGGCTGTCGCCCAGACGGTGATCGCACCTGACGCGCGCCGGCGCACCGGGGTGATCATGGCCGCGATCGCCTTGCCCACGGAGGGCGCCTGCGACCTCACCCGCCATCTTCTCGATCGTGCCCTGGCCGTGCGGTTTCCGGCTCCCGGCGTCCCCGGGAACCCACACGGCCCTCTGTCCCCCGCCCGCCGCCTTGCCGCCGCGCGGGTCACGGCCTTCCCGGCGCTCCTCCTGGCCCGCGCCTTGTGGTTGGAGGGCGGGGCCTTCACCCTCGATGCGGCCTGCGCCTCTTCCCTCTATGCGGTGAAACTGGCCTGCGACGAACTCCACGCCCGGCGGGCGGATGCCATGCTGGCGGGGGGCGTCTCCCGGCCCGACAACCTCTACACCCACATGGGGTTCACCCAGCTGAGGGCCCTTTCCCCCAGTGGCCGCTGCGCTCCCTTCGACGCCGGGGCCGACGGGCTCGTCGTGGGCGAGGGGGCCGGGGTGGTGGTGCTCAAGCGCCTGGAGGACGCGCTGCGCCAAGGCGACCGGGTCCGGGCGGTCATCCGCGGGATTGGCCTGTCCAACGACATGCGCGGCAACCTGCTGGCACCCGACACCGAGGGGCAGCTGCGGGCCATGCGGGAGGCCTACCGGCAAGCCGGCTGGCCGGTTACGGCGGTGGACCTCATCGAATGCCACGGCGCCGGTACCCCCCGGGGGGACGCCGTCGAACTCGAGAGCCTCCACCGCCTATGGCGTTCCGAGGAATGGACTCCGGGGCAGTGCGCCATCGGATCCATCAAGTCCAACATCGGTCACCTGCTCACGGCCGCCGGTGCCGCCGGATTGATCAAAATCCTTCTGGCTTTGGAAAACGCGACCCTGCCCCCGACGCTGCACTTCCAGCGACCGGCCCCGGGTTCACCCCTCGCCCATGGACCGTTCCGGGTTCAAACCCACCCCGGCCCTTGGCTTCCGCGCAGTGCGCACACGCCGCGCCGGGCCGCGGTCAGCGCTTTCGGTTTCGGCGGCATCAATGCCCACCTGCTCCTGGAGGAAGTCCCGGGGCAATATCTTCCGCCAGCCACCTCGGCCAGGGAAGTCCCCCACGATGGCATCCGCCTGGATGCCTCGGGGACCGATTTGCTTCCCGACGTGGCCATCGTGGGGATGGCGGCCCGCGTAGGGCCTTGGACGACCCTGGAAACACTTGAAGCGGCCATATTCGCGGGATCCTCAGGGCTCCGCCCCCGCCCTGAAGGGCGCTGGAAAAGCCTGGATCCGGCCCTCGGAGAAGGGGCCGCCGACGCCCAAGGGGCCTATCTGCGCGAGGTGGAGGTGCCATTGGGGCGCCTGGCCATCCCACCGCGGGAAATCCTCGACATACTGCCCCAACACCTGCTTATGCTCGTGGCGGGGGGCGATGCCCTCACCGATGCCGGCCTGCCCCTTAGAGCCGAACGCCCCCGGGCCAGCGTCCTGGTAGGCATGGGTTTCGACTTCGAGGCCACCGATTTTCACCTGCGCTGGTGCCTGGAGGGGATCCTGCGGCGCTGGAGCCAGCGGTATCGCTGGGGGCTCGGGGAAAGCGCGATCCTGCGTTGGGCTGACGATTTGCGCAGCAGCCTGAGTCCGCCCCTGACCCCCGAGCGGACCCTGGGCGCCCTGGGTGGTTTGATTGCCAGCCGTGTGGCCCGGGAGTTTCGTTTCGGGGGTCCCAGCTACACCGTTGCGGCGGAAAGCCTCTCCGGGTTACAGGCCCTGGAAATTGGCATGCGGGCCCTGCAGGCCGGCGAAAGCGACCTGGTTGTCGCCGGGGCCGTTGATCTGGCGGGCGACCTGCGCCAGATGGCCATCGATGGGGCCCGCAGGGAATTGAGCCGGAACCCGGAGGCTACCCCCGGCGTTCCTCCCGCGGGTTTTATCCCCCCCGGTGACGGCGCCTGCGCGGTGGTGCTGAAACGCCTGGACGATGCCCTCCGGGATGGCGACCGCATCTACGCCCTTGTCCGCGGATGCGGCCGGGCGGTGGCGGTGGACGCCTCTCCCCCTGCTTCCGGGGGATCGGCGACGTTGGAAGCCCTGCAAAAATGTTTGGACCAGGCCCATGTGCCGCCGGCCTCCGTCGGGTACCTGGAGATGCAGGCCAACGGCCACCTCTCCAGCGACCGCGCGGAAACCTCGGCCCTGGGCGCGCTCTTCTCCCAGCAGGCCCCTCCTCTGGCCCTGGGAGCCATGCGCCCCGTCATCGGCCATACAGGCGCCGCCGCCGGCCTTTTCGGCCTCGTCAAAACCGCCTTGTGCCTCCATCGCCGGTTGCTGCCTCCCCTGACGGATTCCCCATCGGCCGCCGCCGCGGAGGCTTTTCCGCCCCGCTGCCACCTCCCGCGGGAAGCCCAATTCTGGTACCGCGACCGGGCGGAAGGCCCGCGGCGGGCCTGCGTCACCGCCCTCACGCCGGAGGGCCTGGCCGGGGCCGTCCTGCTGGAGGAAGCCCCCCCCGCCGCTGAAAGCGCGCTCCCGGCCCCGGCCATCCGCTCGGGACCTCGGGATCCGGCCGTCTTTGTCGTCGGGGGCAGGGATGCCCGCCACCTGGGGGATGCCTTGGCCGGCCTGGGACGCCACCTGGAAGACTGCCGTTCCGCCGGCACCCCCCTGGGCGAGGCTGCCCGCCGCTGGCGCGCCCGCGGGGCCCTGGCCGACGACGGGGCCCCCAAGGCCGTGTTGGTGGCCACGGGGTATTCCAGGACCGGAGCATGGCTGCACCAAGCCCGCTCCGCCGTGGAAGCCGGTCGCCCCTGCCGACTGGAGGCGGCCGGCGGGGTCCACTTCAACCCCCGGCCCCTGGGACGCCAGGGGCGTCTGGCGCTGGTCTACCCCGGTTCCGGCAACCACTTTGTGGGCATGGGTCGGCGCCTGGGGGCGGCCTGGCCTTCCATCCTGGAGCGCCTGGACCGGGAAACCGAGCACCTCCGCAGCCAGGCCTGCCCGGAGTTGCTGGCGCCCTACCGGCAGCAATGGTCCACCGGCTGGGAAGGCGACGCGCAAGCGCGCTTACAGGCCCATCCTCTGGCAGGCATTTGCGGCACCGTGGTCTTCGGAGCCATTACCACGGCCCTTACCCAGGCCGCCGGCCTGCGTCCCGGGGGCGTCATCGGCTACAGCCTGGGGGAGGCCACGGGCTACTTCGCCACCGGGGCCTGGCCCGACCGCGAACAGATGCTGGCGCGCATGAAGACCTCGCCCCTTTTCCGGGAAGACTTGTGCGGCCGGTACACATCCCTGCGCCGGGCCTGGGGTCTGCCGGCCGACGCCGCCCTGAGCTGGCAGGCGGCGGTCGNNGCCGCGGCTGTTGGAGGCCTTGCGCATGGCCAACCGGCCGGCCGGCGTCCTGCGGGCAGCCCTCGCCACCCACCCCCACGTGCGCCTGCTGGTGGTGAACACCCCCGATGAAACCCTCATCGGCGGCTTGGCCGGGGAGGTGAAGGATGTCGTCGCCGCCCTGGGCTGCGAGGCGGTTTATCTCCAGGGGGTCCTGCCCCTGCATTGCGACGCCGCCCGGCCGTGCATCGACGCCTACCGGGACCTGCACACCTTTCCCACCGTTGCCGCGCCCGACCTCGCGTATTACAGCGTGGCCCAAGGCCGCGCCGTGGAATTGACTTCCGCCGGCGCCGCCGCATCGATTGCGGCCCAGGCCCTGGAAGGCTTCGATTTCGACCGCACCATCCGCCGGGCGCATGCCGACGGCTTCTCCATCTTCCTTGAAATGGGACCCATGGGGTCCTGTACCCGCATGATCCGGCGCATCCTGGCCGACTCCCCTCACCTGGCCCTGTCTTTGTCCCAACCAGGGGAAGACGAGGTTCTGACGGTGGCCAAGGTCCTGGGAACGCTGGCGGCCGAAGGCATTTCCGTGGACCCGGGGGCGGTGTTCGACGGCCCACCGCGCCTCACGGCCGATTCAACGGTAGACGCGTCCCCGGCATCGGAAATCATCCGCGTGCCCGTGGGGCGACGCTTCGACCTGAACGTTCCCCCTCCGGCCCCCTCACCTCCGGCGCGCGAAGAGCAACTTCCGGCCGGCGACCGCCCTCCGGGAGCGGCGACACCCCCGCCGCCGCCGCCCGCGGCCTCCGGAACACCCCTGCCCGTGAACGATCCCTGGCTGGCTTTCCACCGCGCCCAAATAGCGCACCTTGAAGAGCGTACCCGGGAAACCGCCGCGGTTCACCGTCAATTCCTCGACTTTGCGCATCACCTGACGGACGCCTACCGTCAGACCTTCGATCTCCACCTCAAGCTTCTCCAGGGAGCGGACGCGGAAGTGATCGTTGCGCCTGCCCCTCTCGCGCCTGCGCCCCCTCCGCCCGCGCCGGCCCGGAGGCTCGCCTACGACCGCGATCTCTGCCTGGAATTCGCCGTGGGGTCTGTGGCCAAAGTCCTGGGGCCTGAATTCGCCGCCGTGGACGCCTATCCGGTGCGGGTGCGGCTCCCCGACGAGCCCCTCATGCTGGTGGACCGGATTCTGGAGGTGGAGGGACGCAAGGGTTCCCTCACCTCGGGGCGCATCGTCACGGAGCACGACGTGCGTCCGGCGGCCTGGTACCTGGACGGTGGACGGGCCCCGGTGTGCATTGCGGTGGAGGCGGGGCAGGCGGATCTATTCCTGTCGGCTTACCTGGGCATAGACCTGGCCGTCCAGGGCTCCCGCGCCTACCGCCTACTGGACGCCACCGTGACCTTTCATCGGGGGCTACCCCGGCCCGGTGACACCATCCGCTACGACATCGCCATCGAGAAATTCATCCGCCAGGGGCCCACCTGGATGTTCTTCTTCCACTACAGCGGCACCATCGACGGCCAACCCCTCATCACCATGCGCGATGGCTGCGCGGGGTTCTTCACACCGGAGGAAGTGAAGCGCTCCGGCGGGATCCTGCTCACCGAGGATGAACGCCGCCCGGAGGCGGGCCAGGTTCCGGAGGGCTGGCAGCCCCCTGTACCCATGGCGAACGTGGCGTACGACGAAGAGGCCCTGGATGCCCTGCGCCGGGGAGATGCCGCCGGCGGCTTCGGACCGCTTTTCCAAGGAATCACCATCCCGGCCAACCTGCGGCTGCCGGGAGGCCGCATGGGCTTGATCCACCGGGTGCTGGAACTGGCCCCCCGGGGAGGACGCCATGGCATCGGCACCATCCGGGCCGAAGCCGACATCCGGCCGGACGATTGGTTTCTCACCTGCCATTTCGTCGACGACATGGTCATGCCGGGCACGTTGATGTACGAGTGTTGCGCGCACACCTTGCGGATCTACCTCATGCGTATGGGATGGGTCAGCGACAGCCCCGCGGCCTGCTGGGAGCCGCTGGAGGAGTCCCCGGCCGTGCTCAAGTGCCGCGGCCCGGTGACCCCCTCCACGCGACGGGTGGTCTACCAGGTGGACCTCAAGACCATCGGCTTCGATCCCGAGCCCTTCGCCGTGGCCGACGCCCACATGTTCGCCGATGACCGGCGCATCGTGCTCTTCCGGGGGCTTTCCCTGAAACTCGCGGGGGTCACCCGGGAGGACATCGAGACCTTCTGGACCCGCCGCCCCCCCGCTTCCATGCCGGGCACACGCCCAGCGATGCCGGTATTCCAACGCCGCCACGTCCTGGCGTTTGCCACGGGGCGCCCCTCGGAGGCTTTCGGGGACCCTTACCGCCCCTTCGACGCGGGGCGCTTCATCGCCCGCCTGCCCGCGCCGCCCTATGCCTTCATCGACCGGGTGACGGCCGTGGAGCCGGCCCCCTGGGTCCTGGCCCCGGGGGGATGGCTCACGGCCGAATACGATATTCCGCCCCAGGCATGGTACTTCCGGGCCAACCGTAGTCCGGTCATGCCCCTGGCCATCCTCATGGAAGTCGCCCTCCAGGCCTGCGGCTTCCTGGCAGCCTACCTGGGGTCGGCCCTCCAGAGCGAAAAACCGCTGCATTTCCGCAACCTGGACGGGGAAGCGCAGGTCCATCGCAACGTGGGGCCCGGGGATGGCACCCTGACCACCCGCGTGCGCCTCCTCAAGGCCGCCCGGGCCGCCGACATCCTCATCGAGCACTTCGAGTTCGAGGTGCGCTGCCAGGGGGCGCCGGTTTACCGCGGCACCACCAGCTTCGGGTTCTTCACGCCCCAGGCCCTGGCGAGCCAGGTGGGCATCCGGCCGACCCCCGACCACCCGGCGGGCGTGGCGCAAGGCGATCGGCCGTGGGAACCCCTGGAGCTGGAAAACCATCCGCCAAGAGACCCCCATGACGATGCGCCGGGGACGGCGGATGCTTTCGGCACCCCCGGACAGGCCCTGCGCATGCTGGACCGCATCGAGGCCTACCGGCCTGGCGGCGGAGATGGGGGGCGGGACTATGTCCGGGGAACCAAGCTCATCGACCCGCAGGAGTGGTTCTTCAAGGCCCACTTTTTCCAGGACCCGGTGTGGCCCGGATCGTTGGGCATCGAAGCCCTGATGCAGTTGATCCGTTTCAGCGCCCGACAAAACGGCCTTGCAGGCCCGCCGCCGCGGAGCCTGGAGCTGCTCACCGGCCACACCCACCGCTGGCAGTACCGGGGACAGGTGCTGCCGGGCAACCGCCAGGCCGTTGTGGAGGCCCTGGTGGCACGAATCGCCGAGGGCGGTGGCACCCGCCTGCTGGCAGACGGTTACTTGCAAACCGACGGACTTTACATATATAAAATGCGCGATTTCGGCCTCCAGGTGCGCGCTTCCTGAAAACGGACCGGCACCCTGGCCCCAGGACGGTATGACGGTATGCGGTACCAACGGGTATGCATCGACGCTTGCGGATATGAACTGCCTCCCAACGTGGTGACGGCGGAGGACCTGGAGGAGCGCTTGGCCCCCCTTTACGAGGCCCTGCGGATCCGTCCGGGTCAGCTCTTTCAAATCACCGGTATCCGGGAAAGCCGCTACTGGGATCCGGGCTTCCGTCTCTCCGAGGGCGCCGTGCGCGCCGGCCGGCAGGCCCTGGATGCCGGTGGCCTCACCCCGGGCGACGTGGGCATGCTGGTCTACGGCGCGGTGTGCCGGGAGAACCTGGAGCCGGCCACCGCCTGCGCCGTGGCCGACGGGCTTGGCCTGGGGCCGGAAGCGCTGGTTTTCGATCTCTCCAATGCCTGCCTGGGGATGCTCAACGGCATGGTCCTGGTGGCCAATGCCGTCGAAGCGGGCCATATAAAGGCCGGCCTGGTGGTGGCCTGCGAGTCCTGCAGGGAAATCGTGGACAGCACCATCCAGCGCATGCTCCAGGCCGGCGACATGGAAACCTTCAAGCACTGCGTGGCCACCATGACCGGCGGTTCCGGCGCGGCCGCCGTGGTCCTCACGGACGGGTCGTTCAATGCCGGCGCCCACCGCCTCCTGGGCGGCGTGGCCCGCAACGCCGTGCGCCACCACCGGCTATGCACCTGGGGGCCGGACACGGGCATCCCGGCCACGGCGCCCCACGTGATGAACACCGACTCGGTGGCGGTGCTGAAAAACGGCGTGGCCCTCGGGGTGGAAACCTTTGCCGCCCTGACCCGGGAACTTGCCTGGGGACCCGGGCAACCCGAGCGGATCGTCTGCCACCAGGTGGGCGCCACCCACCAGCGGACAATCCTGGAAAGCATCGGCATCCCCCTGGACAAGGATTTCTCCACCTTCCGCCACCTGGGCAACATGGGCACCGTCTCGATCATCATCACCACGGCCATCGCCGCCGAACGCGGATTTCTGACCCGGGGACAGAGTGTCGGCCTCCTGGGCATCGGCAGCGGTCTGAACTGCCTGATGCTTGGCGTCCAATGGTGACGCCGCTCCAGGGCGCAGCGCCGCCCCACGCCGCGGGCAACGGAAAATGCCCCCGGGAGGCCATACCCGCCGCCGCCAGACCCGTCGACCTGCGCGCCTTCCGCCACCTCTATCCTTTCAGGCCGCATTACACCCGGCTGGACGGCGGGCGTTGCCACTACGTGGACGAGGGGACCGGTCCCCCGGTGCTCATGCTCCACGGCAACCCCACCTGGTCCTTCTACTTCCGCCGGCTGATCCTCGACCTGTCCCGGGATCACCGTGCCGTGGCACCCGACCATCTGGGGTGCGGCCTTTCGGACAAGCCCGGTGCCCATGAGTATCCTTTCCGTCTCGCCGACCGGGTGTCCGACCTGGGCACCCTGGCGGCGCGCATCGGTCTGGGGGAGGACCTCAGCCTGGTGCTCCACGATTGGGGCGGCATGATCGGCCTGGCGTGGGCCCTGGAAAATCCGTCGCGCCTGCGGCGCCTGGTGATCACCAACACCTCGGGGTTTTTCCCCCCCGGCGGCCGGACGATTCCCCTGCGGCTCCGGCTGTTGCGGAATCTGC
The DNA here is from genome assembly GCA_002432195.1 of Desulfobacteraceae bacterium UBA5852. Taxonomy (GTDB): domain Bacteria; phylum Desulfobacterota; class Desulfobacteria; order Desulfobacterales; family UBA5852; genus UBA5852. The sequence continues at coordinate 162,990 of DJGG01000132.1, forward strand.
GGCCCATCGGAGCCCCGGCCATCCTGGGGCTGAACCTTTTCGCCCGCGCGGCCCTGTGCCTGGCGGCCACGCGGCCGCTGGCGCCCCCGGNNCCGGTGCGCCGGGGCCTGCTGGCGCCTTACAACCGGCCCCGCCACCGCCTGGCCCATCTGCGCTTCGTGCAGGACATTCCCCTGCGGCCGGGGGATCCGTCCTATGACCAGGTGGACTGGGTCTCGCGCCACCTGCATCGTCTGGAAAACGTTCCCACCCTCATCCTGTGGGGTGGGCGGGATTTTGTTTTCGACCGCACGTATTTTGACGAATGGCGTCGGCGTCTGCCCACGGCCGAAGTCCACTACTTCCCCGACGCCGGCCACTACCTGCTGGAAGACGAACCCGAAGCGTGCGTACGCCTGATCCGATCCTTCTTTGCGAGGTACCCGCTCTGACATGAACCCGCACCCGAATTTCACCATGGGGCGCCCGCCCGCCCCGCCGCCCGATTCGGACCGCACCAACATTGCCGACCGGCTGGAGGAGATGGCCCGACGCCTGCCCCACAAGCGCGCCGTGGTCCAGCCGGTGGTCCGGGACCGCCATGGGCGCATGGCCTACGCGCACCTGACCTTCGAGCAGCTCCAGCGGGAATCCGACTGTCTGGCCCGCGGCCTGGAAAGCATCGGCATTCGCCAGGGCATCCGCACGGTGCTGATGCTCAAGCCCGGGATCGAATTCTTCGTGCTGGTCTTCGCCATGTTCAAGACCGGTGCGGTCCCCGTGGTCGTGGATCCCGGCATGGGCCTGGCGCGCATGGTGCGCTGCCTGCAGTCCACCCGGCCCCAGGCCTTCATCGGCCTGCCGCTGGCCCATGTGTTGCGGATCCTTCTGCCGAAGTTTTTCCGCAGCGTGAAAACGGCCGTCACCGTGGGCCATCCGTGGTTCTGGCCGGGACCGAGCCTCCGGCACCTGTTCGTGCGCCCCTGGACCCCCTATCCCGCCGCGGCGACCAAACGCGACGACATGGCGGCGATTCTCTTCACCACCGGCTCCACCGGCCCGGCCAAGGGTGCGGTCTACACCCACGGGAACTTCGACGGCCAGATCCGTCAGATCCAGGACCATTTCCAGATCGGCGATGACGAAATCGATCTGCCCACTTTTCCGCTTTTCGCCCTTTTCGACCCGGCCCTGGGGATGACGGCCGTGATCCCGGACATGGATCCCCGCAAACCCGCCGGCGTCAACCCCCACCGCATCATCGAACCCATCGTGGACCAGGGGGTGACCAACATGTTCGCCTCCCCGGCGCTGCTCAATCGGGTGGGAGCCTTCGGTGCCGCGCAGCATATCCAGCTGCCCTCCCTGCGGCGGGTGGTATCGGCCGGAGCCCCCGTGAGTCCGGCCGCCATCGAACAGTTCGGCGCCCTGCTGGACGGGCCCGCAGAGGTTCATACCCCCTACGGCGCCACCGAAGCCGTGCCGGTGGTCTCCATGGGCAGCCGGGAGATTCTCGCCGAAACCCGCCCCCTGAGCGATCAGGGCTACGGTCTTTGCGTGGGGCGGCCCCTCCCCCATACCCGGGTGGACATCATCCGCATCAGCGACGAGGCCATTGCCGTCTGGGAGGATCGGTGGCGTCTGGCCGATGGCGAGATCGGGGAAATCGTCGTGCAGGGCGACCTGGTGACGCGCCGGTACTTCCACGACCCCAAAGCCGACGCCCTGGCCAAGATCCAGGACGGTGACGCCTTCTGGCACCGCATGGGAGACGTGGGGTGGCGGGACCGCAAGGGACGCATCTGGTTCTGCGGGCGCAAGAGCCAACGGGTCACCACTCCCGCCGGCGAGATCTTCACCATACCCGTGGAAACCATTTTCAACGCCCACCCGGCGGTGGCCCGCAGCGCCCTGGTGGGTCTCGGTCAGCGTCCCAACCAGATTCCGGTCATCTGCATCGAGCTGCACCCCGCCCACCGGCGCGCCTCCCGAGGCAAGTTGGCCCGGGAGTTGCTGGCCCTGGCGGACTCCCAGCCCCTTACCCGGCCCATCGCCGAGGTGCTCTTCCGCCGGGATTTTCCGGTGGATATCCGCCACAACGCGAAAATTTTCCGGGAAGAATTGGCCGTGTGGGCCGCGGCGGCAACCCGCCGCCAGCGCTATCGGAGAAGCGGTACGGGTGCCGTGTCGCCCGCGGCAGCCCCGGAGCTGCCCGACCGGGAGGCCCGCCCGTGACCCCGAATTCCCCGATACGGGCCCTGGTCACCGGCGGAGGCGGCTTTCTGGGAGGCGCCATCGTCGGGCAGTTGCGGGCGCGCGGGGTCATCGTGCGCTCTTTGGCCCGCACGCGCCATGCCGCCCTGGAACGCCTGGGAGTGGAGCAGCACCTGGGGGATCTGGCCGATGCCGGCGCCGTGGATCGCGCCTGCGCCGGCGTCGACACGGTTTTCCATGTGGCCGCCAAGGCCGGGGTCTGGGGACCGGCGGAGGCCTACCGGCAAACCAACGTGCGCGGTACCCGCCATGTCATCGCCGCCTGCCGCCGTCACGGCGTCGGGCGACTGATCTACACCAGTTCCCCCAGCGTCGTCTTCGACGGTCGCGATATGGAAGGGGTGGATGAGAGCGTCCCGTATGCCGGGCGATTTCACGCCGCCTACCCCCGCACCAAGGCCGTGGCCGAGCAGATGGTGCGCCAGGCGGCCGACGCGCGCCTGCGCACGGTGGCCCTGAGGCCGCATCTCATCTGGGGACCCGGGGACAACCACCTGGTGCCGCGCATCGTCCGCCGCGCCCGCCGCCTGGTGCGCGTGGGCCCGGGAACCAATCGGGTGGATACGGTCTACGTGGACAACGCGGCCCGGGCGCATCTCCTGGCCGCCGACCGCCTGGCCCTGGATGATACCCTCTCCGGCCGCGTCTATTTTATCAGCCAGGGGGACCCGATGCCCCTCTGGGAGATGGTGGACGCCATCCTGGGCGCTGCGGGACTTCCGCCGGTGCGGCGCAGGATGAGTCATGGTGCGGCCCGCGGGGTGGGAGCGCTGCTGGAAGGACTTTACCGGGTGTTGCGCCTGCCGGGGGAGCCGCCCATGACACGGTTTGTGGCCGACGAATTGGCTCACGCCCACTGGTTCGACATTACCGCGGCCCGGCGGGACCTGGGGTATGCACCGCTCGTCTCCACGGACGAAGGGCTGCGCCGGCTGGCCGTCTGGCTGAAATCCCAGCCCTGGTGCCCGGGATCTCCGCAAAAAACCGGCCGTGCCTGAACGGCTGCGGTCATGATGCCGGTGACGCACCGGGATGGCCGAGGCGCCCGNNCCGGGAGGCATCGGCCATCGAAGGCCGCCGTACGGATGACCGTGACCACTCAGAAGCCAAACAAGGGAAGGCCAAGGCACCATGGAATTGACCGACATCCTGCCGGTGGAACGCTGGGCGGAACTGGAGCGGGAGATCCATGCCCGCTCCGGCATGCGCCCCCGGGTATACGATGCCCACGGCGTCGGCATCACGGGCGAATCGATCTTCGCCAACGAGCTTTGCGCCCAGATCCAGTCCATCCCCAAGGCGCAGACCTTCATTTGCGCCCTGGCCCATACCAACATGGCCGCCATGGCCCGTCAATCCAACACCCCGGTGGTGGAGGAGTGCGACGCGGGAATCGTCAAGATCGTCGTGCCCATCGTCGTGGAAGGGAGGTTCCTGGGGGCGGCCGGGGGATGTGGCTTATTGCTGGAAGGCGGGGAAGTGGACACGTTCATGGTCAACCGCACGGCCGGCATCCCCGAGAAGCGCGTGGAGGAATTGGCCCAGGCGGTCGCCTTCACGACCCTGGGGGAGGCCGAGGAACTGGCCCGCTGGATCGCCGGGCGCATTGACGCCCTGGTGGCGGCGGCCAAGCCCTGAGGCTGGTCGCAACCGTCAAGGGCCGCCTCCGGCGGAACGGTGGGCGCTCCCTGCTGACCCGGCACCGCGCCCGATCGCCGGCCGGACGTCGTTTTCCCAACGGCGGCTAAACCGTGTGCTCGGCCGTCACGTCCACCAGCGTGCCGCAGGAAATGCAGACATTCCCCACGCGCTCGATGGTGGCCACGTCCTTCACGTATCCGGTGCCATCCTTCTTGAGGACCTGGTAGATACTCTCCCAGTGATCGGCCAATTGCTTTTGTTCGCGATCCTCGCGCACCGCCTCGATGGGGATTTCTTCGGTGATGCCGCCCGCGGCATCCTGATGAATGCGGGTCAGGGTGTCGTCGGGGACGAAGATGTTGAAGCCCACCTTGAGCACCTGCGTCGCCGAATAGCCGGTGATCCGCTGAATCGCCGGATTGATGTAAACCATGCGAATCTCTTTGCGCCGGCCCTCTTCCCAGACGGACACATAGGGGGCATCGGAGCGCTCGTTGACCGCCTGGTCCAGCAGGTGTACCGCCACTTTCTGGGCGATGCGGCGCATGGCCGGTTCCTCGAACAGTATTCCGCACCCCGCCAGGTGACGGTGCACATGGAAGGTTTCCACCAGCGCATCCAGGGTTGTCTGGATCCTGCCCTGCCGTGCAGCGCCCGCGGGGAGGTCCAGCAGATCGTAATCGTAGGTTGGAATCGTCATGCTTCACCCTTTCCTGGTCCGGGGCCGACTCGCCCGCCTGAGCCGTCAACCCCTCAATGCCGCTGATCGACAGCGGCGGCCTCACGTTTCCGGGGTGGCGCGGCTCCCTGCCACCGAACCGGCCAGACGCCTGAAACCATCGATACCGCTCCCCGGGAATCAGGCCGTCCTCCGGGACAGGCGCCCCAGGCCCTGCCGCCGCAACCCCGCCGGTTGTCGCGGGCGCACATCAATCGGGGAGCAAATCGTAGAAATAGAGCATCGTGTCGGACCGGGTCAGGATGCCGATGATCCGGCCGTTTTCCACCACCGGCAACCGCCCGATGTCGTGCTTGACCATCAAGCGGGCGGCTTCGGTGGGACTGCGGCCGGGGTCGATGGTCTGGACATCCGTGGCCATGAAGGCTTTCACCGGAGCCGACATTTGGGAATCCTTGCTGATTTTGCGGAAATCCCGCCGTGAAATCATTCCCACCAGCTTTCCCGCGCTGATCACCGGCAGGCCCGTAATGCCCTTGGTCCGCAGGAAATGCGCCACCTCCTGCATGGAGGTCTCGGGGGTGACGCTCACCACGGGGAACGACATGAGATCGGAGATTTGCACCGACGAGCGCTGGGCGCCTTCGATCATCTCCACGATGAGATTGGCCACGGCCTCGGGATTGACGCCCTTGATGAGGGCCGATCCGGCCCCCGGGTGCCCGCCGCCCCCCATGCGGCTCATCAGCTGGCCGATATCGATATCCTCGCTGCTGCTCCGGCCGATGAGCATGCACCGCCGGTGCTCCCGGTCGTGGAACACGCCGAAGGCCGCATCCACGTTGAGGATCTCCCGGTACATGCGCACCACCACGGCGAGGCTGTCCACGTGCCCATGGAGGTCGATGCTGCTGATGCTGACCCTGTGCCCCTTGATCTTGCGCCGCTGGGCCGTCTGCAGCATGCGGAAGAGGACCTCCTTTTGCCGCGCGCCGTAGGCCGGACGCAAAAATTTTTCCACCACGCCGAGATCAGCCTTGCGCTCCAGGAGGTAGCCGGCGGCATAGGCGTCCTCGGCCCGGGTGGAGGGGAAGGTCAACCCGCCGGTGTCCTCGTAGAGACCGCACAGGAAGAGCGTGGCCTGGATCGGTGTAATGATCTTGCGCTGTTCCTTGAGCCGGCGCAGCAACAGGGTGATGGTGGCGCCGGTCTCCTCCTGGCAGCCCCCCTGGGCCGGAATGTCGCCTATTTCGGGATGGTGGTCCCAGAGATGGATCTCGATATCACTTCGCGACTGAAGGGCCCCCAGGCCATCCAGCCGCTCCCAGCGGTTGGCGTCCACCACGATCAGGCGTCGCACCCTCGCCATATCGACCTCCCCGGGCTTGAACACCGAGAAGACATCCTTGTGTATGGAGAGAAAGGCTCGCACATTGGGGTTGATGGCTTTGGGCAATACCGCGTGCGCTCCGGGGAAAAGCAGCGTGGCCGCCATGGTCGAGGCAAGGGCGTCGAAATCCGTATGCCGGTGTGTGGTGACGATTTCCATGGGCTTTCGAGCGCTCGCCCGGGAGGCTTCCCGGGTTTCAGTGGTCCGCCCGCCGGTCGATTCCCTTGACCTCCGGGGGAGAAGCCTCCCAGGAGACCATGGGCGGCGGGTCGGCACGGTGGGCCAACTGCCGGGGGGATGAGCGCCCCTGGCCGTATTCCAGCTCCAGGCGGTACTTTTCCACCTCGGTGCGGCTGGCGATGGCCTGTTTGGCCAGCAGGTAGCGCAGGTATACCACCCAGGCGGCGCCCCCCAGGACCACCACCGCCAGGACCGCGAAAAACCATTTGAAGCGGATCAGGGTTTCCAGCCCCAGCCGGCTCACGTAGGTGATCAGGTTGGGAACGACCCAATAGGCGAACACCCCCATCAGCACCAGAAAGCCGATGCTGAAGATGTTGAAGCGGCTGATCCGCAACAGGAGCCCTTCCAGCCGCCCCGCGTCCCCGGCGGGTGGGATTTCCGCGTTGGGATCCGCCGCGACCGCCTTGAGCGTTTCGCCGTGAAACATGGCGAGGTAGGCCCGGACGATAAAGGCAAACAGCAGAACCCCCGCCACCGGCAATCCAATGGCGGCCACAAACCAGGCACGGAAGGGGAATGGCACCTCCCGGGTCACCAGGCGCCGCTGGTAGGTTTCCAAGGGTCCGAAATTCTGTTCGAAATAGTAGCGGTCGAACTGACTGAGGTTTTGCCCGTCGGATTCGTACACGACACCCCCGTCGGAGGCCAGGACCTGGATGACCGAGTGGCTGCCCGCGTGGGTGGCCGCCAGGATGAAGATTTCCAGTTCCAACAGGAAGAGGCAGACGGCGATGACCACGAAAAGGGAACGGTTTTCCCCCAGGACCGCTCGCAGGTTTTTTTTTGACATTTGATGGTCCTTCTGCTTCTATAAGCCGCTTGCGGCGCGGAGGCGGCCCGCTGAATGGCCCCCTCCATAGCACAAGGCTCAAAGCCAACACAACTCCATCACGCAGGGAGATCGACGGGGATGCAGGAAGTCAGGGCGCGCGCACGGGAACGCATGCAGGGATTCTGCCGGGTCTGCCCGGTCTGCAACGGCCGCGCCTGCGCCGGGGAGGTCCCCGGCATGGGAGGTCTGGGAACCGGCGCCGCCTTCCGGGCCAACCTGGAAGCTCTGGCGGCCCAGCGCTTCAACATGCGCGTGCTGCATGCGGCAGAGGACCCCAATCCCGCCATCACCCTCTTGGGCAAGCCCCTGGCCCTTCCTGTGCTGGCCGCCCCCATCGGCGGCGTGGCCTTCAACATGGGGGGCAAGATCACCGAAGAAGACTATATCTCCGGCAAGCTTGCGGGCTGTCAGGCCATGGGGATCATCGGTTGTACCGGCGACGGGGTGCCGCCGTTCATCCACGAGGCCGGGTTCGGGGCCATCCGGTCCCTGGGCGGGCACGGCATCCCCTTCATCAAGCCCTGGGAGGATTCGGAACTCCAAATCAAACTGGACAAAGCCCTGGAGACCGGCACCGACATCGTGGGAATGGACATCGATGCCGCCGGGCTGGTGACCCTCAAGCTCATGGGACGCCCCGTGAACCCCAAGTCTCCGGCCAGGATGAAGGCCATCATCGCGCGCACCCCGGCCCGCTTCGTGCTCAAAGGCATCATGACCGCGGACCAGGCCAGGATCGCGCTGGATGTGGGAGCGGCCGCCATCGTGGTCTCCAACCACGGCGGGCGGGTGCTGGACCATACCCCGGGGGCCGCCGAGGTGCTCCCGGAAATTGCGGCGGCGGTCAAGGGACAACTGCCCATCCTGGCCGACGGGGGTGTCCGTACCGGGGCCGACGTTTTAAAACTCATCGCCCTGGGGGCGGATGCCGTCATGATCGGCCGCCCCTTCTCCATCGCCGCCATGGGAGGCCTCAAGGAGGGCGTCATACGTTACATCGAGCAATTGCGGCGGGAGCTGATCTCGGCCATGGTGCTCACCGGATGTGCCGACATGGCCTCCGTTTCGCGGGATATCCTGCGTTAACCCCGGCGGCGGACGGTCGGGGCCACCCGCGCCACGCCGCTACGGGTCCGCCGGGCCACCGTGCCGCAGCTAGTGGACGGCTCCGCGCGGATCGATTGAAGGATCGGGAATGCAGAAAGTCATCATCTCGGTATTGGGCCAGGACCGCCCCGGGATCATAGCCGCGGTTTCGCGTTTGCTCTTCGAGCTGCACAGCAACATCGAGAATGTCAGCCAGACCAGCCTGCAATCGGCATTCGCCGGCATTTTCATCGCCGTCATCCCCCGCACCTTGGCCTGGGTCGACCTGGAAGCACGGCTGGCCGCGGTGCTGGGTCCCATGGGATTGCAGGCGGTGGTCAAGCCCATGGAGGCAGGTCCGGAGCTTCCCCCGCCGCCCCACGAAGCTTTTGTGATTACCACCCGGGGACCGGACCGCAAAGGTCTGGTGGCATCCATCACCGCCGTCATCGCCGCCCACCATGGAAACATCACCAACTGCCAGGCCGTCTTCAAGGGGGGCAGCGACCCCAATGCCAACACCATGATCTACGAAGTGGACGTTCCCGCAGCCACCGATCAGCAGCGCTTTTTCGCGGAGCTGAAAGCCCGCGGCGCGGAACTGGAGTTGCAGGTGAGCATCCAGCACCGAGACATATTCGAGGCCTTGAGCCGCATCTGACACCCAACCACCGGGCCCTAGCCACCATGCTGAGCAGCAGAGAAATCGTTTCGATCCTCGACATGCTCCAGAGCGAACATCTGGACTTGCGCACCGTGACCCTCGGAATCAACCTGCTGGACTGCGTGGATGGTCAGCCGGCGGCGCTCTGCAATAAGATCAGAACCAAAATCAGGTTATTGTCGCGCAACCTGGTGAGCGTCTGCAACCGTGTGGGGGACAAATACGGCATTCCCGTGGTCAACAAGCGTATCGCCGTCAGCCCTGTCGCCCTTCTGGGAGCACCGTTTACCGTCCCCCAGATGCTGGAGATCGCCCACACCCTGGATGACACGGCCGCCGAGGTCTCCGTGGATTTCATCGGCGGTTTTTCGGCCTTGGTGGAAAAGGGCTTTGCCCGGGGGGACCGCACCCTGATCGAATCCATTCCCCAGGCCTTAGCGGAAACCGAGCGCGTGTGCGCCTCGGTGAACGTGGCCTCCACCCGGGCGGGCATCAACATGGATGCCGTGCTCCTGATGGGCAGCACCATCAAGGAGGCCGCTCAGCGGAGCGCGGACCGGGACGGAGTGGCCTGCGCCAAGCTCTGCGTGTTTGCCAACATTCCCCAGGACATCCCCTTCATGGCAGGCGCCTACCTGGGAATCGGGGAGCCGGATGCGGTGATCAACGTGGGGGTGAGCGGCCCCGGAGTGGTCAAGAAAGCCATCGATCGCGCCCTGGAAGCCCAACCGGGGATGGACCTGGGGCAGATATCGGAATTGATCAAGCGCACGGCCTACAAGGTGACCCGGGTGGGGGAGCTCATCGGCCGCGAGGTGGCCGACCAGTTGGGCATTGAATTCGGTGTCGTGGACCTCAGCCTGGCGCCGACGCCCAACGTGGGGGACAGCGTGGGGGAGATCTTCCAGAGCCTGGGCCTGCTCAGCATCGGCGTGCCCGGCAGCACCGCGGCCCTGGCCATGCTCAACGACGCCGTCAAAAAGGGCGGCGCGTTCGCCAGTTCCCACGTGGGCGGCCTGAGCGGGGCTTTTATCCCGGTGAGCGAGGACCTCAACATCGCCGAAGCGGCCCGCCTCGGCTACCTCAGCATAGAGAAACTGGAAGCCATGACCAGCGTCTGCTCGGTGGGCCTCGACATGGTGGCCATTCCCGGGGACACGTCAGCGGAAACCATCGCCGCCATCATGGCCGATGAAATGGCCATCGGCGTCATCAACCACAAAACCACCGCCACCCGCCTGATTCCCGTGCCCGGCAAGTCCGCCGGCGACAAAGCCTTCTTCGGGGGGCTTTTGGGGGAATCCACGATCATGCCCGTTCTGAACGGCCAGGCCGCCAACAATTTCATCGTGCACGGCGGCCGCATCCCGGCGCCCATCCACAGCCTCAAGAACTGAGCGCCGATCCGTGCCCCGCACGCCTGTCCGCAGCCCGCGCTGCCGGCCACGGCAGCTAGACCCCGATGGTTTTCAGGCCCCGGGCCTAACTGCCCGACCAGGGCTTATTTCACGGTGACCACGGGACAGGGGGCATTGAGGATGACGAATTGGGCGGTGGAACCGAAAAGCAGTTTGCCGACCTTGGAACGGCGGCGGATTCCGATGATGATCTCCGCCGCCTGGTGCTCCGCGGCGAATTCCACCAGATCCTCGCCGGGCTCCCTCCCGCGGATCAACAGGTGGACACCGCATTCGACGCCGGCCTCCTGCACCATGCTCTGTCGGTAGGCCAGCGTTTTCTCGGCAACCGCGATGTCCTGCTGTTCGTTTTCCGTACCCTTTACCTGGGTCCAGACCAGTTCCACCCGGGCACCGAAGGCCTTGGCATGCCGCACGGCGAGGTCGACCGCTTCGGTCGCCGCATTGCTCCCGTCGAATCCCACCATGATGATCATCGGCATCGCTCCTCCCTTCGCTTTCCCAGGCAATCGGTTCTTAGCACATCGGCTCCGGGATTGTCACCCTCCGCCAGACCGTCCGACATCCGCCGGCCGTGCTCCCTAACAGGCCGTGGATAAAAAAGCTTCCGGGCGAAAGGCAAGGCGTGGGCCGGTGGGAAAAGCTGCGCCACCTTAAAGGGTTGTGAGGAATTCCCCCGAGGGCCGCAATCCCGCCGTCGGCGGGACCTTTCGGCTTGAGGCGCAGTTTATCCACAGCCTGCCGATCGGAGTCGGCGGAACGCATCCGGCCCGGGCAGCCGGGTTTGCCAAGCGCTTCCAGCGCCCCGCGAATCCCTCCGAACCGCGCCATGCCATGCCGCCTGGCGCTTGAAGCTCTTCCCACGACGGTCAGCGACGTGCTTCAGCAGGCTCCGTGCCCGACAGGAAAGCGATAATCGCGCGCATGAAGGCGGGCAGGTCGTCCGGAGTACGGCTGGTGATCAAGTGCCCGTCCACCACCACTTCCCGATCCACCCAGGTTGCTCCGGCGTGAACCAAATCGTCGCGGATGGCGAAAAAGGAGGTAACCGTCCGACCCTTGAGGATCTTGGCCGACGCCAGCATCCAGCCCGCGTGGCAGATAGCTCCCACCAGGCGACCGGTTTCGAAGCTCTCCCGCACCAGGCGCACCATTTCCGGATAGCGGCGCATGATATCCGGCGCGTACCCACCCGGCACGACAATCCCGTCGAAGTCGGCAACCTTCAGGTCCGCGGCGCCCGCATCGACACTGGCATGCGTTCCCGCCTTTCCGGTATAGGCGGAGGCGCTGCCCGAGCCTACCACCGTAACGGCGGCGCCCTCCTCTTTGAGCCGGTAGAACGGATACCAGAACTCGAGATCGTTGAACATGTTTTCCACGGGAATCATGATGCGTTTGCCTTGAAGTTGCATGCGCCCTCCTTCCGCTTCCGGATTATCGCTTGCCATCGATGCCGGTTGGACTGTTGTTATTGAGCGGGGCATCCGTCGTTACGCCCCTTCGACCGGAGGGCCGAGCGTGGGTTTGACCCCCGGCTTTGCTTGTCATATAAGAGTTTCGGTGTTCCGCGTCCATTGTCAAGACCGCCTGCAAGACATTCAGGCCAGCCACGAAAGCATACGCATGCCCCACCAACGATACTTACCGCCTATGCCCATCGTTGCCAGGACCCTGGCGACAATTGCGCTCATGGCCCTCACCATCCTCGCCGCCACGGGGATCCTGGATCGCCTGATGGCCCGAATGCCCATTGCCAATGTGGACGCCACGGCCACGCGCTACCTGGAGACCACCATGGGTCGGGCCATCGCCACCTTCGCCGTGGTGCGCGGCCTCAACGGCATCATTTCCGCCGCGCAAGGCACCGCATTGGCGGTATCGCCCGTGGGCGTGGGCGTGACCCTGACCATCGGAGAGGTTCTCGACCCCTTGAACGACCTGGCTGAGCAATTTTCCTGGATCATGCTGGTCAGCACAACCTCACTGGGCATCCAGCGAGTGCTTCTGGAAATCGGCTGGCGCTGGGGCCTGAAGGTCCTCCTGCCAGCCGCCCTGCTGTGCTTCCTGGCTGGGCGATTTCGGCTTCTCCCGCCGGGGGGTGCCTTCTGGAATGGGATCGGACGCCGCATTTTACTTTTCGCCATGCTGGTGCGCTTTGCGATTCCCTGTATAAGCCTCGCCAGCGACGGCATCTACGCCATCTTTCTTGCCGATCGCTTTGCGCAAGCCACCCTGAAACTCGATACCGCCACGGAAGACATCCGCATTGCCGGACAGGTGTCGCCCGCGGCACCGCCCTCCGGGGACGAATCCGCGGCCGGCGGCCGCTGGCGCCAAACGTTGGAGGATGCACGCAACATCTTGGGGATTCAGGCCCGCATTGAGGCCATACGGTCCCACATGGCCCGACTGACGGATCATATCATCGATCTCATCGTGGTGTTTGCCCTCCAGGCCGTCATCATTCCCCTTGCGATCTTCTGGATCCTCCTGCGCTTGATGGGCTCAACGCTGGCGACGAGGCCCTGAGCAACGCCCGCACCAAGCGGCTGGTGAGCGGAATTGCTTTACAAAAATCACCTGAAATGGTTTACTATAGTGCGAAAGTACCCGTCATCATGGCCCTTATTGATGCAGGACAAATATCGCTGGTTCAGGACCAGCGGCGGGAGAGGTTTGTTGCAGGCGCATCCGCCGATCCGACAACCTTGACGGGCCGCCCTGACCGTACGGCCAGCGCTCGCTTTATGGACGACCCGGATCGCTTGCGCCGTCTACCTACCGGCCTCCAGGGGGAACAAGTCTCCCGCGTGCCGAGATAACCCCCACCGCCGCTCGATCTCCGACGACGCTGGCACTTTGGATCGAAGGTGATCAACGGTCCGACTATGGAGCATTGGCACGATCGGTTCCTTGCCCGGAAGTTTCAAAACCGCCTGGCGACGGCCCTCCAGGCCGCATTCGCCCGACTGCTCAGAATACGCGGCAACCCAAGAGAAATCGCTTTGGGTCTGGCTTTGGGGTTGTTTGTCGGCATGACCCCCCTGATGGGGATTCAGACCGCCATCGCCATTTTTCTGGCCGCACTGCTCAAGTGGAACAAAATCGCCGCCGCCATCGGCGTGTGGATCACCAATCCCCTGACGGCGCCTTTTATCTATGGCGTCACTTACTACATCGGCGCCCGACTTTTCGTCTGGGAGGGCCATCACCGGCTCCCGGACCAATTCGATCTGGATGCGTTGCTGAACCTTTTGCACCGCGGCCCTGAAATCTTGTTGATCCTAACCGCAGGCGGTCTGGTCATCGGGATACCGCTGTCCATTGCGGCTTACTACCTTACCTTGACCACCATTCGGGGTTACCGGCAGCGCATCAAGAGTCGCTTTTCGTTTAAAACCGAGAGCATCAAGAAACGACTGCAGAGCAAGAGCAAGCAGCGCCGCAACCGCAAAAAGCGCATCCGGCGTTGAGGTGAGGCCTCTCCCATGACGGTGAACCAGGGGAATCAGTTGCACCAGAGCATTGTTTCGCAGATCATCGATGGCTCGATCGTGATCGAATCCATCGATGAATTCAAGAGCATGCTGAAAATCTTTCCCGACAATCCCGATCTCCATCGCGCTTTCGCCGAGCGCCTGGCTCGCCGCAAATCATTCGCCGCCGCCTGTCAATACTATGACCAGGCATCCTCCCTGTACGCCGCCAGCGGCCGCATTTTGCCCGCCATCGTGGCCAAAATGCTCCAGTGGCAAATTGGCAAACCGAATTTCGGGCAATTGAAAGCCTTCTATCTGAATCTGCTGGAGAACAATGACCGATCCTCATCCCTCAAGCTTTTCTATGCCGGTCTGTCCTTTCACGAATTGGTCGCCCTGATAACCCGAATGGAACGCATCGTGATGCCCCCCGGCAAGATTGTCAAGAAATTCGGCGACCCGGAAAACAATCTCTACTTCGTGGCTTCGGGAGAACTGCGCACACGCACGCTCCACCCCACCGAACCAAACGCAACGGACACAACGGCATCCGAGCGCCGGGAAACCGAATTCTTCGGCGAAGTCTTCCCCCTGGGCAAGGAAAGGTACTCGCAATNNACGGATTCAGTCGGCCGCGTGGAGTTGATCCGCATATCCCGCAACAATCTCATATCCCTTTGCGCCAAGTATCCTTCCTTGGAACGCAGCTTTCAAACCCTCGTGACCAACCCGACAGCACTCGCCACCAATGGTCGCAGCTTCAGACGCATCCAGCGCCATGAAATCCCTGTGGACGTCAAGCTCGAGATCGGGGCCATGGATTTGGATCAAGCACCGCTCACCGTCGAGGGAGCCGTCAAGGACATGTCCATCACCGGGATGTGCGTGATTCTGAACGACCACAATCACCTCCCCCTGCCGGACGAAGTGGACGGCGCGGCTGTCCGCGTCCGGATGAGTCTTCCCGACGACAACTTGTCCCTCAATGTCAAGGGGCACGTCGTATGGTCCCGCTTGCTCATGAAGGCGGGCGTGCAATGCCGCGCACTGGGGATTGAATTCCAGCCCCTCCCGCCCAACCTGAGCGGACTGCTGCTGGTGTTTGCCGACAACCTGACCAAGGAATGATGGCTCCGCCGCTCCCTTCGCCGCCGCGCCTTGTCGCACCGGCCCTCAGTTTCGGTATTTTATCCGATACCCACGGCTTGGTTTCTCCGGCCCTGACCGCTGTCTTCGCGGGCGTCGATCGCATTCTCCACGCGGGCGATATCGACACTCCCCAGGTCCTGGATCACCTGCAGCGGATCGCACCGGTGACGTGCGTGCGCGGCAACATGGATGTCGGAACATGGGCCTCAAATCTGGCCCCCATGGAAATCATCGACAGCGGCCCCATCCACATCCTCATGCTCCATGACCTCGCGCGTCTGGATCTGACCCCCGAGGCCGCAGACCTTCAGGTGGTGATCTCCGGCCACACCCACCGACCTGCCGCCGAAGTCCGCCAAGGCGTGCTGTATCTCAATCCAGGCAGCGCCGCCTACCCGCGTGGAGGAAGCGCTACGGTCGCCCTGTTGCACATCGACGGGAGGGTCCTGCGCCACCGTTTCGTTTCCCTGGACGATTGAATGCGAACGACGTGGGGACCCGGTGAAGGCCCAGCCGCCCATGCCGCGGGCCCGATCCTACCCGGACATCTACCGGATCCCCCCAAATTGCGAAAAAGGGATTCGCGCGGCGAAGGCTTTACGCTTTTCAGCGGGCGGTCTCGCCAGGGTCGTTGTCTCACGCGGCGGTATCGCGTCGGGCTTCCAGCACGACGAGATGCCTCTCGGCCGTAACCCCGGGGAGACGGTAGGGCACCTGCTCCATGCGACAGCGCCATCCGGCCTGCTCCATCAGGGCAAGGGCACGGTCTTCCTGCGCCGGATCGGCGCGGCCTCTCCAGGCGACCACCTGGCCCGTGCTCGCCAATTGCGGCCACGCCAGGGCGACAAAGGTCGGCAGGTCGGCAAAGGCACGGCTGACCACCACCTCGAAACCGGCCGGCTCCAAAGCGGCGCGGGCGTCGGCTTCCATGCGGCACTGCGCGGCGTCGATGCCGGTCAGCCCCAGGGACCGGATGATGTGCTTCTGAAAACTGACTCTTTTCCGTGAGGCGTCCACCAGGCGGACATCCAAATGCGGATTGGCGATTTTCAATGGAATCCCCGGAAACCCCGCCCCGGAGCCGATATCCAGCAACCGGGCCCTGGGGGGCATCAGCGCCAGGGGCGCCAAGGAGTCCAAAAAATGCTTGGATAGAATCGCCAGGGGATCGGTGATGGCCGTGAGGTTCATGCGCCGGTTCCAATGGAGCAGTTCCACGGCGAAACGGGCGAACCGTTCGGTTTGGCGTTCGCTCAGGACGACGCCGAAAGATGCTGCGCCTGCCGCAAGCTGGCAACGCCATTCATCGGAAGCTGGATCCATTCGGTCCCGGGGGAAGCGCAACAGAATCGGGGAACTCGGCCGCCGGTCATTTTCCACCCCGCCGGCGGTGGGTCAACTGATGCAGACGCGCTTGACCTCCTGCATGTCGGTATGACCCTTGAAGACTTTGAGGATTCCGTCCTGTTTGAGGGTGGTCATCCCCTCGGACGACGCCTGCTCGAACAGGGTTTCGGTGGGCGCGGCCTGTTTGATGAGTCGCTTGATAATCTTGGTACCTTCCATCAATTCATGTATCCCCATGCGGCCTTTGTACCCGGTGCCGGAACATTTTTCGCAACTTCCGGGGCGATAGATCTTCAGGTCATTGGCGCTGGTCACACCGGTGAGCGCAAAATGCTCCTTGCCGAAATCGGCCACGATGGTCTCGAATTCCTCCTCCGAGGGCGTAAACTCCTTGCGGCAGCTGCACAGCCGCCGAACCAGGCGTTGCGCCAGCACACCCAGAAAGGCGTCGGAGAAGTTTAGCGGATTGAGCCCCATGTCCAAGAGCCGGGTGACGGTCTCGGGAGCGCTGTTGGTGTGAAGCGTGGAGAATACCAGGTGCCCCGTGAGAGAGGCTTCCACGCCGATGGATGCCGTTTCCTCATCACGCATCTCCCCGATCATGATCACATCCGGGTCTGCGCGCAGAAAGGCGCGCATCACGCGCGCAAAATCAAGTCCGATCTTGGGCTTGACCTCCACCTGGCGAAGTCCGATCTGCGAAATTTCCACTGGATCCTCCGCCGTCCAGATCTTGATTCCGGGCTTGTTGATATGGCCCAGCGCGGCATGCAGCGTGGTGGTTTTCCCCGAGCCGGTCGGGCCCACCACCAGGACCAGTCCGTAGGGTTTGGCGATGATGCTTTTCAACACATCATGATTGCGCTCGCTCAATCCCATATCTTCGAGCTTCATGGCGCCCGCGGTGGCCAGAATGCGCAGCACAACATCTTCGTAGCCACCGGCGGTGGGCAGTGTCGCCACCCGCAGTTCGAACGCCGGGATGCCTTTGCGCTTGAATTTGATTTTTCCGTCCTGAGGCAGCCGGCGCTCGGCGATGTCCAGGTTGGCCATGATTTTGATGCGCGACAAGATGCCCCGCGCCAGCGAGTTCGGCACCTTGATGTAATCCTGGCAGACACCGTCCATGCGGAAGCGAATGTTGGTGGATTTCGTCTGGGGTTGCGGCTCGATGTGGATGTCGGACGCGTTCTTGCGATAGGCCGCAATCAGGCATTGGTCAACCAGCTTGACCACCTTGCTGGAACTTTCGTCGGCTTCGTCGACCTCCTGGCTGAAATCCTCCTCCTCCTCGAAGGACACATCGAGAATTTCGTCGAAATTCTCATAATCCTCGCCGCCCTTGGAGCCATCGGTGTATTGATCTTCCGCATAGAATCTTTTGATGTAGGACTCGATATCCTCACGGATGGCCACGGAAAAGGTGATCTTGCTGGTTTTCATCAGGGCCTTGATGTTGTCGGTCTTGTTCAGGTCCCTGGGGTCGTCGACCAGCACCTCGACCCCTTCCTTGCCCCACTTCAGGGGCACCCAGCGTTCGTTCATCAGAAAGGCTTTTTTCAGGTTGCCCAGCAGTTCAATAGGGGTGGGCAAATCTACGTCATAGCCGCGGAACGGACAGCCGTAGAATTGGGCGAAGGATTTCCCGATATCCTGGAGCGCGATGCCAAAATTGCGTATCAGAATATGCTCCACGCTGTTGCGCTGCTGTTTGGCCTGCGCTGCCGCCTGCTGCAGCTGTTCGGTGGAAATCAACTTCTGACGCAGCAAAAAATCGTATTTGGATCCGGACGACAACCGGGAGCGGAGCACTTCCAGATTTTTTCTGATTTCCGGATCGTCGGGTGATTCCTTCTCCGCTTTTTCGTAAAGATCAAGCGCCAGGTCCCGATGGTCGCGTTTCTCCATCTCAGCGCCGAAGAGGTAATAAATCTTCGCTCTTTTGCTGACGCCCACGCGTTGGTCGGCGACTGTCCGTGTGATCTTGTCGAACAGCTCGGAAGGGGAATACAGTTTGACCAGGCATTCGCTTAAGGCGGCCACCAGCTTTTCGGGATCAAAGTCAAGGATGACAAGCTTTTCGAATTCCTGAAGGGCCTCCTCGAAAAGACCCAAATCCTTGAAAGCCGAGGCGCTGTCCAGAATGGCCGGGATATCTTCCTCTCCCGAGAGGGACTTTTTCAACATGGACAGTTCTTGGGTCGAAACGGCCCCCGCCTCATCTTTCTGCCTGTCGGCGAGCTCCTTCTCGATGGATCCGATCTTATCCTGGATCGACTTTTTGCGTACCGGGTCCAGATCGCTGAAATCCTTTAGAATTCGTTCAAAAAGGGTCAAGGATTCATCAAACAGACCCATCGAGTAGCAGACTTCTGCTTCATTGATCTTGGTGTCGACCGGCGTGGCGGCCCGGAGTTGGGTTTTGCTCATGATTCACACTTTCGTTGGCTGGGTGCGTATCCCCCCTCGGGGAGTGCAAGCCTGCCCTTGCACACGGGGGGCGATCGCCCTGCTCTATCCTTTGCGGAAAAACGATTTGCGGGCTTTCGCGACTTTATCGGGTTTGAGCATGGGCAGAAGGATGTCGCAGTTCAATTTCACCATGGCGATGGATACCATCGCCTCGAGCACGATTAGAATAAATCCGATTTCGGCTTTGCGCACATAAATGCGTCCGCCCTGGAAAACCAGGTCGGCTTCCCGCACCCGGGTGAGAAGCGTGGCCAACTTCTGGAAATCGAGCTGCCGGATGTCAAAGCGCCGCCCCTCGGCCACCGGGCTTTGATAAAGCATCGAACCATCCGGTCCGAACAGGATTACGCCCGCCACACCATTCAATCCCAGAATGTCCTTGAAAAACTCTTTCATTGGTCAACCTTCCATCCTAGCCCTGGTGCGTTTTCCGTCTTGGTTTATAAGCAGTCCCGAAGCACCTGGATGATCTTGTCTCGCGGGCACTTGGGGTTGACCGTAACGAGTGTCGACGGGTTGCTCGGCACAAGGATGATGTCGTTGGCATCGCCTTGATCGATATAACCCAGCTTGAAGGCGCCGAGACCGAATACGCCTCCCATGGCCGCGAAGGGAGGCAGCAGGTAGTCGAACGAATTGCCGTGGTAGATGTCCTCGAGCCCGCAGCGTTCGCCAACTTCCGCGCGCAGGCGTGTTTTGATGGTCTCCATCACGGAAGGCTCCGCGATGTCGAGTTCCGTCACCGCGGACACGTCGATTTCGTCCACGGTGTCTTCGCTCATATCGCCGGAGGCTTCCGACTCGTCCTTACGGCGTGCGGCCTCCAGTATGATGGGCTGCAAATCGCTGTTGATCCGGTTGTCCTTCTGGGGACAATCGTTTTGAATTGAAAGCGTCACGTCATCCCAGGAAAAAATGGTATACGCCGCTTCCAGCCCTTGTTGTTCGCCGACACGGGCATCCAGCAGCTCGCCGCGTCGGATAAACAACACGCCCGCCTGTCCGGACGCCTTGTCCCGCAGACGGATGGTGCAGGTGCGCTCTTCCATCTCCATCAGCTGCAGGAACATTCCGGAAGAAACCGAATGGAGCGTGCCGCCCTCGGACTCCTTGCGGAGCGTTTTCATGATTTGACGTGCCAAGTCCTCGATCAGGAAGGGCTTGCTGATATAGCCGACGGCTCCGCCCTCCTGGGCCAGACGCTTCATCTCCGGGGTGCTGTATCCCGTGATGATGATCACCGGTATGTCCGGATAATTCGCCATGATATGGGACAGCAGCGTGAATCCGTCCATGCGGGGCATCTTGAGATCGGTCACGACCAGGGAAACGGGGTTCTTGCGGAGCTGCTCCACCGCGTGCACCCCATCTTCGGCCAGCAAGACCCGAAACGTCTCCTGGTACTTCTCCAGCCCCTCACGGAGGGCCTGAAGCATCTCATGGTCATCGTCAACGAACATGACATTCCGCACCATGATCAAATCCTTTCCAGCGACACCTGCGCTCAGCCGTCCTGAATCCAGCCAGCCCCAAGAACGGTGCGGCCGCGGCACGGCGCGATGCGCGACACGCCACAGGCCGCCCCGCCGATTTCCCGGCCAGGGGATGGGCGCACCCCACGGGACTCCCAAAGCGAATACCTCGCGGCCCCCTGCCGCCCTGCCGCCGGGGGGAGATTTCCGCCCACAGCGCCGTCAATCCGCAAGGGGTCAGGAGGCACGATCGATGTCCACAATTTTTATCCCCGCGACGTAGTCCACCGCCTCGTATTTCTTGATATTGCCAATTTTATGGGTGATGGAATTCATTTTCATGACCTGCTCGTACGCCTTGGCAATGCTGCCGCGCAAGGCGTTCTCCTCGGGCCACTGGGTCTGCAACTCATTGAGAATATTGGTCACGATGGTCAACGGCTGGTTTAACCGATGGGCCACACCGCCGGCCATTTCCAACACCCCCTGGAATTTATCGATGTTGGCCCTTTCCTTGAGTTGCCGAACCCCATCGGTGACATCCCATGCCGAAGCCTTGATATGATGCGGGCGGCCGCCCAGGCGGGCCAGAACGGCATCCAGCTGCAGGAACCGGCAGGCGCCGTCCGCGCCGGTGACGGGCAAGGTGACTGCCTCCTGCCCGATTTTGAAGACATCGCTTACAAAGAGAAGAAAATGATTCTGGGCGGAACGCCCCAGCCATTCCGCAAAAGGCCGGCCGGTCAAATCTGCAGGTTGCGCTCCCAGCAGCAGGGCGGCATCGTCGCTGGCATCCAGGATCGTGCCCTGGGTATCAAACACAAACACCGCCGCCGGCTTGCGATCGTCCCGCTCGGCCGCCGGGGGAAAAGACGGATCGGCCTCCTGGATTTGACCGGTGATGTCGCGCAGGCTGCCATCCAGAAAGATTGCCTCGCCGTCATCATCGAGCACGGCTTTCGACGTGACGGCGCACCACATGGGGCTGCCGTCGAGGCGTTTCAAGGGAAGTGCCATGTCCAAGATTGTTCCCTTCTCCAGCACCGCCTGCACCAGGGCGCCACGGTCTTTCTTGTTACGGTAGAGGCGGATCACCGGATAATTGATCGCGTCATCGACTGCGCCGAAGCCAAAAAGGCGGGCAAAGGCATCGTTGCAGAAAACAACACGCCCCTCCACCGTGATGCGATAGAGTGCCACTGGCAGATTCCGAATGAATTCGGAATAATTACGCAGGGAAGCGTCTACTTCGGCATGGGAGGAGGGTGTGTTCATCGTCCGTGACGCGCGGGCAGCGGGATCCACCGACTATTCCCAACAGCGTGGTTGGCTCGCTCCATCGGTCCGCTTTACCGGTTCGTTTCCGGTCCGAATAAGCCTATCCGCCACCTCTTGATCACCGGCGAGCGGAACGAATTCCGCAGGATTCCGCTCGAGCATGCCAACGCAACCCGCGTTAGATGCGCACGCCAAGGGCATCAATTTCCTTTGCGTATTTTTTCATCCAGCCACTGACGTTGTCACGAACTTCCGCCAGCATGCCCAACTCCTCGCCAACCTCCCGAATGGACTCCACCACGCCCTTGAGAAGGGTGGCATCGTTCGTATCCCCCGTGAAGGTTACCGCATTGTCGACATAGCGAAATTCGGCGGCAAAAGGGTCCAGAAAGGGATACGTATCCGCTTTTTCGACGAACTTGCGGCTCAAAAGAGTACTGAAGTCGGTGTCTCGGCCTTTGCGGCTGATCACAATGCGTTCGAACAGTACCAGCAGTTCTTCAATGGCGGTTAGGGTGCGCCCGGATGGCTTTTCGGAAATTTCTTCAACATACAGTTCCGCCTCTTGATTTGGGGCGGTATCCGCGGACGGCATCCGGCTGACATGGAACACACCGCCATTCTCCTTACAGCGCCGGACGAGATCTTCCTGACCATTGGCATTCATGCTGGTCGCCCTTTGTTGCCAGGAATACGAACCGCCTATAATCTCCCCGTTATTGAAGAAAAGTAATCCACCCTGGGGACCGCTCCCGATGATTACTTCGATGAACCCGGTCAACGCTTCGGATTTCATCTTCTTGATCAGGCCTTCCAGATCCGTGAACTCGGTGCTGAGGTCTTGATAGATGAGCTTGGCATCCGGGACGGTAGACCAAAAATAAATTTCTTCGGCCGGGATACCAAAGACCGAAAGCGCAAAATTGGTAACCGCCGCGGCATCCAACAAGGCGGCCGCGGCATTGGGCCCCGTGCTTTCCTCGCCACGGTCGCTGAATACCCCGTTGAGGATTTCATCCTTGTCGAAGTAAATAATTCCTTCGGCGTTGATGGATTTGAAATGGACCGCTCCGCATCCGATTTCGCCCTGAAAATGCTCCACCAGCTTGGCAACCTTGATATAATAGCTGTTCAGGTTGCCGATCACGGGCTGTTCTTTGGGTAGGACAATCATGCCTTCGCTTCCCCGTCCTTAACCGCCGGCCACGGCGATTTCTCATCCCTGTAAGGGAAATACCGGCTTCCCCAGCCGCACGAATGAAGGACCCTGGGCTCTCCCCGCGCGGTGCGGGAGTCACGTCGCGTTCCGGACAAACCCGAGTTCCCGGGCGCCGGGTACCTTCAGGCCCCTCAGAGCGCCCGCCATGCGGGGCTACCGCTTGCGCCTGCGCAAACGCTCGATCGACAGGCGGATACTGTCCTGCATGCGTGTAATCGCCTCGGCCAACTCACCGATCTCGTCCTTGGATCGATTTTCAATCTCCACGCCTAAGTCCCCGACACTGATACGGTTGGCGGCATCGGTTAATCTCTTGATAGGTGTCACGATGGCACGACTTGCCAGGTAGGCGATTACCAGAACAACCAGGCCCGTGGCACCAAAAAGCATGAAGGCGAAGTTGCGGCTCCTGGCCAGCGGCTCGAAGGCTTCGCCGTATTCCTGCTGCAGTGCCAGGATCCAACCATATTGGGTCTTGCGCGCATGCCCAATGGACTGCCGGCCCTGGGCCTCCGGGTCCTTGAAGGTGATCAATCCTTTTTGGTTGGGGTCGAATCCGGCCACCAACGGATGCTGGCTCAAGTTTTTCTGGGTTTCCACAAAGGCTGGAATTTGGTGGGCGACGACTTTCCCGGTTTCATCCACGAGGAAGGCGAAACCCGTGCGTCCCTGTTTCCATGTGGCCACCCGCTGCGAGAGCTCGTCGATCTGCATGGCAGCCGCCAAGACCCCGACGATGGTCTGATTGTTGTGGATCGGCACGGCCACCACGAGAGCCGGCTTCTTGGAGGTCTTACCTATCAAGGTCTGCCAGGCGACTTCCTTGCCGGCGATGATATCCCGGACATAAGCACGGTCCGAATAATCGATCAACTCCGCGTCATCGTTGCGTGCGACGTTCATCCCGCTGGTGTCCGTGGTAAACACCAGGTACATCCACGGATAATTGGCTTGAACGGTTTTCAGCAGCGTTTCCTGCTCGTAGCGGTTCATGGTGCGGATCGCGGGCATGGCGGCCAACGTCCGCATGACACGAATGTTCTTGTCGATCCATTCATCCACCTGGTCGGCCAAGTCGGCCGCAATCTGGCTGCCGAAACGCTCGGTTTCCGCGACGATGCGGTCGTTGGTCTGCCGAAAGCTGATCAGGAAATAGATCGCTCCGGGCACCAGGCTGACGATCAGCATCAGCAGAATCACCTTGGCGGTTAATCCGATGCCTCTCTTGCGCCGGGCGGGATCCGCCGCTTCCACCTGCCGGCCGGAGGGCGTTTCATCCGAGTCGGGGCCGTTCGCGATCAGCGTTTCGGGCTCCATCCGGGGAGTGCGCGGCACGTTTTCCGGTTCGGGTTCCTGGAAGCTGAATTCCTGCTCAGGCGCCACCTGACCCGACGGGTTCCGGGCTTCCTCCGGATCCGGGCGGTGCACGGAAATGATGTGCTGGCAGGCCTTGCACTTGAACCTGGCCTCCGAACCCTTGATCTTGTCGGGATCGATCCGGTATTTCTTTCCGCACTCCTCACAGATTACGATCATGTGTGCACTCCTTTTAATCGACTCCGCGGTTTACGCACCAGGCGCGGTCTTGCGGGCAATGATCACTCACCGGGTCCAATCGCCCGGGGATCCGGCGGCACATCACCCTCGAGCGCGAAAACCCGCTGAATTACCTGCCCGCGCCAGGGCATCTCCCTGGCAATCAGTATCCCTTTTCCTTGATTTTCCTCACCATTCGCTGCTTGAACTCGGCACGCTTCTCCTCCCGTTGAATTTCCTGGGCAAGGAGATTGATGAGCTCAGCGGCCCGATGGGTCGCAAGCGTGCGCAGCGTACAGCCCAAGTCTTCCACGCCGTCCTCCACCAGCACCTCGGCCAGCGGCCCAATGGCTATGGACAATTCCGCCACGAGGTAATCGATGAAATCCCGATCCACCCAGGCTGCGGCCGACTCGATCGGTTCGATCAACTTGAGGTCCAGCAACTTGCCGGCAATATCGCGTATGGCGGCCATGCTCAAGCCGGTTTTCTGTGAGATGGTGCCGAGGTTCTTCTTCCCGTCCAGGGCCATCAAGAGGCTGAGCATGTGCCCGTCCAGCGAAAAATTGCCCAAATCATCGCGAACCACCGGTTTGAAAACCAACCCCGAAATATCTCCTGACGCAATGTCCATGGGCCAACCTCCACATCCATCGTGGCCAAACGCTCAAGGTCCGGCCTGCTGCCCGCGGTGAACCGAATTTCATGCTTTCGTCAGGGAGCGCATCTCCGTGCGCAATCGATTGATCTCACTATCGAAGTGTCGCCTGATCTCCTCCACCACTTGCCGCAGCTCACCGTGGGTCACCGGAAGGCCCAAATCCCCTTTAGCCGTCCTTTGGGCCGTCGCATCCGGCCGAGCCTGGGGCTCGGTCGGCCGCGCCAGTGCCTCCTGCCGGACGTTCGCGTGCCCCATGCGCACTCCGCGGGTTGCCTCCGGCGAGGCTTTCCCTTTGCTTTTGGCCTGCGCAATGAGCTCTTTCAATTCTTTGTATTTGTTGAGCTCGACATACAGGAGCTTTTTTTTCTGTGGCAGGGTCATTTTTTCGGACTGCGATGCATCCTCAAATCCGGAATACACCGATGCCAGCAATCCGAAGGCATTGGGGTGCGCCTTGCCTTTGTTGGTCTTGACGTACAAACCAAGCGAGCCCAGCAGCTGCAAAAACATGAAGAGGATCCGATCGCCCTTGAAGGTTTGTTTCAAGGCGTCGACATTTTCAATAAAGCGGTCCATCAGATCGTCGGTGATTTCCCATTCGATGGACATGACGAGGGATTTCAACTCAGCCAGTCCACCCTCGACGCTATTGGCTTTCGACACGGCCTTGTCCGTCACCCGTTCATCGAACAGGGCATCCAGGCGGCTCTCAACCTCATTGTGCATATCGTTTCCCGTCAGCTCCTCGGCCAAGTCTCCTCCTACTTAAGCTCATCCTTGATGGAGGTCATCGTCATCATTATGATTTTCTTTAGGGTAGCCACCACGTTGGTGCCGACAACGGCACTGGCTTCAAAAGCCGGCTTCTTCAACTGGCTGTTCAAATCCTTCTCCATGGTGGCGAAGGACAGCAGGGGGATGCCCTGCTCGGCCAAATCCATCTTGTTGTATTGGAACACCAAGGGGATCGTGAAGATGCTTTTTTTGTAATTCTTCAAATTTTCATGCAGGTTCTTCAACGACAAAATGTTTTTTTCCCGCCTGACGGCCATGGAATCCGCCACGAAGACGATCCCATCGCTCCCCCGCAGCACCAGCCGACGGGTGGCGTTGTACTTAACCTGTCCAGGGACGGTATAAAGCTGAATCTTGGCCGTGTAGCCGTTGATCTTACCGATGTCGATGGGCAAAAAATCGAAAAACAGCGTCCGGTCGCCATGGGTTTTGACGGTGACCATCTCGCTTTGGATGCGATCTCGAAATTTGCCGTAGATGAATTCCAGGTTGGTGGTTTTCCCCCCCCGCCCCGGTCCATAGTATACGATTTTGACCTGAACTTCCTTTTTCTTGAGATTGACGAAGGCCATGAAGCGATCACCCGATCCGGATCGTCTGACTGCAGACGGCAAGGGCGTCAATACGCCATTAGGGTGTATGGATGGGTTCTAGTATCTTTTTGATCTTTTCCACCGACTCGGCGACTTTCAGCCGCAAAAACCCGAGGGACAAATCGTTGCCGAACAAGGTGATGAGCAAAAACTCGGTCAGCACCTTGCTGAAGTGAATATTTTCTTTTTTTCCTTTGTGAAACAACAACGAAAATTCGCCTTCACCGACAATTTTGGCCATGGCGCTCACTGCCCCGAAATTCCCTGCCGCCAAGGCCGCCAGCGAGTAAATGTCATGCTTGTTCTCACCATCATCCAGGCTGGCGATAATATTGCCCGACATGTCGATCAAAAAAACGGTGTGGGCCCCGATTTCCACCAGATCGTTTTTGAGGATTTCATCTATTCCGTCAAGTTGTTCCTGACCGAGCGTGTAAGACAATGGCGTATCCTCCCTAGCTGGCGATGAGCCCCTCCACCGGTGCGTCAAGGCCCGATGGATCATTTTCACTCTGGCGCGCGCACGCACGGACCGCAGGGCCGAACCCCCGGGTTTGCGACCCGCCGGCACCCCTCCACCGGCGCATCTTTCGCCGGAGGCGTGGCGTATCGTTCCCGAACACTGCCGTGCGCATTGTGCAGGGGATCATACCTTATCGGCAATTATCGGTAAAACCAATTGTAATTCTTAACAAATACAGGAAAAATGCTGATTTATCAAGTAAAATCTGCCGGCCGGCGGTATCCGCGCCTGCCTGACCGCATGGATCGCTATCCCGCCGGAAGCGGGATGTTTTGACCCGGGCGGCCGGGTACCTCCGGGTGACCGGCAGGCTTCTGGATCGGTCCGATCGGTCCGGAATAGGAATCGGCAGGCTTCGCATGCCATCGGCCAGCCTGTCATGGAAACCGGCGTGGGATGATCTTCCGCGCTGGTCCTGGTTGCCGTTGCCGGAGTCATCCTTGACCGGAGAGGCCCTGTTCCGAGACGGTGCGGGGGGAGGCCTGGGAATGGCGGCGGTCGTCAAAATCCATGATCACCGTCACCTCCGAGCCTTCGGCGGAATGAATCTCCGCGTTCGGGTAGTGCTTTTTGAACACGTGAAGCATGGCACCGTTTTCGCGCAGCACCGCCGCCGAAAACTGACGATACTGGTTTTCCTTGGCTATTACTTCCAGTTTTTCAATTAGATAAGAAGCAATTCCCATTCCCTGGAAATCTTCGCGAACGACGAATGCGACTTCGGCGCGTTCCTCGGATTCCTGGGCGTAGGTGCCGATGGCCACAATCTCCTGATGACCGGCCTTCTGGACCAGACCGATAACGGACATGTTTTTACGGTAGTCCACAACCGCCCACTGCTTTTGGACGACTTCGTGGGAAAAAAGCTTCATCTTGTAAAAAAACCGATAGTAGATGGTTTTTTCCTGCAAGGAATAGAAAAAGTTGCGGTAAGCGAACTCGTCGGACGGCAACAAGGGCCGGAAATCGATGGTCTTGCCGTTGCGCAGGCGCAGCGTGCTCTTGTAAGCCTCCAGGAAAAGAAGGTCCTCCTGGCTCGGAGGCAGCTGATCCGCAAAAATATAGTGACGCTCTTTAGCGGCCTCGATCAGCTGCGCGCGGAACTTGGGATGGGCGATCTGGGCCAATTCCATAACACGCTGATAGATGCTTTTGCCCTGCAACTCCGCAATGCCGTATTCGGTAACCACAAAATTGACGTCCGCGCGTGTGGTGGCGACCCCGGAACCTTCGCTGAGGTGCGGTACGATCCGGGAAACGGTTTCCTTTTGGGCCGTGGACGGCAGCGCGATGATGGAAAAACCACCCTTGGACATGGCGCTGCCCCGCAGGAAATCGACCTGGTCACCGATGCCGCTGTAGAACAGGTGCCCCATGGAGTCCGAGCATACCTGCCCGGTCAGGTCCACCTCCAAAGCCGAGCTGATGGACACCAGATTGTCGTTGCGGGCGATCACCGTAGGATCGTTGACAAATTCCGAGGAACGAAAATAAAACATCGGATTGTTGTCTACGTAACGGTACAATTTCTCGCTGCCCATGCACAGGGACGCCACCACACGGCCCGGCAGCAGGGATTTCTTCTTGTTCGTGATCACCCCTTTTTCCAGCAGGGGCAACAGCCCGTCGGTGATCAACTGGGTATGGATCCCAAGATCCTTCTTGTTGTCCAGGTAACGCAGGATGACGTTGGGCAGATAACCGAAACCGATCTGCAATGTGGCGCCATCCTCGATGACCTGGGAAACGAAATGGCCGATGCGCATGGAGATCTGGTTGTCCACGACATCGGTCATGGTTTCCACCAACGGTTCCTCGTGCTGGACAAAAAAATCGAAATCATCGACGTGCACGAAACTGTCTCCCCAGGTGCGAGGCATCCGCGGGTTGACCTGGGCGATCACCAGCTTGGCATTCTCCATCGCTGAACGGGTGATGTCCACCGAAACGCCAAGACTGCAGTAACCGAACTTGTCGGGAGGGCTCACCTGGACCAGCGCTACGTCCAGCCCGACCCGATGCGTGGAAAACAACTTGGGTATCTGGGAAAGGTAGGCGGGAATATAATCGATTTTACCCTCGAAAGCCGCTTTGCGCATGGCCTTGGAGATAAAAAAAAGTTTGAGGGAAAACCGCCGCAGGAAAGTCGGGTCGTCGACATATTCGGCCAACGTCGAAGAGAGCATCTGGTAAAACATGATATCCTGAAGCTGATAGTCCTCCACCATGGCGCGGATGAGCCGCTGGGGTTCGCCGCATCCGGTACCGATAAATACCCGGCTGCCACGCTTGATCTTGGAAACGGCCTCCTCGGCCGAAACCACTTTGGAAGGGCACCTCGCCTGCAATTCCATATAGTCCCCCGCAATTGAACCGGCTCTCCGACAACGGCCCCATATCAGCCCAAATCACCCTTAGAGTCAAGCTATCTCTCGAGAAAACGAATGCTTGCAAAGATCCAGAGAAGAGGTCTTTCAGTTCCCCTGCATCCCGCCGTATGCCCGCGGATTGAAACCCGGCTGCGCCTTGATCTGGAACCACCAATCTTTTTTTGAGATGGGTTCTATTGTCGTGTCCCGGTAGTGTTGGGTAAAGTTTCCGAATCGGTCGATACCGTTGGGCGGACATGGGAGTGGGGGGTTGCGCTCCCCGGAGACGGGCAACTGTCTGAGCCCTCTAGAGCGCCTGGACCTCGGCGCCGCGACAGGCTCCCCTTCCAGCCTTCACGCGCCAAGCGCGCCCACGGTTTCTTCCCCGAGAGCCGCGCCGGGGCTTAGCAGCCTGTGGATAAACTGCGTCTCGGGCCGAAAGGCAAGGCGCGGCGCGATGCGCCAAGCGGAACCACCTCGAGCGGTTGAGCGCATTTTCGCGAGGGCTGCAATCCCGCCGTCGGCGGAACTTTTCGGCCGGAGACGCAGTCGATCCACCGCCGGCTAGGCCCGCAAGCCCAACAGCCAATACGAGAGCATCCCCACGACCACCGTTCCGCCCAGTGAACGCGTCCACACGGCAAACACCGTCGCGGGGATGGCGGCCAGGAGTTCCGGCCCCCCCCAGACCACCTGACGCGGCAAACCGTCGGTGATGAGCTCAGGCACCAGCAAGGCGCTCAGAATGGCGGGCGGGATCAAATCCAGCCAGGCCACCAACCACGGGTGCAATCGACGGCGGGACAACCAGTGCAGCGGCAGCCAGCGCGGCAGGTAGGTGACCAGGCTCATCCCACCGATGAGCAGCAGGTATTCAGCGCTGTTCATTCCTTGGCCCCCGCCCCGGGGATTTTGTGGCCGATGGTCCCCAGGGCCGCAGCCAGAACGGCCGACAAGACCACGTGGATATTGCCGGGCACCATCAGGGAAAGTCCCACCGCCAGGGCCGCAGCCAGAACGGCGGTCACCAGGTGGCGGCGCGTCCGGATCTGATACACCAACAGGCAGATGAACATCGCCGGCAATGCGAAATCGACCCCCAAGGCGCCGGCCGGGATGAACTGCCCCCCGTAACCTCCGACCACCGTGCTGGCGATCCAAACGAGATTGGCGCTGTGATTGACGGTCAGGGCTTCGCCCACCCCCCATCGGTCGCTGCCGAAGCGGGGGTAGTTCACCGCAAAGCTCTCATCGGTGACGCCATAGGCGAATACGGCCAGCAGCCAGCGCGGGCAGCTCCGCAGGTGAACGGCCAATGCCGAGCTCATCAGCAGGTGCCGAAGATTGACCACGAAGGTGGTGGCGATGATGGACGATATGCCCGACCCGCCCGACATCATCGCCACGGCGATGAATTGCGAACTTCCGGCGAAGACGAACACAGACATGCACCCCAGCGCCAGGGGATGGAGGCCGGCCTTCTGTCCGAGCACTCCCAGGGCGAGGCCAATGGGCACGTAACCCACACAAATCGGCC
The DNA here is from genome assembly GCA_002432195.1 of Desulfobacteraceae bacterium UBA5852. Lineage (GTDB taxonomy): Bacteria > Desulfobacterota > Desulfobacteria > Desulfobacterales > UBA5852 > UBA5852. Next base: position 193,629 of record DJGG01000132.1, read on the forward strand.
AGGCGGCGCTCAACCCACGAAGGAACCGATGCCTTGGGAAACCGACGGTTAACGTTTTGGTCATGGACCCTTCACCGGGGTTCGTAACCGCCGGCCCTCAATATCTCGAACGCCCACCGGGCGCTGCGGCCGGCGGCACTCTTCCGCCCGGGTTTGGCGCCTCAGCCGCTCTCCGGCGACACAGCGCCGAACATTAGCGAAGCCGAAGGATTGTGACAAGTACCAATTCCTTTTGCGCGGCAACGGTGGCGTCATGGAGCGATGCGAACCCCCTGAACTTTTTTTATTGACATCCGCTGTTCAAAGCTCTAATGATCACAGGTTAAGAATGGCACGATATCCTTCAGCCGTGCTTTAATCGGCTGAAGGTTTTTTTTTCGCGTTGCCATGCCACGATCCCCCGAAACGATCGCTGGTCGACATCAATAGTTTAAGGAACGCCACCCATGAAAACGAACATCCAGAAACTGCGCAACATCGGCATCAGCGCCCATATCGACTCGGGCAAAACCACCCTGACCGAACGGATCCTTTTCTACACCGACCGAATTCATGCGATCCATGACGTGAAAGGCAAAGACGGTGTCGGGGCCACCATGGATTCCATGGAGCTGGAACGCGAGCGCGGGATCACGATTGCCTCGGCCGCCACCTACTGTGAATGGAAAGGCCACGAGATCAACATCATCGACACCCCGGGGCACGTGGATTTCACCATTGAGGTCGAACGTTCCCTCAGGGTACTGGATGGGGCCATTCTGGTCCTGTGCGCCGTAGGCGGGGTGCAGTCCCAGTCCATCACCGTGGACCAGCAGATGAAACGCTATCGCGTGCCCTGCATTGCTTTCATCAACAAGTGCGACCGCAGCGGCGCCAATCCTTCGAGGGTCATCGATCAGCTGCGGGACAAGCTGGGGCATCGTCCGGTGGCGCTCCAACTGCCCATCGGGCTGGAGGCGGACTATCAGGGGGTCATCGATCTCGTGGAGATGCGGGCCCTCTACTTCGACGGGGCCAACGGCGAGACCGTGCGCAGCGAACCGATCCCCGAGAACCTGCAGGCCGAGGCCGCCCGTCGGCGCGAAGAACTCCTCGACACGGCCTCGCTGTATTCCGACGAACTGATGGAGGCGCTCCTGGAAGAGCGCGCCGTGACTGCCGACCTGGTCTACGCTGCGCTGCGCCGCGGCGTGCTGACCCGCGCCATCACACCGGTGCTGATGGGCTCGGCCTATAAAAACAAGGGCGTCCAGCCGCTGCTGGACATGGTCACCCGGCTCCTTCCCTGCCCCGCCGATGTGGAGGTGACCGCCCTGGACACGGAAAACGAGGAGCGGCCCGTGCTGCTCACCAGCAACCTGGAGGATCCCCTGGTGGCCCTGGCCTTCAAACTGGAAGACGGGCAATACGGCCAGCTGACCTATATCCGTGTCTATCAGGGGGCCCTGGCCAAGGGGGATACCATCATCAACGTGCGCACGGGGCGCAAGGTCAAGGTGGGCCGGCTGGTGCGCATGCACGCCAACCAGATGGAGGAGATCGAGCGCATCACGGCCGGCTACATCGGCGCCCTCTTCGGAATCGATTGCGCTTCCGGCGACACGTTCGTGAGCCCCGGATTGAGTCTCTCCATGACCGCCATGCACGTGCCCGAACCGGTCATCTCCCTGGCGATTGCGCCGCGGGATCACAAGGCCGAAATCAACATGTCCAAGGCCCTCAACCGTTTCACCAAGGAAGACCCCACGTTTCGCGCCTTCGTGAGCGACGAAACGGGCGAGACCATCATCTCGGGGATGGGCGAGCTTCACCTGGAGGTCTACGTCGAGCGCATGAAGCGGGAATACAGCGCCGAGGTCTCCACCGGCCAACCGCGCGTGGCCTACCGGGAAACCATCACGCGACGGGCCGAGTTCAATTACACCCACAAAAAGCAGACCGGCGGCTCCGGTCAGTATGGCCGCATAGCCGGATATGTGGAGCCGGTGGAGGGCGAAGAATTCGTCTTCGACAACAAGGTGGTGGGGGGCTCCATCCCCACCCAGTTCATCCCGGCCTGTGAAAAGGGCTTCCGCAAATGCCTGACGAAAGGCCCCTTGCTCGAGTTCCCGGTGACGGGCGTCCGCGTGGTGATCGACGACGGCGCCTCGCACTCGGTGGATTCGTCCGATATGGCCTTCCAGGCCGCTGCCCGGGGCGCTTTCCTGGAAGGCTACCGCAAGGCCGAGCCGGTGATTCTGGAACCCATCATGAAGGTCGTGGTGGAGACCCCCACCGAGTTCCAGGGTGGCGCCATGGGGTCCTTGAACCAGCGCCGGGGGATGATCGTCGGCACCCAGGACGAGGGTGTCATGTGCGTCATCGAGGCCGAGGTGCCATTGGCCGAAATGTTCGGCTACTCCACGGTCCTGCGCTCCCTGACTCAGGGAAAGGCGCAGTTCACCATGGAGTTCGCCACCTACCGCCAAGTACCCAAGAGCGTCGCCGAGGAGATTGCCCGGCAAGCCGCCGAGGCCAAGAAGAAAGTCGCCTGATGAGGCGGGGACCCGCATGCCTGGCCCTCAGGTGGCAATCCCATTGCGCACAAAAGAATTCATGACCATCGACCGTTCGCTGGTACGCTTCCACGGTTCCCGCCCCGGAGTAGGACCGGAGAGCGCTCCGGGGGGGCCCAGGTTTCCGTCCCCACCGACAAGCGTCGCCCCACGGGCCAGGGCCCGCATCATTCGCATTCGGGAAAGGAGTCTGCGCATGCTTCAAAACGATACGCTTGCCCGCAACCCTTTGAATGCCTTGGGTTTCGATTCCGATGCCGGCCTGTTGCCCGGCCAGTTCGGAGCCATTCTGGCCCGCGCCGGGGTGGGCAAAACCGCCTTTATCGTCCAACTCGCGCTCAACGCCATGCTGCGGGAGCAGAACGTGCTCCACCTGAGCCTCAACGAGCCGGTCGACAAGGTCACCCTCTGGTACCGCGAAGTTTTTCAGCACTTGGCCGCCGATCTCCAGATTCCCCAGGCGGGACAGGTCTGGGAAGCTCTCCTGCCCCACCGTTTCATCATGACCTTCAAGGTGGAGGGATTCAGCGTGCCCAAGCTGGAGGAGCGCTGGACGGATCTGGCCGCGCAGGGCATCTTCACCCCGCGGGTGCTGATCGTGGACGGCCTGCCCGTGGAAGCGGACTCCCGCCCCCTGCTGACACAACTGCGGCAGCTGGCCCAGCAACGGGAGACGCCGGTCTGGTTCACGGTACGCACCCATCGCCACGAACCCCGGGAGGCCGACGGCCTGCCGCCTCAGCTAACCGGCATTGCCGACCTTTTCAGAGTGGCCGTCCATCTGGACCCCGAGGGCCAGGACGTCCACGTGAGGGTTCTCAAGGGCTTGCCGGAGGGTGCTGACAGCAGCAACCTCATGCTGGATCCGGCCACCATGCTGATCCGCAAAGGGGTGTCCCCGGCCTGATGACGGCTGCCGGCCTGGCGCCCGTCGTAGAAGCTGCCACCTGCCGTGGCCCGCGATGGCTGCGGCGCTCCCGTCGCCCGGGGGCCGGAGCTCAGCGCACCGCCGGGCCGGGGTCATTTCCGCCTCTGGCGCCCCGCGGCTTCCGCCAGCAGGACCTCGATCCGCGGGCGCGCCTCCATCTCCCTAAGCCAGTCCTCCGGGATGGCCTCCATGCCCAACCGCGCTCCCAGCAGCATGCCCGCCAGCATGCCCCGGGCGGCGGAGTCGCCCCCCGCCATGACATTCTCCACCATGGCGGCCCGGTAGTCCCTGGGATAGCGGGCGACCAGATGCGCCACCGCCGGGAAAGCGGCTCCCACCTCGCACTGCTGCCCGAAGCGCTGGATGACGGGAAGGGTTTCCTGGCCGCCGCTGGTGAGCCCGTCCGCAACCCAGCGCGCAAATGGGGGACGATGGAATTCCTCCGCCGCCACCTGCCGCATCGCCTCCGGCACCTCGCTGCCCCCGAGCACCGCCTGCACCACCCGGGTGAAATATTCAGCGCTGTCGATGACGTCCGGGTGGTTGTGGGTCAAAGCTGTCTGGGCCCGCGCCGATAGGATCTGGCGGGCGGGGTCGTCGGCGTGGCGGAAAATCACCGGTGCGATCCGCGCCGCACCGCCCAGGTCGGTGGATGCGGATCCGGCCTCGACCGGCGGCCGGCCATGGTTCAGATGCTCGAGAGTATCCCGGGTGGCGTGGTCGCGATAGCCCGCATAGGTATCGAAGTACACCCGCCAGTCCCGGGCGAAGCGCTCCAGGTCGAAGCCCTCCGCGCCGGAAATGGTCTCCAGCAGCAGAAGCGTCTGGTCCCCGTAATGGGTGAATTGCCCCCGCCGCTTGTTGGGGTGATAACTCCCGGAGGGCGGTGCCATCAGGCGCTCCACCCGTCCGAACTCCCGGGCAATTCGCTGGGTGTCGTAAATCCAGTGTGCTCCCAGGGCCAAGGCATCGGCCGCCAAGGCGCCCATCACCATGGCCTCCAGCCGGTCGTCCATGCCGCAACCTCCTTTGCACCAGGGTTGACGGGCCTTGCCGGGAGGACAAGGCGAGGCGTATATGGCGCCGGCCGATCCCGCCACCGGAGGGACCTTTCAGCCTGAAGCGCATGCGCCTCCAAAGGTGCTCCAGCAGATAGTCACTGGGGACCAGCAGGTCAAAGGCCGGAAGGGAGGATGGCGCCCGCCGTGAAGGCGAGGGCGTGGGGCGGGTCACAGGCCGCTTGCGGACGGGCTTCCCGCCAGCCGCAAGTCCGCGGGGCTCGGCGATCGCTGATCCGCAATGGGATCGGATGGGGTCAACCGCCCAGGTAGGCTTTCTGCACCTCGGGGTTCTTGAGCAGGTCGGCCGAATCGCCGGCGAGCACCATCCGGCCGGTTTCCAGCACGTAGCCCCGCTGGGCGAACTTCAACGCCAGGCGGGCGTTCTGTTCCACCAGCAGGATGGCCGTGCCCTCCTGCCGGTTGATATCCTTCAATGCCTCGAAAACATTGAGCATCATCAAGGGCGCCAGGCCCATGGAGGGCTCGTCGAGCAGCATCAGGCGCCGGCCGCTCATGAAAGCCCGCCCGATGGCGAGCATCTGCTGCTCGCCGCCGCTCAGGGTTCCGGATTTCTGGGTTTCGCGCTCCTTCAGGCGGGGAAAGATGTCGAGCACGCGCGCCAGGTCCTTTTCGATCTGCGCGGTGTCCCTCCGCGCAAAGCAGGCCAGGCGCAGGTTCTCCATGACCGTCAGGTTGCCGAAGAGCCGCCGGCCTTCCGGTACGTGGGTGACCCCCAGGCGGCTGACCACCTTGTCGGCCGGAAAGCTCAGGAGGTCCTGCTGCTGGCAGGTCATGCGCGAACCGGCCATGACGGGCACCATCCGGGAGATGGCCCGCAAGGTGGTGCTTTTGCCCGCGCCGTTGGCCCCGATGATGGTGACGATCTCGCCCTCATCGATGGTGAAACTGATCCCCTGCAAGGCCTGGATCTGCTCGTAGTTGACCCGTAGATTCTCGACTTCCAGCAGCATCAGTGCAATGTCTCCTTGCCCAGGTAAGCCTCGATGACCTGGGGGTTGTTCTGGATCTCCTCCGGGGTTCCCTCGGCGATTACCTCGCCGAAAACCAGGGTCTGGATCTGCTCGCACAACTCCATGACCATCTTCAGGCGGTGCTCGATCAGAAAGATGGCCAGGCCCAATTCCGCATGGACCTGCCGGATGATGGCCATCATCTGGATCAGTTCCTCGGGCGTCATCCCTGCCGTGGGTTCGTCGAGGAAGAGGATCTTGGGTTCGGTGGCCAGCGCCCGGGCCATTTCCACCCGCCGCTGGTTGCCGTAGGAGAGGTTCAACACGTTCTGCTCGGCCAGGTCCTCGATGCCCAGCATGCGCAGGAGTTTGCGGGCCACGATTTCGCTCTCGGCTTCCTGGCGCTGGCGCTTGGCGGTCCCGAAGAAGGCGCCCACGAGCCCGTAGTCCAGCCTGGCGTAGCGGGCCAACATGACGTGTTCCAGCACCGTCATGTGCCGCCAGAGACACAAATTCTGGAAGGTGCGCCCCAGGCCCAGGGCCGCGATCTGGTGGGGAAAGAGTCCCACCAGCGAATTGCCGTCCAGCAGGATCTCGCCTTCGGTGGGCTTGTGGATGCCGGTCAGCAGGTTGAAAATCGTGGTCTTGCCGGCCCCGTTGGGGCCGATCAGGCCGCGGATCTGCCCCGGCTCGATGGACAGGTGGTAGTCGTGAACCGCACGCAACCCACCGAAATAATGTGTCATCTTTTTAACGTCCAGAAGCGGCATGCCAACTTTCTCCCCTTCGACGGTCGATCCACGGCCCCCTCACCCCCGTGGGGGGCTCAGGCCTTGGGTTTGACGATGTCGCGCACATTGAACTCCTTGAAGGCGATGAGTCCCCTGGGCCGGAAAATCATCACCAGAATCAGCAGCAAGGGAATGAAAATCCACTTGATGAGCTCCAGAGGCCGAAGGGCTTCACTGAGCACGCTCAGGCTGAGGGCGCCGACGATGGAACCGTAGACCGAGTTGAGCCCGCCGAAGTAGACCATGGCCAGCATCTCGGCCAGCATGCGCAGGTCAAAGGAGGCCGGGGTCACGTGCTGCAGCACATGGGCGTAAAGGCCGCCGGCGATCCCGGCCCAGAAAGCGCCGAACATGAAGGCCGTCATCTTGGTGCGGCGGGTGTCGATGGTCATGGCTTCGGCGGCCAGCTCGTCGTCGCGCACGGCGTTGAGCGCCTTGCCGAGGGTGGAGCGCACGAAGTTGTTGATGATCCAGATGCACAGCACGCACCAGATGAAGACCGTGGTCAGCCCGGCATAACCGGGCTGCCCCCCCAGGCCCCGCGGCCCCCCCACCAACTCGAGGTTCTCGATCATGCTTTTGACGATGAACAGGAAGGCCAGGGAGATGATGGCCAGGTAGTCACCCCGGGTGCGAAACGATGGGATGGCGATCACCAGGGCCCCCACGGCGGCCATGGCTCCCCCGGCCACCAGGGCCACGGGAAAAAGCCAGGGTCCGGCGGCGGCCGGCAGCAGGGCCTGGCCAAATATGCGGTCGTCGACGAACAGCACCAGGCTGAAAATCGATGCGGCATACGCCCCTAGTGCCATGAAGCCCGGGTGGGAACAGGAAAACTCTCCCATGTAGCCGTTGATCAGGTTCAGGCTCAGGGTCAGCATGATGGCGATCAGCATCAGGTTGAGCATCAGCACCCGGTAGTCACTGACGCCGGACCAGAGGTGCAGCGCGGCATACAGCAGGCCCAGGTGCACGAGCACGCTAACGACCAGCGGCAGCCGGTAGAGGGCGGCCACCAGGCGGTTGACCGGGGGAGCGCTAAGGCGCCCCACCAGCAGCACGGGCAGCAGGTAAACGAGGATATCGTAGGCCAGTACGCCGGGAATGGCGAGGGGCTGCTTGAAGGCGATCAGAAAGCCGAAAAGCAGAGGAATCTTGTCGAGCCCCAGTAAACCGGCCACCGCCCCACCGGCCGCGAGCTCCAGAAGGGCCGCTCCCAGGCTCCCCAACAACCAGCCCATCAGCGGCACGGGCGCCGTCAGTCGCCGCCAACTCGAACGCAGCGCGCCCGCCGGTGGGGTTCCGCTCAGCATGTCGTTAGCCATGTGCAAATCCCGATTCATGAAGTATGGATGACACCCCCCCCGCGGAGCGCCGTGTCAGGATCCCCCGCATCCACCCGGCTGCGGGCGGCCCTAAAGCCGCAGTCGGGCGCTGTAAGCTTCGCCGAAAAGCCCGTGGGGCCGGAAGACCAGGATTCCCAGGATGATCGAATAGGCGATCAGGTCGCGCAAGGTGGACGGGAAGACCATGGCCACGAATATCTCGATGAAGCCGAGCATGAACCCGGCGATCGTGGCTCCCATCACCGACCCGCGACCGCCCAGAATGGCCGCCACGAAGGCCTTCCACCCGAACACGATACCCATGTAAGGGTCGAGCACGGGATAGGCCAGACCGAAGAAAATCCCCGCCACGGCGGCCAAGGCCGAACCCAGGGCGAAGGTCAGCCGGGCGATGGTGTTGATGGGCACCCCCATCAGAGGCACCACCACGTGATCGAAGGCCATGGCCCGCATGGCCAGGCCCCAGCGGGTGCGGCTGATGAACAGATGCAGGGCGTACATCAGGACCATGGAGACGGCCACGATCATGATCTTCTTGTTGGTCAGGATCACCCCGCCCACATCATAGGTCACGGTCTGGATGAGCCGGGGGAAGCTCCGCCGCTGGGGCCCCAGGAGGAGCAGATTGCCGTACTCCAGGATCAGGCCGATCATCATCCCGGTGATGGCGGCCGAGGCCCGGGGGGCGTCCCGCAACGGCCGATACCCCAGCCGTTCCACCAGCATTCCCAGCATGGAGGTCAGGAACATGGCGATGAGGATGGTCAGCACCAGGATCAACCAATTGGGCAGGACGATGGTGCCGGCGGCGGCCAGCACGGTCAGCCCCGTGGCCACGCCGAAGCCGATGTAGGCCCCGGTCATGAAGATGTCCCCATGGGCGAAGTTGAACAGCATCAGGATGCTGTAGACCATGGAGTACCCCAGGGCGATCAGGGCGTAAAAGCTGCCGTACTGCAAGGCGTTGACCACGTTCTGGAAGAAAAAGGTCATCGCGTCCGCTCCTTCGTGTGCGCTACACAATGCGGGCCAGGGCATGGCGCCCCGGCCCGCTCCATGGCTCCGCCGCATCGGGCCCCGCCAATCCACCCGCCGGGGCCCGCGTCGGTGCGGCAAACCTTCTCCGGTCGGTTCACGGGCAGGCGGACTTGTAGAACTCGAACTCCCCCTTGTCGCTGATGCGCACGATGACGGCGCACTTGATGGGGTCGCCCTCTTCGGTGAAGGTCATCTTGCCGGTGATGCCTTCGAATTCCTGGATCTTGGCCATGGCGTCGCGCACGGCCTGGCGGTCCTTCACGATATCGCCGGTGAGGTTGGCGCTTTCAATGGCCTTCTGCACGATGCGCAGGGAATCCCAGGTCAAGGCCGCCACATCCGCCGGCTCGTACCCATAGGCCTTCTGGAAGCGGTCGATGAAGGCCTTGGTGGCCCCGGTGGCGCCCGCGGCGGCATAGTGGGTGCTGAAGAACAGACCGGAGCATTCGGCGCCGCACAGTTTGGTGGTTTCCGGCGAGCCCCAGCTGTCGCTGCCCACGATGGGCCCCTTGAACCCCAGCTCATGCGCCTGCTGCACGATGAGGGGGACTTCATTGTAATACTGCGGGGTGAAGAGCACCTCGGCCCCGGCCTGGATGATCTTGGTCAGCTGGCTGCTGAAATCGGCGTCCTTGGTGGTGAAACTCTCGTAGGCCACCACCGAGCCCGCGCCGTGGAGCTTCTCCCAGGCGGCCTTGAACACCTCGGCCAGGCCCTTGGGATAGTCGCTGGCGACATCGTAAAGCACGGCGGCCTTCTTGAAGCCGAATTCCTCGGTGATGAAGTTGGCCACCACCGGCCCCTGGAAGGGATCCAGGAAGCAGCCCCGGAAGACGAAGGGGCGGTCCTTGGTGGTGTCGGGGTTGGTGGACCAGGGGCTGATCAGGGGGGTCTTGTTCTCGTTGGCCACGCCGCCGGCCGGGATGGCCTGCTTGGAGGCCTGGGGGCCCACGATGGCCAGCACCTCGTCCTGCTTGATGAGCTTGGTGGCCGCCTTGACGGCGGATTCGGCCTTGGACTCGTTGTCCTCGATAATGACTTCCACCGGGATCTTCTTGCCGCCCACGTTGATGCCGCCGGCTGCCTTGAGATCCTCCAGCCACATCTGGGCGGCGTATTTGGACTCTTCCCCCACCTTGGGAATGTCACCGGTCAACGGGGCGTTGATGCCGATCTTGATGACTTTCGGGGCCGCACCGGCGCAGGGCGCCAAGGCAAGCCCCACCACCAGGAGCGCCAGCACAAACAGCAGTCCTTTCCGCATTGCTACCTCCTTTGCCTCAAGTTGGGAGTGGGTTGTGGGACGGGGGACGCAAACGCCGGTTGCGGATACCAACCGGATCAGGATGAGTCAGGCTTGTTAACACAGGGCCTCGGGATATTCAACGTCTAATTTGGTCCTTCGTGCGTCGCATCAGACTTATATCTATACGTATTCTTCAGCCTCGGGCGTCCCGGGGCGGGAGGACATCCACGCCTCCCGGCCCCTCAGCGCTTGATCTCCTCCACCAATTCCTTGAGAATCGCCACCACGTTCCGGCCCCGCTGGCGGGCAATGCGGTGGGCGTCGTCCACCAGTTGGGCGGCCCGTTGGGTGGCCTCCTCCTCCCCCGGCGGCGCCAACTGGTTCCGGCGGAAGTGCCAGTCCAGCATCCGCCGGGCCATCTGGATTTCCTGCTGGCGCCAGAATCCCATCGGGTACCTCCTTGGGCCGATGCCGGTCACCCCTGCCCCGTGCGCCGTTCCGCGGCGGCCGTGCGGCAGATGCCCAGCAGGGCATGTTCCAGGATCAGGCGGCCGTTCTGCCCGGAGGTCTTGAGCCGACGGTCGGCCTGGTACAGCGCCACCAGGGCATCCTCAAGCTCCGTGCGGGTGAAGCGCTCGGCTTTTTGCAGGAGTTTGAACAGGGGGAACGGGGAACGCCCCCCGGGGTAGAGGAGCAGGTCGGACTTGTGCTCCGGCGCCCCTTCCCGGGACACCGCGGCCGTGAGGGATTCGTCGTAGCGGCGCACTTCCGGCAGGACCTGCTGCTGGAACCGCGGGTAGGGGCACCCGGAGTGCCAGGCCCGCCCGAAGGCACTGGCGGTGAAGTCCTTGACCACCATCAGCTTGCGCACCTGGTTGACCACGGCGGCCAGCAGCGGCAAGGGGTGATCGAATTCACCGCCGTCGAGCAGGGACCCCAGGAAGAAGAGCGCCCGCTCGACGTCGCGATCGGTGACGGCGTCGGTGAACTCGTATAGCGGGTCCTTGCGGGTGCGCACCAGGCTGGCCTGGACATCATCCACGCCGATGGTGGCACGGGTCCCCACGTAATGGACCAGCTTTTCGGTGTTGCCGGCCAGGGTGCGCAGCTCGAAGCCGGTCATCTCGATCAACGCCGCACGGGCGGCCGGTTCCAGACGCTTGCCGTAGGGCTCCAGAATGGCGTCGATGGTGGCGTTCAGCACGGCCTCCTGGGCCGTCCGGTCGGCCTTCCGGTCGCCCCGGGGCACGGCGCAGTCGATCACGACACCGTCCTGCTGGATAACCTTATAGAGCCGCCGGCGTTTGTCCACCGTGTCGGTGGTGACGATCAAACGGTTTCCGGGGGGAAACCCCTTCTCGAGGGCCTTGAGCAGCTCGCTTTCCGGGTCGTGGCCGGAGGCCGGCCGCAATCCGGCGTCCCGGGCATGGGCGATCACGGGTTCCAGCCAAGCCAGGTCATCCTCTTCGAAGCCCAAGGCGGTCGAGGGCTGGAGTTCCAGGCGGTCGAGCCCCATGAGACCCAGCAGTTCCATGAGCACCTGCGCGGCTTTGGGGATCTTGCCGTCCCGGGCGGTCTTGCGCACCTTCTCCCGCAAGCGGGCCTGGTCCTGGCGGCCGTAGAACACCCGCGCGTCGATGAGCGCCACCACCCGGGGACCGGCCAGCAGGCCGTAGGTGTTGAGCCGCGCGAGGGCCTCGGGGACATTGGCGGTCAACCCCTCCAGGGATTCGTAGGCCATGGTCCGCGAGTTTCCCGCCAGGAGCCGCTCCAGAAGCTTTTCCAGCACCTGCTTGGTGAGCATTTCCTCCCCGTGGATGAGAAACACCGCCGGGGCGGCGGGGATCCCCCGGGTGACCAGGTGTTCCAGGAAGGTCTCCACGGCGCTGAAGGCGATTTCCGCCATGAGATGCCGATCTCCGTTGGTCGGAATGGGGGGCGCCTGCGGAGAACGCGGTGCGCGGCGCGGGGGGAAACGATCTCCGGGGCGGGCCGGCGGGCTGCCGTCCCCGGTCCGCTTCAGTCCGGCAGCCTGCCGGTGACCATGTGCAGCAGAAACAGGCCCACGCCCACGGTGATGGCGCTGTCGGCCACGTTGAAAGCCGGCCAGTGCCACTGCCCGACGTAGACATCGAGGAAGTCCACCACCTGTCCGAGCCGCAGCCGGTCGAGGAGGTTGCCGATGGCGCCTCCGAGAATCAGCGCAAAGGCTCCGGCCAGCCAGCGCCGCTCGGGGGGGGTGCGATGGTAGAACCAGAGCACGACCCCCGTGGCCACCAGGGAAACCCCCAGGAAAAGGCCGCGGCGCAGGAGCGGGTGCTGATCGGCCAGAAGGCCGAAGGCGCCGCCGGGGTTCTGGATGTGGGTGATGCTGAAGAACCCGGGGATCACCACGCGGCTGTCGTAAAGGGGCAGTTGCCCCAGAATGGCCGCCTTGGTCAACTGATCGGCCAGCACGACGAGCCCGGCAATCAGGAGCAGCCGGCCATAGTGCGCCATTTCGTGAGCGCGGGTCATGCCAGGATCTCGCGCAATTGGCTGGCGCACTCCCCGCAGATGGTGGGGTGGTCCGGGTCCTGGCCCACGGTGGCTTCATGGATCCAGCAGCGTTCGCACTTGGCCCCGGCGGCCCGCTCCACGCGGATGAACAATCCCTCGGGGCTGCTGCTTTCCAGCGTCGCATCGGCGAGGGGGCCGGACTCCAGGTGGGCTTCCGAGACGATGAACAGGTCCCGCAGCATCCCCCGGTAGGCGGCCAGCGCTTCGTGGGTGGCGCCGGTGGCCCCCACGGTGACCCGGGCATCCAGGGGATGGCCGATCCGCTTCTGGGCGCGCGCGGTTTCCAGGGCCTTGGTGACCTCCCCGCGAACTTCCAGAAGGCGTTCCCAGCGGCGGGCCAGCTCGTCATCCCGCCATTCGACCCTGGGAGCGGGCATGGCGGAGAGGTGCACGCTTTCCGGTTTCCCCTCCCAGGCCGGCAGATGCTCCCAGATCTCCTCCGCCGTGAAGGGCAGCAGGGGGGCCATGAGGCCGGCCATGTCCCGGGCGATGGTGAAGAGCACCGTCTGGGCGCCGCGGCGCTCGGGGGAGGCGGGCGGCATGGTGTAGAGCCGGTCCTTGAGAATATCCAGATAGAAGGCCGAGAGATCCACGGTGCAGTGGTTGTGCAGGGCATGGAAGACGATATGGAATTCGAAGGTCTCGTAACCCTTGCGGGCGCGTTCCACCAGGTCCTGGAAGCGATTCAGGGCGAAACGGTCCAGATCGCTCATGGCCGCCGGGGCCACCAGGTCCGTGACGGGGTCGAAGTCGAACAGGTTGCCCAGCAGGAACCGGCCGGTGTTGCGGATCCGGCGGTAGGCGTCGCTCAGCTGTTTGAGGATGCCCTCGGAGATGCGGATATCGTCGCGATAGTCGGAGGCCGAGACCCAGAGGCGCAGGATTTCCGCCCCGTAGCGATCGATCACTTCCTTGGGCGCGATCACGTTGCCGAGGGATTTGGACATCTTGCGCCCTTCGGCGTCCACCACGAATCCGTGGGTCAGCACGGCCCGGTAGGGCGCGCGCTGGCGGGTGCCCACGGCGGTGAGCAGGGCGCTGTGGAACCAGCCCCGGTGCTGGTCGCTGCCTTCCAGATACAGGTCGGCCGGCCAGGCCAGGCCTGGACGCTTTTCCAGCACCGCCGCATGACTGACCCCCGAATCGAACCACACGTCCAGGATATCCGTCTCCCAGGCGAAATCCCGCCCGCCGCAGCCGGAGCAGGCGGCATCCGCAGGAAGCAGGGAGGCCACGTCGCTCTCGAACCAGGCGTCGGCGCCCCGGGCGGCAAAAAGCGCCTGGATGCGTGCCATCACCTCCGGCGTCATGTAGAGCTGGTCGCACGCCCGGCAATAGAAAACCGTGATGGGCACCCCCCAGGCCCGCTGGCGGGATACGCACCAGTCAGGGCGGTTTTCGATCATGCCGTAGATGCGTTCGCGCCCCCAGCGCGGGATCCAGCGCACCCGGTCGATCTCCTCCAGGGCCCGCTGCCGCAGTCCGGTCTTGTCCATGGAGATGAACCACTGGGGCGTAGCCCTGAAGATCACCGGCTGTTTGCAGCGCCAGCAATGGGGATAGCTGTGGGCAATGCGCTCCTCGGCCACCAGGACGCCCACTTCCCGCAAATGCTCCACGATCCGGGCATTGGCCTTGAACACGAACTGCCCCTGGAATCGCTCCACCTCCGGGGTGAAGACTCCGCCGTCGTCCACGGGCGAATAGGGCTCCAGCCCATAGGCCAGCCCCACCTCGTAGTCCTCGCGGCCGTGGCCCGGGGCCGTGTGCACGCAGCCCGTGCCGGCCTCGAGGGTGACATGGGTCCCCAGCACGATGAGGGCGTCGCGGGCGTAGAAGGGGTGCCGGCAGAGGCGCCGCTCCAGGGCCGCGGCCGGGATTTCGACCAGCACCCGGTATGCCGGGCGCTTGAAGGTGGCCATGCAGCGCTCCACCAGGTCCTTGGCCAGAATCAGGACCTCGCCGTCGGCGCTTTCCACGGCGGCGTAGGTAAAATCGGGATGCAGGGCCACCGCCAGGTTGGCCGGCAGGGTCCAGGGCGTGGTGGTCCAGATGACCAGCGACACGGATCGCCCCGCCAGGGCCGGGTGGACGTCGCCAGGGTTGTCGCGCAGGGGGAACTTGACATACACCGAGGGCGAGCGCTCGTCGGCGTATTCGATCTCCGCCTCGGCCAGGGCCGTGCGGCAGCTGCAACACCAGTGGATGGGCTTCTGGCTGCGGAAAAGACTGCCGTCGAGGGCGAACTTGCAGCACTCGCCGGCGATGGTGGCCTCGTAGTCGTAGTTCATGGTCAGGTAGGGATCGTCCCATTCCCCCATGACCCCCAGGCGCTTGAATTCGTTGCGCTGGATGTCGATGAAGCCGCTGGCGTATTCCCGGCAGAGGCGGCGGATGTCGGCCAGGGCGAGGTCCTGCTTGCGCTCGCCCAACTGCTTGTCCACGTTGTGCTCGATGGGCAGGCCGTGGCAATCCCACCCCGGCACGTAGGCGGCATCGAACCCGTTCATCTGCTTGGAACGGACGATGATGTCTTTCAGGATCTTGTTCAGGGCGGTGCCGATGTGAATATGGCCGTTGGCATACGGCGGACCGTCATGGAGGACGAAGCGCGGCCGCCCCTGGGCCTCGGCCCGCAGGCGCCGGTAGAGTCCCTGTGCTTCCCACCGCTGCAGCCTCTGGGGTTCGCGCTGGGCCAGGCTGGCCTTCATGGGGAAGTCGGTGCGCGGCAAGTTGAGCGTCTGCTTGTAATCCATGGGTTCCTCCGGAGTCGGTGGCGCTGTCAAACGCTCTCTGATAGCCGCATTCCCCTAGCCTGTCAAGCTTCGTACGGCCGCATGCCCGGCGCGGATCAGTGCCGGTCAGGCCTCCTCGGCGGCCAGCTCCATGAGGTACCGGCCGTAGTCGTTCTTGAGCATGTCGGCGGCCAGGCGCGTCAGCTGCTCCCGGCTGATGAACCCCTGACGGTAGGCAATCTCTTCGATGCAGGCCACCTTGAGGCCCTGGCGGCTCTGGATGGTCTCCACGAAACGGGCCGCCTGCTCCAGATCCTCATGGGTGCCGGTGTCCAGCCAGGCCAGCCCCCGCCCCATGAGCTCCACGCGCAGATCCCCACGCTGCAGGTAAAACCGGTTCACGTCGGTGATCTCCAGTTCGCCCCGGGGTGATTTCCGCAGGGTGGCGGCGATCTCCGCCACGTCCGCATCGTAGAAATAGAGCCCCGGGACGGCGTAGTGGGACTTGGGGTGCACCGGTTTCTCCTCGATCCCCATCACCCGCCCCTGGCGGTCGAATTCCACCACCCCGTAGCGCTGGGGGTCGCGCACCCGATAGCCGAAGATCAGGCCGCCCCGGGTCAATTCCACGGCCCGACGCAGCATACCGGTCATGCTGTAGCCATAGAAGATATTGTCCCCCAGGATGAGGCAGACCGGCTGGCCGGCCATGAAGTCGCGCCCGATGATAAAGGCCTGGGCCAGCCCTTCCGGCCGCGGCTGCTCGGCGTAGTGCAAGGAGAGCCCCAGCCAGCCGCCGTCGCCGAACAGTTTGCGGAAGCGGGGCAGGTCCTCGGGGGTGGAGATGAGCAGAATGTCCCGGATGCCCGCCAGCATGAGCACGGACAGGGGATAATAGATCATGGGTTTGTCGTAGACCGGCAAAAGTTGCTTGCTGACCACCCGGGTCAGCGGATAGAGTCGGGTTCCGGAACCACCGGCCAGAAGGATGCCTTTCATGGACGATCGCCTTTCGATGGTGCCCGCCACGGGCCGCTGGGCGCCCCCCCCCGCACGCCGCGGAAAGTGGTCCTGGGGCCTGCAGCTGCGCGTGTGGCGCAGGGTCTTGACCGCCCCGGGGGCGGGCCTTAGCATTCACCGTTACGTGTGGCGCTCTGGTTAACACAGCCGCTGGCAATCCGCAACGACCGCACCCCCGCGGCCGGAACCGTCTTCTTCAGCGAGAACCGCGATGTTCCTGCCCACGACCCCCGAGGAGATGCGCGCGCGGGGATGGCCGTGCCTGGATGTCATCCTGGTCACGGGCGACAGCTACGTCGACAGCCCCTTCATCGGCGCGGCGCTGATCGGCAAGGTGCTTCTGCGGGAAGGCTTCCGTGTGGGCATCATCGCCCAGCCCGATACGGACGGCCCCCGGGACATCACGCGCCTGGGGCGGCCGGATCTCTTCTGGGGAGTTACCGGAGGCAGCGTGGACTCCATGGTGGCCAACTACACGCCCCTCAACAAACGGCGCCGCAGCGACGACTTCACCCCCGGCGGCCGCAACGATCGCCGGCCCGACCGGGCGGTGCTGGTATACACCAACCTGATCCGCCGTTTCGCCCCATCCCCCGCTCCCGTCGTCCTGGGAGGCATCGAAGCCAGCCTGCGCCGCCTGGCCCATTACGATTTCTGGAGCAACCGCCTGCGGCGCTCCGTCCTGCTGGATGCCAAAGCCGACTACCTGGTTTACGGCATGGCCGAGGAGACCGTGGTTTCCCTGGCACGCTGGCTGGCCGCGGGCGAGGACCCCCGCGGCCTGAACGGTCTGTGTTACGCCGCCTCCCAGCCGCCCCCGGAGGCGCTGCACCTGCCGTCCTGGGAGGATCTCCAGGCCGACCCCCTGGCCCAGCTGGCCATGTTCCGTCTGACCCAGGCCCACAGCAACCCGGGTTCCCGCCCCCTGGCCCAGCGCCACGCCGCCCGCTGGGTGGTGCAGAACCCGCCGGCGCCGCCCCTGGCCACCGCCGCCCTGGACGCGGTCTACGGCCTGGATTTCGAACGTGCGCTGCACCCGTTCTACCGCCCCCTGGGGGAGGTTCGGGCCCTGGACACGATCCGCTTCGCCATCACTACCCACCGGGGCTGCTACGGTGAGTGCAGCTTCTGCGCCATCGCCCTCCACCAGGGGCGCACGGTGACCAGCCGCAGCCCGGAGTCCATCCTGGAGGAGGCACGGTGCCTGACGGCCCATCCGCTCTTCAAGGGCACCATCGCCGATGTGGGGGGACCCACCGCCAACATGTACGGCTTCGAATGCGCCCGCAAGCTCCGCCAGGGTCCCTGCCGGGACCGCCGCTGCCTCTACCCCGAGGTTTGCCACCACCTGCGGCCGGATCATACCCCCCAGATCCGCCTGCTGGAAAAGCTCCGCCGGGTGCCCGGCGTGCGGCGGGCCTTTGTGGCTTCGGGTCTGCGCTACGATCTGCTCCTGGCCGACCGGAAAGCCGGCCGGCACTACCTGGACCAATTGGTGCGGCACCATGTCTCCGGCCAGCTGAAGGTGGCCCCCGAGCACACCCAGGCCTCGGTCCTGGCCTGCATGGGCAAACCCGGACCCGGGCAGCTGGAACTTTTCCGGGAGCACTTCCAGGCCGCCACCCGGGCGGCCGGCAAGCCCCAATTCCTGACGTATTACCTCATGGCCGCGCACCCCGGTTGTACCCTGGAAGACATGCAGCGCCTGAGGCGGTTTGCCCAATCCCGGTTAAGGCTCATACCCGAGCAGGTCCAGATATTCACGCCCACGCCCGCCACCGCTGCCACCGTCATGTACGCCACGGGCCAGGATCCGGAAACCGGCCGGCCGGTTTTCGTGGAAAAGAACCCGCAGCGCAAGGCGGCCCAAAAAGCCGTGCTGGCGCCCCCCGCGACGCGCCGCGCGCCCCGTGGGCGGCGTTAGCCGGCTGCGGATAAACAAACATCCGGCCGAAAGACAAGGCGCGAACCGCCGGCCGGCACCGGCACAACCCCTTGATGCACGGTGGAGGGCACCGCGAACCCATGAACCGACCCCTGGTCAACCGCTGCCTTGGGCCCTGGGGCCACGTCGCCTGGCGTGACGCCCTCCAATTCTCCGCACTGGCCGGGGTACTCGTCTGGCTGCTGGCGCGCGGCAGCGCCCAGATGGGTTACCACTGGCAGTGGTACCGCATGCCGCCGTTCATTTGGGGAGGCGGCGCGCCAGGCCCTCTGCTGCACGGCCTGGCGGTGACGCTGCAAATCACCGGGGCAAGCCTGGTGCTGGCCACCCTGTTCGGTTTGCTGACGGCTTTCTTCCGCCTCTCCGGCGCGGTTCTGGCCCGCACTCTCGCCCGCGCCTACCTGGAAACCATCCGCAACACGCCCCTGCTGGTACAGCTTTTCTTCATCTACTTCGTGCTGGCCCCGGTCCTGGGCATGGAACGCTTCGCCTCCGCGATCCTCGCCTTGAGCCTTTTCGAGGGCGCCTATGCCTCGGAGATCTTCCGCGCGGGGATCGTTTCCATCCACCCGGGCCAGTGGGAAGCCGCTTACAGCCTGGGGCTCGGTACGGCCCAGACTTACCGGTACGTGGTCCTGCCGCAGGCCTTGCGCCGCATCCTGCCCCCGCTGGCCGGCCAGGCCATCGCGCTGGTCAAGGACTCCGCGCTGGTCAGCACCATCGCCGTCTACGACCTCAGCATGCAGGGCCAGTCCATCGTGGCCGACACCTACCTGGTCTTTGAAGTCTGGTTTACCGTGGCCGCCATCTACCTCACCCTGACCCTCAGCCTCTCGCTGGCGGTCAACTGGATGGAACGTCACCTGCGGGTGGGTCGCTGAGGCCGTGCCGTCCCGCCGCCCTGCCGCGGCGTTCGTCAACCGCCACCAAGGAGAGCGCAACATGCGAGGACCATTCCTGATCGCCACCCTGACCCTGTTCGCGGCGTTGATCGTGCCGCCGCCCGTCCCGGGGCGCGCCGCCCCCCTGCCCCAGCAGCTCACCCAGGAAAGCACCGTTGAGCGCGTACTCCAGCGAGGAGTTCTGCGGGTGGGCATGGACACTTTCGTGCCCTGGGCCATGCGCGACAAAACCGGGAAGCTCGTGGGATTTGAAATCGACGTGGCCACCCGGCTGGCGGCGGACATGGGCGTCAAGGTGGAATTCGTGCCCACCAAGTGGTCGGGAATCATTCCAGCCTTGCTCACCGGCAAGTTCGACGTCATCATCGGCGGCATGGGCATCGTGCCGTCCCGCAACCTCAAGGTCAACTTCACCCAACCCTACGATTTCAGCGGCATGTCCATCGTGGCGGGCAAGGAAATGGCCGCCGGCTTCAAGGACCTCGAGGACTTCAACCGGCCCGAGGTGATCCTTACCGCCAAGCTGGGCGCCACGTCCGTGATGGCGGCCAGGAAATACTTTCCCCGGGCGACCCTGCGGGAATTCGACGGCGAAGCCCAGATCTACCAGGAGGTGCTCAACGGCCGGGCGCACGCCGCGATTGCCTCGGCCCCCACGCCGGCCTTCCAGGCCCTCGATCACCCGGAAAAGCTTTTCCTCCCCTTCCCGGACACGTTCACCAAGGAACCCATCGGCTTCGCGGTGCGCAAGGGCGATCCGGACACACTCAACTTTTTCGACAACTGGATCCGGTTCGTCAGCGCCGAGGGCTATCTCCAGGAACGGAAGCACTACTGGTTCGAAACCCGCGACTGGCGTCACCTGGTCGAGTGACAAACCGGGCGGTGCCGTCCCATGCCCGACGCTGCAGGCGCCGGCGCCCCCACCTTCCAGGCCAGGAGTGTCGCCATGGGCAAACGCATCCGCTTCACGCCGCTGGACTGGTTCCTGGCGGGTCTGGTGGGGGCCTCGGCCGGCTATGTCTTCCACCGCGTGGCGGTGGATCTGGACTACCGCTGGAACTGGCCGGCCATTCCCCAGTACCTGCTGCGCTACGACGCCGCCCAGGGGCGTTGGGTGGTCAACTATCTTCTCGAGGGGTTCCTGACCACGATCCGGCTCAGCGTCTGGGGCACCCTGCTCGCCACCCTTTTCGGCACGGTGATGGGCCTGGCCCGCACCGGCCCGCGTCTATTCTACCGTCTGCTGGGGGGCGCCTACGTGGGACTGGTGCGCAACACCCCGCCCCTCGTGCTGATCTTCCTCTTCTATTTTTTCGTCAGCGACCAGCTCATGCCCGCCCTGGGCATCACCTACCTGGCCGAGGAGGCCCCGCCGCGCATCCAGGCTTTCCTCGCGGTCATCGCCGCCCCCCCGTCCATGTTGCCCGCCTTCCTGTCGGCCCTGATCACCCTTTCCCTGTTCGAGGGGGCCTACATCACCGAAATTGTGCGCTCCGGCATCCAATCCATCGAGACGGGTCAATGGGAGGCTTCGGCGGCTTTGGGCTTCAGCCGCCGCCAGCAGCTGCGCCATGTCATTCTGCCCCAGGCCGTCCGGCGCATCCTGCCGCCCCTGGCCGGCCAGTTCATCTCCACCATCAAGGACTCGGCCATTGTCTCGGTGATCTCCGTCCAGGAGCTCACCTTTCAAGGCCTGGATCTGATGGCGGCCACCTACCTGACCTTCGAAATCTGGATCACCGTCGCCCTGCTCTACCTGCTCCTCACCCTGTCCTGCTCGCTGGTCCTACGGCGCCTGGAAGTCCTGTACCGGCGTCCCTGAAGGCCGATTTGCCCCGGGCGCGCGCGCATGTCCCAGGGTGCGTCCAGGCCGCCTACCGCGCAAATGTATTGAAATTCAGGATATTATGTGGTTAAAACCCACCCAGATCGTCATAACCGGCAGTCGGCGGACAGTCCGGCAGCGGACCGCCAGGCAACGCGCGAGACGGGAGCCCCATGCAGTCGTCGGAACGCAACGGCCGAAAATACAACGTCACCCTTTCCCGGCTGATCCAACTCGTCGTGGGGATGTCGGAGAAGCAGCAGCTGATCATGCTCCGCCTGGCCGAAGAACTGCTCTACCGGCATAAGAAGCCCGCCCGTATCCGGAGCGCGCCGGCGGCGGCCGACCGGCAGGCGCCGCCGCGCAAACCCAGTTCCATCATCGTCAACTTCGCGGCGGAATCCCATGTCGACAGGAGCATCATGGACCCTGACGCCTTTATCAGGACGAACATAAACGGCACCTTCAACCTCCTCGAACTGGCGCGGAGGAAGGGTGTGAGGCGATTCGTCCAGATATCGACGGACGAGGACTACGGATCCCTCGGTGACTCGGGGGCATTCCGTGAGGACACCCCTCTCTCCCCGAACAGCCCCTATTCAGCCTCCAAGACGGCGGCGGACATACTCGCCATGGCCTATTTCAAGACCTACGGGATGCCTGTCGTCATCACGAGGTGCTCCAACAACTACGGGCCCTNNATCATCGTCAACTTCGCGGCGGGCAACCGCTTCTTCACCGATTATATCGAGGCCATCAACACCCGGGGCGTGTTCATCGGCACCCGCGAGCTGTTCAAAATCGGAGAGGAATTGGCCCTGGCGTTTTCCCATCCCAAATTCCCGGACATCTTTCGCGTTTACGGCAGTATCACCTTCATCACCAACGACGGCATCGGGGTGGAATTCAAAAACCTCAGCCTCCCCCAGCGGGAACGGATCAAGGCCCTGGTGGAATGGATGAACGTGCCCCAGGCTTGACGCCCTCCGGATCGGGGTGCCCCAAAGCAAAGGTCGGCCGCCATGAACCCATCTCCGGTCGCTGTGGACGTCCTGCGCCGGGTCCGCCTGTCCCTGGCGGCCGGATCGGCCGAAGGGCGGAGCGACATCTTCCCCGGGCCTGCGCCCTTCGATTTCATCTTCGGCATCGGCACGGACGGCATCACGCCTTTCGAGTACCGACTGGTGCACAAGCTGCCCGGAGAACACATCGAGGTCATGGTCGACCGGAATGACCTCTCGCGCGTTTTCGGGCATTTGGCCCCCCAGGTGCGCGCCGCCCTGCCGATTCCCGCCTGCCTGGCGCGCTGGTGGTTGTCCGTGACCATCGAGATGGTCTCCACGGCCGATGGTCGGGACGTCGTGCGCGCTCTGGCCCGCCTCAGCGAAGCCGCCGGGGGGGGGTGCGGTTGCGGCGGCGGTTGCAGCGGCGGGGACACGAACCCGGCCGGGGGCGGATGCCGATGCTGACCACGCGGCGGCCCCCCGGCGCCATCATCCCGGCCGCACCCGCATGACCGACATTCTCCTGATCCAGCCTCCCATCCGGGATTTCTACCTCACCGCCAAACGCACCCAGCCATATGGCCTGGCCTGCGTCGCCGCCGCGGTGCGCGCCGCAGGATTCACCGTGGACCTCGTGGACGGCCTGGCCAGCTCCAAGTCGCGCCCCCGGGAGGTGCCGGCCGTCCTTGAAACCGCCCAGGCCCNNACGGCCCTCCCGACCGCTCGCCTTTCGGGCTTTTCAGCCGTTACCGCCACTTCGGCTGCAGCATCGCCACCCTCGCCGAGCGTGCGCGCGCATCGGGAGCGTTCCTGGTGGGGATCGCCGCCCTCTTCACCCCCTACGAGGAAACGGCCCTGGAAACCGCCGCCGCGGTGCGCCGCGTGCTCCCCGACGCCCGCATCGTGATGGGCGGCCACCACGCCACGGCCTTCCCGGAGCGCCTGTTGAGCCACCCCGATGTGGATTTCGTGCTGCGGGGCGATGGTGAGGCCTCCCTGCCGGCCCTGGCCCGGGCGCTGCGGGAGGGCTCCCCCCTGGCGGACGTACCGGGTCTGGCCTTCAAGGAGCCGACGGGCGCGTGTCACCTGGCGCCACCCGCCCGCATGGACCCGCCGGACGGCGGGGGACTCCCCGCCCTGGACCTCCTGCGCTGGGATTTCTACCGGCGTGGGAACCGCGGCAGCGCCGTGACCGTGGGCAGCCGCGGCTGCCCCCTGCGCTGCTCGTACTGCTGCCTGGGGGCCGGCGCCGGGATACCCTTCCGGCAGCGCCGCGTGGAGACCGTGCTGGCCGAATTGGAGCTGGCGGTCAACCATTACGGCGCCCGCTTCATCGACTTCGAGGACGAAAACCTGGCCTGGAACCGCGGCTGGTTTCTGGAGCTGCTGGAGGGGATCCGCACCCGCCTGGGGTCCGCGGGGCTGGAATTGCGGGCCATGAACGGGCTCTATCCCCCCAGCCTGGACCCGGAGTTGATCCGGTCCATGGGTCGCGCGGGCTTCCGCACGCTCAACCTGGCCTTGGTCACCACGGACCGCTCCCAGTTGAACCGTTTCCGCCGCCGGGACGTGCTCCCGGCCTTCGACCGCGACCTCACGTCCTCCGCCGCTTGCGGCCTGGACGCGGTGGGCTACATTATCGCAGCCGGCCCTCACCAGTCGCCGCTCGCATCCGTGGAAGACCTCCTCGCCCTGGCCCGGCGCCGGGTCCTGGCGGGCCTCTCGATTTTCTACCCCGCCCCGGGGAGCGCGGATTTCGATCTCTGCCGGCGGGAGGGCTTGCTTCCGTCCCAACCGGAAGCCATGCGGTCCACGGCCATGCCCATCGCCCACCGTACTTCCCGACTCCAGGCGGCCACCCTGCTGCGCCTGGCGCGTCTCCTCAATTTCATGAAATCCTGCCTGGACGATGATGGTGTGCTCCCCTCCCCCGCCGCCCCCCGGCCCGCCCTTCCCGGAGAACTGCCGCGCGCCGCGATCGGTCGGCGTCTGCTGCGTTGGTTCGCCCACGACGGGGGCTTGCGCGGGGTCGGCCCTGACGGCCAGGTGTTTCGCCATCCCGTCGATTCCCGCTTGACCGCCGCGTTCGCCCAAGGCCTCGCCCGGCACGGCCTGCGCGGGGTGCGCTCGGCGCACCAAGCCCGACCCGCTTTCGGGCCATGGATCGTCAATGGCCTGGTTGCTTCAACGGAAATACTTCGTGCATCAGATCAATTATAAGATATTATCCTACTGACTTTTATCAACTATATTATACAGGTCAATTGCTGGCCGGAATCGAACCGCCACCCCGCGGCCGGCCATCAGCCCCAGGGCCCTCACGATTTTCGGCTTGACCGCTTTCCAGTCCTTCGGGTAGCGTTTAAGCATGGTTTCCTTCAGGCCCCACCACACCGGCCGGCTTTACGGGCCGCACGGGCGGAGCTTCCTGGCCACCCCTCCCTGGCGGTCCTTGGCCTGCCGGGCTGCCTGGATCGCCCTCCTTACAATTCTCCTCGCACCGGGAAGTCCCGAACCATGGGCCGCGGAAATTCCCTGGGGAGGCCTGCGCACGGTCAACGTACGTGCCCCGATCATGTCCGCGCGGTCCCTGGACAGCGAATACCAAGGCCTCCTGAACCCCGGCCAATGGGTCAAGACCGGTTTCCGCGGTAACGACTGGCTGGCCGTTTTCCCCAAAAACGACAGTGTGGCCGATGAATCCAAGGCCCTGGGATACGTCTATGCGCCCTTGTTGAAACCTTTTTCGGACTACATGCGCCATGTCTGGGTCCCGGCCCGGGAAAACCATCACGACCCCCGCGTGTCCCTCAGCGAGGAGGTCTGCAAACTCGATTACGACTTCGACGAGAACGCCCTGGTCACCCTGGTTCCCCAGTTGTCCCGCCTGTCGGCGCCCCATTCCGGGGATTTGCCGGAAATGCTGGCCCGGCGCACCGTCCGCGTGTTGACGACCTATTCCCTCTCCACCTACTTCATCTCCCGCGGCCGCGGCTACGGTTTCGAACACAGCCTGCTCAGGGACTATGAGCGTTTCCTCAACGAAGGCCATCCCCAGGGCGACCTCCAGACCGTCGTGGAGTTCATCCCCATGCCGGAAAAGCATCTGATCCCCAGCCTGCAACAAGGCTTGGGCGACATCGTGGCGGCCGGCCTGCGCATGACGCCGGAGCGCCAGGAAGTGGTCGATTTCTCGGCCCCCTACCTTACCGATGTGCGGGAGGTGCTGGCGGTTCACCGTTCCTCGCGCCCGGTGACGGACATTGCCGATCTGGCGGGCCGCACCGTCTATGTCCAACCCGGCTGGGGCCGCAGCAAGACCCTGCGCCGGATCAATGCGCGCCTGACGGTCATGCAGCTGCCGCCCCTGCAGATCATCACCACCAACGCCTTTCTCACCAGCGAGGACGTGCTGGAGCTCGTCAACGCCGGCATCTTCGAGCTCACCATCGTGGAGAGTCACATCGCGGCCCTATGGGGCCAAATGCTGCCCCAAATCCAGATTTTCGATCCCGTGGATATCAGCGAACCGACCCCCATCGCCTGGATCGTGCGCAAGAATTGCCCCCTGCTGAAGGACAGCCTCAACCATTTTCTCAAGACCCGGCGCCCCGGATCGCGTTTCGGCAATATTTACTACGATCAGTATTTCCGCAACCTGCGCTTGATCCGCAACCCCCTGGCCCCCACGGACCGGGCCAAGTTCTCCCAGTACGTACCCCTGTTCCGCAAGTACGGCGCAACTTACGGGTTCGACTGGATGCTGCTGGCGGCCCTGGCGTTCCAGGAGTCCAAGATGATCCATGCCCGGGTCTCCCCAATGGGCGCTGTGGGGTTGATGCAGGTGATACCCACCACGGCCGAAGATCCCAACATCGCCATCCCGGCTGTCTGGAACGTGGAAAACAACATCCATGCCGGCACCAAGTACCTGGCGTTCCTGCGGGACGCGTATTACTCCGAGCCGGCCATACGTCCCGAGGACCGGGTGCGCTTCGCATTGGCGGCTTACAATGCCGGACCGGCCAAAGTCGACCGCTGCCGGGCCCTCGCGGCGCAGATGGGGTATGACCCCGATCAGTGGTTCTACAATACCGAGGTGGCGGCCTGGAAATTGATCGGCGAGGAGACCGTCCGGTATGTCTCCAACGTCAAGAAGTACTACCTGGCCTACAGCCTGGGCCACACCCTGGAGTGCCTCAAGGCCCAGCACATCGAGAACCTGAAATCGGGCGCCGTGCTTCCCGGGCAGACCGCGGAGGCGGAAACCGCGCCGCGTTGAGACCCCTCCCCCGGGGGCCGCGGGAATCCCTGACATGCCGGATCGCCCATGCCCATGGCGGTTGACATGCCGCCATCCGCATACCTATTTTAGGTCGCCTGTGATGTCTTCGACGTCCACAGCACACCTGCGCACGCCGCCTTCCCCGGGCGTGCCCCCTCCCCTCTGACGTCACGTTTCCCGGTGGTGTGGCGTGCCGTCGGCGCTCCGGGACCCCCGCGCATCTCCTGGCGGCGGGCTCCGAATGACCGAATCCGACCCGGCCGAAAGGGGATCCCCATGAAACCCAAGGTCCGTCGCCGCCTCTTGCGTCGCTACCACGCCATCCCCATGCATTTCCGGAGTCAGGGAAGCGATCAACGCCACCAGGCGGTCATACGGGATTGCAGCCGCAACGGCCTGCAGTTCGAGTCGGATTGTTTCCTGACACCCGGCACCGAAATCGTCATCGATGCCAATGCCTATCTCGACACCCTCGCCCGGGAGCACCCCGCCGATGCGTATGGCGCCCGGGTGGTATGGTGCGAGGAAGTGCTCGTGGACGGCCGGACGGCCTTCGCCACCGGCGTGTGCTTTGGCGCCTGGCACGCCCAGTGACCTGCCCGCCACCGGCGACGCCCCAGCGGGCGGCACCCCCTACAGCCCCCCGGATTTCGGTTGCCAAGCGCCCGCTCGGCGTAATAGGCTGAAGCCCAAAGCGAACAGGCGCCTTGCGCCCCATGCGTGCCGATTCGACCACCGCCGCCCCCAGGCCTGCGCTTGCCGGGCAGGCCTTCCCGGCCCGGCGGCAGATCCAGCGTACCGACCACTATGACGCCCCCTGCGGAAAGCCACCGGCCCGCCCCACCCGACGCCCACGCCTACCGCTTGGCGGGCGGCTGGATCGTGCTGGCCGGCAAAACGGACGCCGACAACGACCGCCTGTCACTCCAGGTCGCGCGGCCCCATGACTGGTGGTTCCATGTCCGCGGCATGCCCGGCAGCCATGTCATCCTGCACCATGACGCCGGCTTGGAGCCGCCGCGGGCGATCCTCAAACAGGCGGCGGCCATTGCGGCCTGGCACAGCAAGGCCCGCAGCGGTGGCGTGACCGCCGTCAGCGGCACGCCGGCCCGCAATGTCACCAAGCCCCGGGGGGCCAAACCCGGCACCGTCGCCATCCGCCGAGAAACCGTCTTCAAGGTGCGCCCCGAACTCCCGGCGGAGACGACGACCCGCGACCCGTAAAAGGAGGGGACCATGCAGCGAAGAGAATTCCTGAGGCTTTCCGCCAGTGCCGGTGCCCTGGCGCTGCTTCACCTGGCCGGTGTGGGCTGTTCCCGAAGCCGCCCGGGGACCGATGGCCCTCTCAAGCTTCCGCCCCTGCCCTATCCCCTGGATGCCCTGGAACCCCACTTGTCCGAGAAGGCTCTGGCCCTGCATTACGGCAAGCACCACCGGGGGTATGTGGACCAGGCCAACCAGCTGATCACCGGCACGCGTTACGCCGACCTCTCCCTGGAGCAGATCATCCGCAAGTCCCACGCCAAAGGCGCCTGCGACCAGGATCCGCTGTACAACCACACCTCCCAGGTCTACAACCACACCTTCTACTGGAACAGCATGCGGCCCAAGGGGGGCGGAAGACCCTCGGGTGCCCTGCTGGATCTGCTCGGCGCCTCCTTCGATTCCTACGAACGCTTCCGCG
>DJGG01000132.1:221531-227493 GCA_002432195.1 Desulfobacteraceae bacterium UBA5852
GGCCTTCCTGGCGGCCGCCACCGAGCGCTTCGGCAGCGGGTGGGTATGGTTGGTGCTGGGCAACGGAAAGCTCGAGCTCCTGGCCCTGGGCAACGCCGGCTCCCCCCTGGTCCACGATCGCATCCCCCTGCTCGTGTGCGATGTCTGGGAGCATGCTTATTATCCGGACTACCAAAACCGCCGCGCCGCGTATGTGGCGACCTGGCTGGATCGCCTGGTAAACTGGCAGTTCGCCGAGCACAACCTGGGGGAGATCTGAATTCCCCTGGCGACCCTCGGCCGTGTGGACGTGCCTTTCAACGACGCCGGCATCATGCCCCTGTCCCGCATGCCCAAGGTGCGGGGGGAGGAGGGGGAGCAGCCCGCCGACGTGGACGTCAACGAAATCGTGGTACGGCCCCGTTCGCAGAGATGTTAAGGCGCCGGGCGGACGCCCGGCCGCGGGAGACGCCGCCATGGGGTTTATCCAGGGCCACGCCGATTTGCAGGTGCTGCTCCAGGGGGCCGACTATGTGGGCGTGACCAGTGCGGATGCCGAGGTGCGCCTGGAGGAGTTCCTGGGCGCCATGTTCGCCTACCGCCCGGTCCTCATCCGGCGCCTCTACCGGTTGCGGGGCCTGTTCGTCAGACTCATCGGCATCCGGCAGCCGCCCCTGCCCCCCATGGAGGAGTGGCTGCCGTCCGAAGTCCCCATGCTGGCCTGCGGCAACATCTGGTTCTTCTCCGTGTCCCTGACCAAACCGGAGGCCTACTGGATCGGCTGCTGCCCCCATGAGCGCCATCTCACGGCGTATTTGGGCGTGGTGCGGGAACCCCTGGGGGCCGACCGCTCCCGCTTCCACTTCGTCACCATCGTGCATTTCAAGCACTGGACGGGCCGGCTCTACTTCCTGCTGATCCGGCCCATCAACTGGTTTTTCGCGCGCCGCCTGCTGCGCGCCGGGATCGCCTGCCGCCAGGACACACGGAAAACTTCCGGCGCGACCATCCGGTCCCGCCGCCGGCCCACGGCCGGGTGAACCCGAGGCCGCGGGACCCCGGGCGGACCTGGAGATGCGCAGCCTTGCCACCCGGCAGCGTCGTAGGCCCCTCCCGCGCACCGCCGGCCTGGCCCCAAGGAGCCCCCCATGGACCGACGCGACCGTCTTTTTCTTTCTCTTGCCCAGGTCCGGAAAGCCATCTGCATCGATTTGCGCCATTACCACCCCCAGGTTTTCCTGTGCGCCCAAATCCTGCCCCTCATCGCCGAGGATCGGGTGGCCAAGGCGGATGGGTTGAAAAACGGCGCCTGGGTGGGGTCGGCCGCCCAGCGCCACCTCCGCTGGCTGCCGGGCCCGGAGTTGGTGGAGACCGTGTGCCGGGCCCTTGGGGAAGCCCGCCTGAACCCGGAACGCTGGGCGGCCATCTGCTCCCGAGTCTTCCAGACCCGCGCCGTTCCGCACGCGGACCCGGACACCGGCGGCGAGGGCGTATGGCTGGAAACCGGCATGGAGGGTTTTGCCTGCCGTCAATGCGGCCGCTGCTGCCGGACGCTCGAGTATCGCCACGAAGCGACCCCGGAGGACATGGCCCGCTGGCGGGAGGCGCAGCGCAGCGATATCCTGGAATGGGTCGGGGTTTTCCCGGGCGTCGATGGGCATCCCGCTTACCGGCTGTGGACCATCCCCGGCACCGCCCGTCCCGCCGCGCAATGCCCCTTCCTGCACAAGGCACCATCGGGTTCCCGGTGGGCCTGCCGCATCCACGCTCTCAAGCCGGCCGTCTGTCGCCAGTATCCCTTCAGCCGCAAGCACGCCATGATGACCGGCTGCCCCGCGTTCCAGGAGCGGCGTCGCCCCGGGGCCGCGGGGACCGGTGGCAGGAGGCCGCCGGCGGTCAGACACAGGGTTGACCGCCATCCGGCCAAGGTGTAAGAAATCCCTGCCTTCGATGGGCCGCTTCGGATGGCGCGTGGATGCGCCCCGCGCGGCAGGCTGCCTCGCCCCCTTACCCGCGCGCCGCTCACCGCCCGGTCGATTCCCCCCATCGACACGCGAACCCTGACCCTACGACGACCGGTGGCGGGCCATGGCCTCGCCCACCCGTCCCCGGAATTCCCATGCTTCCGGGCACCTTCAAACCCCAACGGGGCAAGGAGCGCAACATGCAAAAAATCGTCGAATGCGTACCGAATTTCTCCGAGGGCCGCGACCGGCAGGTCATCGAGGCCATTGCCGAAGCCATCCGCAGTACCCCCGGATGCACGCTGCTGGATGTGGATCCCGGCCAGTCCACCCACCGCACGGTATACACCTTCGTGGGGTCGCCGGTAAGCGTGGTCGAGGGAGCCCTGAACGCCGCCCGGATCGCCCGCGGCCGCATCGACATGCGCCACCACCACGGTGAGCATCCCCGCATGGGGGCCTTGGATGTCTGCCCCTTCGTACCCGTCTCCAATGTCAGCATGGAAGAGTGCGTCGCGGCGGCCAGGGAATTTGCGCGCCGCGCCGCCGAGGAGCTGCAGGTGCCCATCTTCCTGTACGAGGAAGCTGCCGGGCAGGCCCATCGCAAGCACCTGCCCCAGATCCGGGAGGGGGAGTACGAAGGGTTGGAAGAAAAGCTCAAACGGCCGGAGTGGCGACCGGATTTCGGTCCGGCCCGCTTCGTTCCCGAATGGGGGGCCACGGTCGCCGGAGCCCGCCGGTTCCTCATCGCCTTGAACGTCAATGTCCTGGGCACCGCCAACCAGGCCCACCGCATCGCGCTGGACCTGCGGGAGGCCGGACGCGGGCCCGCGGAGCCCGGACGGCTCAAGGAGGTCAAGGGCATGGGCTGGTACGTGGACGAGTACAACCTGGCCCAGGTGACCGTGAACCTGACCGATTACCACGTGACGCCGCCCCACGTGCTCTTCGAGGAGGTCAAAGCGGCCGCGGAGCGGCTGCAGGTGGGGGTGGCCGGTTCGGAGATCGTGGGGCTGATCCCCCTGGAGGCCATGCTGCTGGCCGCCGATTACTACATCACCAGGGACAACCTCTTCATCTACGAGGAGGACCAGAAGATCCGCCTGGTGATCGACCGCCTGGGCCTGAATTCCGTGGCCCCCTTCAACCCCCGGGAGAAGATCATCGAGTACCGCGTGGCCCAGAAGCCTCGGGAGCCCCTGGCGGGCGCCAGCGTGCGGGCCTTCATCGAAGCCGTCGGCGCCCGCACCTCGGCTCCCGGCGGCGGCTCGGCTTCCGCGGTCATGGCCGCCATGGGGGCGGCCCTGGGGGCCATGGTGGCCAAGCTGACCTACGGCGTGCGCAAATTCGAAAGCGTGGACGCCCGCATGCGCGCGGCCATTCCCGCCCTGCACCAGGCCATGCAGCGCCTGATTCCCATGATCGACGCCGACACCTCGGCCTTCAACGAATACCTGGAAGGGGTGCGCATGCCCCAGGACAGCGAGGCCGAGCGGGCGGCCCGCCGGGAGAGGATGCAGCATGGATTGCAGACCGCCGTAGAGGTGCCCCTGACCACCATGCGCCTGGGCGACGGCGCCTGGGAGCCCCTCTGCGAGGTGGCCCGTTACGGCAACCCCGCCTCCCGTTCGGACGTGGAGGTGGGGGCCCGGGCCCTGGCGGCCGGCATCTGGGGCGCCTACCGCAACGTGCTGATCAACCTCCAGGACATCGAGGACGCGGAATTCAAGGCGCGTCGACGGGCCGAGGCCCAGGTCCTGGTGGAGCGCGCGGCGGTCCGCTGCGCGGAGGTGGAGCGGATTCTGGAGGGCCGCTGAACGCCTCTGGAGGATTCCCCCGGGCCGCAGCCCCTTCCCCGTCAACCGGGAGTTGACAAACGATCACAAGGCTGAATGACCGGGTGCGGCCCGATGGGAAAAGTGGCGCGACCTCTCAAAATGGTGGTGAGCATTTTCGCGAGGGGCGCNNGTTTATCCACAGGCTGTCAGGAGCCGTTTTTCAAGACGCTCTCAAACCGAAGGGCCGTAACCCGGGTGGGTTACGGCCCTTCGGTTTCCACGCCCCACGACAGGGATGGCGTGCCTTGCCCCCGGCATACGGATGCTGCGCCGCCCGCCATGACGGGATGGGGAGAATTTCCCCGGATTTCCCGCCCCCCATCGACATGTCACTCCGCGAAGGGGAAATCCCGCTCCGCGACCGAAGTCGGCTTTGGTCCCTGGGCGGAGGATATCGCCGGCCGGACCGGGAAGCCTATCCCAGCATTCTCCGCATACGATTCGCATCGCACGATCGGTTGCGCCGGTTCCCGCCGCCCCTGCACGGGGCCTCATCCGCCCGGCAACTCCGAAGGAAGATCGCCATCACGCCCCCTTGCCCGCTCCCGGGGCCTTTGCGCACATGGCCGAGAAACGTTCGTCCACTCTCCGCCCGGTATTCGAAAAGTCCCCAACCGGCAATCCGGATCCGAATTGCATCCGCTGCGGGTCCGCCGCGCTATAGCTACCGGCTGTCACGGTAATACTTGTGTACCGGTTTTTGCGATGGGACGCAACCATCTCGGCGCAACGGCGTACCAGGCCTTCTGGCACCAGAAAACGTCGGGTGCCCGGCGATCGGGGAAGACCTCGAGCGTCAGGGTCTCCACGTCCGGCATGCGGGGCAGCTCGGGCCTGAATTCCCCCGGCGTCCCGATGACCGTCGCCAGATAAGGGCCCTTCAGGGGATGAAGCCCGCCGCCTGCACCGGTTGGACCGCCAGCCGACCTTCGCTGCTCTCGACCCAGCCTCCGCCCATGGATCGGTAGATGTCAATCAGGGAACGGCAAAGCGCGTTCCGGGCCGACACCTGGGAGAGCTCGACGGTGAAGAGGCTGCGCTCGGCGTCCAGCACCTCCAGGTAGCTGGTCACCCCTTCGTCGTAACGCATGCGGGCCAGACGGGCATAGTTCCGCAGGGCCTTGAGCTGCCGGCTCAAGGCCTCCAGACGCTGGGCCGACTTGCGGCGGTCCAGAAGCGCGTCGTCCACCTCGCGGAAGGCGTTCTGGATGACCTGCCGGTAGCTGAAAAGCGCCTGCTCGCGTGCGGCCTCGGTGGCCTTCACCTCGCCGCCGATGCGCCCCGCGGTGAAGAGGGGCACGCTGACCGGCACCCCGTAGTTCCAGGTCTTGGAGGCGCCGGTGAACAGATCCGACAAATCGGTGCTCACCGTCCCCAAGGCTCCCGTGAGCGAGATCGTCGGAAAGTAGAGCGCCTTGGCAGCGCCGATGCGGGCGTTGGCGGCGATCAGACCCTGTTCGGCCTGGCGGATGTCCGGCCGCCGCACCAGGATGTCGGAGGGCACCCCGGCGGGAACCTCCGGCAGGACCAGGTCCTCGATGGGTTTGCCGCGGGGGATGGGCCCCGGATTGCGACCCAGCAGGACGCTCAAGGCGTTTTCGGTTTGGCCGATGGCGCGTTCCAGGTCCGGGATACGGGCCAGGGCGTCCTCGTACTCCGACTCCGACTGGCTCAGGTCCACCTCGGAGATGACCCCGCCCTGGAAGCGCTCCTGGAAAAGTCCCAGGGTGCTCCGCCGGCTGTCCGCGGTCTCCATGGTCACCTGCAGCTGCCTGTCCAGCGCCCGGAGGTCCACGTAGGCGGCCGCCACGGCGCTGACCAGGGTCAGGACCACGGTCCGCCGTGCTTCCTCGGTACCGAGGAGCTCGGCCCGGGCGGCTTCCGTGGCCCGGCGGTACTTGCCCCAGAAATCGATCTCCCAGGCGCCGTTGAGAAAGGCCTCGTATTGGGTGTAGCGCTTGTCCGCGTCGGGGACGGCCCCGAAGCGCTCCTCGCTCAGCTGCTGGCGGAAAGCATCGCCGCTGCCGCCGATCAACGGGAATTGATCGCCGCGCCGCGTGAAATAGCGCCCGAAAAACTCCTCGATGCGGTAGGTGGCGATGAGCAGGTCCTTGTTCTCCCGCAAGGCGGTGTCCACGAGCCCGTTCAGGACAGGGTCGTCGAACTGCTCCCACCAGGCGG
>DJGG01000132.1:227537-229553 GCA_002432195.1 Desulfobacteraceae bacterium UBA5852
TCCCACCAGGCGGTGTTCACGAGGTCCCGGACTTCCTGCTCCTCGTACCGAAAGGCCGCCGGCGTATCGACGCTCGGGCGCTGGTAGTCCGGGCCGACGGTCATGCAGCCGGTGAGCAATAGACCGCAGGCGCAGATCAGGATGCGTCTAAACATGGTCGGTTCCCTTCTGGGGCTCCAGGTGAGCCGCAACGGAGCCCGTCGCGGGGGGCGCGACGGGCGATGGGCCCCGGTGGGCGAGGCGCTCCACGATGTAAAAGGTCATGGGTATCAGGAAGATCGCGATGAAGCTAGCGGCCAGCATGCCGCCGATGACCCCGGTGCCCATCACCTGGCGGGCGACGGCGCCGGAGCCGGAGGCGATGGCCAGGGGCACGCACCCCAGGATAAAGGCGAAGCTCGTCATCAGGATCGGCCGCAGCCGCAGCCGGGCCCCTTCCAGGGCGGCGTCCGCGAGGGGCTTGCCCTTTTCGAACTCCACCTTGGCGAACTCCACGATGAGAATGGCGTTCTTGGCCGCCAGCCCGATGAGCATGATGAGGCCGATCTGGGCGTAGAGGTTGAACTCCATCTGGCGCATGGCAATCCCGGCGAAGGCGCCGAAAACCGCGATGGGTGTGCCCAGGAGCACGCCGAAGGGCAGCGACCAGCTCTCGTACTGGGCCGCCAGGATCAGGAAGACGAAGAGCATGGACAGCCCGAAGATCACCGAAACGGGTACGCCTTCCAAGGCCTTTTTCTCCTGGAAGCTCATGCCCAGGTAGTCGTAGCCCATCTCCCGCGGCATGCTCTGCGCGAAGACCTCCTCCAAGGCCGTCATGGCCTGGGCGGAGCTGAACCCGGGGGCGGGGACGATGTTGACCTGGGCCGACCGGTAGAGGTTGTAGCGCATGGTGAATTCGGGCCCCGAGCGCTGCTCGAGATTGGTCACCGCCGAAAGCGGCACCGTCTCCCCGGCGCTGTTGCGCACGTAGAACTGCCCCAGCTGCTCCGCCTGGGTGCGGTATTCCCCCTCGGCCTGCACGTAGACCTGCCACTGGCGGCCGAAGCGGTTGAAGTAGTTGACGAAGTACCCCCCCATGAAGGCCTGGAGCGTCCGGTAGACCTGGTTCAGGTCGACCCCCTGCTTGAGGACCTTGTCGCGGTCCACGTCCACGAAGATCTGGGGCACCGTGGGCAGGAAGGTGGTGGTCACCCGGGCGATTTCGGGCCGCGCTTTGGCGGCCGCCATGAACTTCTGGGTGTTCTCCCAGAGGAAGGCGATGTCCTTGCCGGCGCGGTCCTCCAGGACGAAGGTCACCCCGCCCGAGGTGCCGATGCCGGGGATGGCCGGGGGCGAGAAGGCGAAGGCGATGCCTTGGGGAATGGCCCCCATGCGCCGGTTGAGGCTCGCCATGATGGCCGGATATTGATCCTCAGGGCTTTTACGCTCGTGCCAGGGTTTGAGGGTGATGAAGAAAAAGCCGCTGTAGGTGTTGGTCACCCCGGAGAGCAGGCTGTAGCCCACCACCGTGGTGCAGTACTGCACCCCGGGGGTCTCCATGATGATTTTCTCCAGGTCTCGCGTGACGAGGTCGGTGCGCTGCAGGGAGGCCGCATTGGGGAGCTGCACCCCGGCGTAGAGATACCCCTGGTCCTCCTCCGGCAGAAACCCGCCGGGCACCATCCTGCCGATCATGCCGGTGCCCACGGTCATCAGCACGAGGAGCAGCAGGCTGATGGCCAGCTTGCGGATGAACCAGCCGCAGAGCTTGACGTAGCCGCTGGTGGCCTTGCCGAAGACATTGTTGAATCCGCGGTAGAAAGCCCCTAAAGGACCGCCGGTTTTTTTCTTGGGCTTCAGGATCAGGGACGACAGCGCCGGGCTCAGGGTCAGGGCGTTGAAGGCCGAGATGATCACCGAAATGGCGATGGTGACCGCGAACTGCTGGTAGAGCTTGCCCGTGATGCCCGGGATGAAGACCGTGGGCAGAAAGACCGCGGAGAGCACCAGGGCGATGGCCACCACCGGCCCCGA
>DJGG01000132.1:229619-238717 GCA_002432195.1 Desulfobacteraceae bacterium UBA5852
CTCCACCACCACGATGGCGTCGTCCACCACGAGCCCGATGGCCAGCACCAGCCCCATCAGGGCGATGGTGTTGATGGAGAAGCCCAGCAGGGGGAACATGGCGAAGGTGCCGATGAGGGAGACCGGCACCGCCAGGGCCGGGATCAGGGTGGCCCGCCACCCCTGGAGGAAGATGAACACCACGATGATCACCAGCACCAGGGCCTCCACCAGGGTGTGCAGGATCTCCTTGATGCCCTCACGCACCGATTGGGTGGTGTCCAGGGGGATGCTGTACTCCAGGTCCGTGGGAAAGTTCTTCTTCACCTCCTCCATGAGCCGTGTCACCCCGTCCACCGCCGCAATGGCATTCGAGCCGGGAAGCTGGTAGAGGGCCAGCACGGCGGAGGCCTTGCCGTTCAGCCGGCCGGACATGGCATACGTCTGGGACCCGAGCTCGATACGCGCCACATCCGCAAGCCGCACCAGAGACCCGTCCGGGTTGGCCCGCAGCACGATGCGCGCGAACTCGGCAGGGTCTTCCAGCCGGCCCTGGGCGCGGATGGCGTAGGTGTACTCCTGACCCGGCGGCACGGGCTCGGCTCCCACCTGGCCGGCCGGGTTCACCGTGTTCTGCTGTTTAATGGCGTCCACGATCTCCGGCACCGTGATGTTCAGCTTGGCGAGCTGGTCCGGCTTGACCCACAGGCGCATGGCGTACTGCCCGGCCCCGAAGACCGTGACGCTGGCGATCCCCGGCACGCGGGTCAGCTGGTCGTTCAGGTTGATGTAGGCGTAGTTGGCCAGAAAGGTCGCGTCGTAGGTTCCGCCCGGTGAGGACAGCGCCACCAGCATGAGGGGCGAGGAGGTGGACTTTTTGACCGTGACCCCGTAGTCGCGCACCTCGGAGGGCAGCTTGGAATCCGCCTGGGACTTGCGCATCTGGGCCAGGACCTGGTCGATGTTGGGGTCGGTCTTGACGTCGAAGTTCACGTAGAGCTTCAACTCCCCGTTGTTGGCATTCAGGGAGTACATGTAGTTCATGTTGTCCACCCCGCTCATCTCCTGCTCGATGGGGGTGGCCACGGACTGCTCCACGGTCTGGGCGTCGGCGCCGACATAGGTGGTGTTGATGACGATCTCCGGGGGGACGATCTCCGGGTACTGGGCGATGGGCAGCCCCAGGATCGCCACGAGGCCCACGATGACGAAGATGATGGAAATCACGATCGCGACGATCGGACGGTTGACGAAGAACCTGGCCATAAATCACCCTTTCGGACGGAAAGACGCGGGTTGAGGAACACGGCACCTCAGGAGGACGACTTGGGCACCACCGGGGCCGGCTCGGAAGCGAAGGGCACGGGGTTCACCTTGGCCCCGTTGCCCACCTTCTGGGTCCCCTCGGCCACCACCCGGTCCCCGGGTGCAAGCCCCTGCCGGATCACCCACAGCTTCCCGACACGCTCGCCCACCTGCACGCCCTTGATGCTCACGGTGTTGTCGGCCCCCACCACGGCCACCTGGTAGTTCCCCTGGAGCTCACCCACCGCCCGCTGGGGCACCAGGATGGCGTTGGCCTCCACCCCCAGGAGGGCGCGCACCTTGGCGTATTGCCCGGGGCGCAGGATGTTGTCGGGGTTGGGGAACGTGATGGTCGCCCGGATGGTCCCCGTCTGGGGGTCCACCTGGCGGTCGGCGAAGGAGAAGGTTCCCTTGTGCCCCCAGGTGCTGCCGTCGGCCAGGATCAGCTCCATGGAGGAGGACGAACCGGTCGCGCCCTGGTCCTTGTTCCGCCTTTCCACAAACTGGAGGTACTCCCGCTCGCTGATGGGCACGTAGACCTTAATGGGGTCCACGGTGGAGACGGTGGTGAGCACTTGGGCCTGGGGGGTGCCCACGAGGTCGCCGATCTGGGCCTTGGCCGCCCCGGCGATCCCGTCGATGGGGGACGTGATGCGGGTGAAGCTCACGTCCAGCTCGGCCTTGCGTACCGCGGCCTGGGCTTGCAGCACCTGGGCCTCCCCCGTCTGGACCCGGGACAGGGCGTCGTCCTTGTCCTTCTGGCTGACGGCTTTGGCCGCCGCCAGGGGCAGTATCCGGGCCAGCAGGGCCTGGGCGTTCTGGAGCACGGCCTGCTGCCGGGCCAGGGCCGCCTGGGCCTCGTCCAGGGCCGTCTGGAAGGACCGGGGGTCGATTTCGAACAGCAGCGTCCCCTGGCGGACGAATTCGCCCTCCCGGTAGTTTTGGCGGACCAGGTAGCCCTGCACCTGGGCCAGGATGGTGGCGTTCACCATCCCGTCCATGGAGGCCACCCACTCCCGGTGGACCGGCACGTCCTGCTGCACCACCTCGGCCACGGCCACATCCGGCGGCGGCGGAGGGGCCGCGGCCTGCTGGCTCTCCCGGCATCCGGCCAAACCCGCGGACGCCGCCAGGAACATCATCACGAGTGTCAGTTTCCTTTTCACAAGCTCCCCCTTTGGTCGTGGCACATGGTCATTGGTGGCATTCGAATTCCCCGGGCCCGCACAGGAACGATCCCGGCACCCGGCCATCCGGGGTCGAGGCCCTCGGCCGGGCCGAGCTTCAACCCGCCGATCCCTCCGCGCCGTAACGCAGCGCCTCCATCCCGGCAACGAAATAGCGCTCCGCGGCGGCCACCAGCACGGGTCCCAGCTCGCGCCCTTCACGCCCCGCCAGCTGCCGGTACAGGCCCGCGGCGATGCCCGCGAAGGCGTCGAGCAGGTCCGGGTCGAAGTGGCTTCCCCGGCCTTCCTCCAGGATCTTCAGGGCTTCATCCAGGCCCAGGGGCTTCTTGTAGGGCCGCTCCGAGGTGAGGGCGTCGAAGACGTCCACGATGGCGAAGATGCGGGCCGCGACGGGGATCGCAAGCCCCCGCAGTCCCTGAGGATACCCGCCGCCGTCGAACTTTTCGTGGTGGCTGGCCACCACCGGAAGACCGTCCCGCAGCCAGGCGGCCCGGCTCACGATGTCGACCCCCTGGTGGACGTGGCTCTGCATGACCCCGTACTCCTCCGCGTCCAGCCCGCCGGGTTTGAGCAGCACGGCATCGGGGATCCCGATCTTGCCCACGTCGTGGACAAAGGCGCCCTTGATCAGGCCCCGCAGTTCGGCGTCGTTCAGGCCCACCGTCTCCCCCAGCCGCAGGGCATACAGCGACACCCGGTAGTTGTGGGCGTCGGTGTCGGCGTCGCGTTTGGCCACGGCGCTGCCCAGCACGGCGAGGGTCTCCAGGTTGGCCGCCAGCAGGCCCGTGGAGTAGTCGGCCAGGCGCCGCGCCAAGCGCAGGATCACGGGGTAGAGGATCGCCGTGACCCCCGTCACGATGCCCACCACCAGCAGGACGCTCGCGAGCACCGCGCGGCGTGCCTCGGCCGTCGTCTCCGCCGAGACCGCGAAGATCCCCCGGGCGTAGCCCTTGACCGTCCCCTGCCGGTCGACGATGGGCACGGCGCTGAGCAGGAGCCGGCGCCCCCCCACACTCCGTGCCTGGACGTCGCTCCGTCCCGGCCCGGGAAACGGCATGACCCACGTTGCGGCCAGGCTCTGGAGGTCGAGGCCCTGGATGTCCGCGGCGGCCCGTTCGGCCGCCACGTTCCCGGTCCGGTCGTAGAACTGCACCCAGACGAATTCCCCGGCGCGGTAGGCCGCGGGGGATGCCGCGCTCGTCTCCAGGACCCGGAGAAGCGCCTCCCGGGGCGGCATGGAACGGGCGGCGAGGAGCTCCGCCACCTGACGGCCCAGGTGCACGATCCCCTGCCGGCCTAGATCGGCCGCCTGCCGGGCCATGCGGGTCTGCTGGACACCATACGTCGCCGCCCCGGCGGCAGCGGCGATGGCCAGCGTCGCGGCCGCCAGCCGGAGCAGCAGATCATGCTGAATGAAGATCTTCAGCGGGCGCGGTTGCATGGCCTCACTCCATCCGGGACAGCCAGGAGGGGCTGGAAAACCTCTTTTCCCGGAGCCCCTTCAGATAACCGGACTGCTCCAGGTTGTGCAAGAGGTTGCCCAGCCAGTTCACCAGGTCCGGGATGCTGCGGCCCTCGAAACGTACCGAGAGCATGCCGGAAAAGTGATCGTGGACGGCGCCGATGAGAATGCACCCGAACACGATCCACACCAGGGCGACGGGGCCGTAAAGGGCTCCCAGGATGGCACCGTAGATGGGCCCCAGCCCGGCGATGTTGAGGAGCTGGATCAGAAAGATCTTCCAAGGCGGCATTTGGACGAAGTCCACCCCGTCGGCCTGGGTTTCGGCGGGCGTCCGGCGCGTGGGATCCGCGCCGAAAAGCCGCTCCACGAGGGTGCCATAAACCACGTAGCCCAGCACCAGCAAACCGACGCATGTGAAGAACAACAGCATGGTACCTCTTTGGCCGCCTGCGGATAAACTGCGTCTCGGGCCGCAATGTGCCGCCGCAGGCGGGATCGCTCTCGCTTTTCCCATCGGGCCGCGCCTGTCCTTGCGACCCGCTACGTGTTTATCCCCAGGCGCACCCCCGGCGGTCGGCCCTCGCAGGCCGCCGCCGCGCATGCCCCGCAGCGCAGGGCGCCGGGGGTTCCCCATCCCGGGGCGCTTCAGGCTGCGCCCGCCGCGAGCGACAAGATCACGTGCACGCTGTCGCCGGCATGCCGCTTCTCCATGGCCAGCCCGCTGCGGGCGAAGACATTGAGCATGCCCTTGTTTTCAGGCAACATCTCGGCCTCGAACCGCTCCAATCCCCGGGCCCGGGCGATCGTGGTGAGATGGCGCAGCAGGAGGCCGGCCATGCCCTTCCGGTGGTAGTCCTCCTCCACCAGGAAAGCCACTTCGGCGGAGCGTGGCGGGACGGCATCGTCCAGGGCCGCGTAGCGCCCCCCGCCGATGATGACCTCCTCCGCCGGCGTCCCGATGGTGACCACCAGGGCGGCGTCCCGCGCGAAATCCACTTCGGTGGCCCACTTGAGGTCCGTGTCGCTCAACCCCTTCTTGTGGTGGAAGAAGCGGGTGTAGATCGATGTGGCCTCCAAGTGGCGGAAGGCCTCGGCCAGCCGCGGCTTGTCGTCGGCGCGCACGGCGCGTACCCACACCGGCGTGCCGTCCTTCAACACGGCGGTCTCGTCGTATCGCGAAGCGTCCATCGGGTCCCTCGTCTCCCCCGGTGCACCGGCCGGCCGGCGCACCATCTTTGCGGCGCCCCGGACTTGCCTGCCCCGCTGTCGTTCTATTCCAGCCCTACCTGCTTCCGCGCCTCCTTGCACCGCTGGCTCACCTGAGCGTCGTGCTGCTGAAGGCACTCCAGCAGACGCCCCTCCCCGGCCTTGATGCCACGGCAGTGGGTCTCCAGGTCGGCCTGGCACTCGCCGGCCACGAAGCTCAGGGCGTTCACCGCCCGCTCGAGGCGCACCGCCGCGTCGTACAGGGCGTACTCGCAGGGCCCCCCGAGCTTGTCCTGGTGGGCAAAGAGGCAGGCCAGCACGCGCCCCTCGCCGGGGGTGACGTCCTTGCAGTAGGTGGCGAGCTCCTGGGCGCACCCTTTGGCGACGGTGTCCAGGATCGTGTCCTGGGCCAGCGGCTGGGCCGCCGCACCCATGACCATCAAAAAGGCGGCAAGGACGGACAGAACAGGTTTCATGGCTTCCTCCGGTTGGGTTTGAGTTGCGTTGCCGGTCGAAACCCTCTCTGGCGCACCGGGGAGGGTCCACCGATCAGTATGGCGCGCCGGCGGCCTTCTGATCCTCCCGGCGGCGGCGTTCGAGCTGTTCCTGTTTCTGAAACATGTGACGCTGATAGAGCCATTGGGCCTGGCTCCGGGGGGCCGCCCCGGCCACCGTCCCTCCCTGCCAGGCCATCTCCACCAGGTACCGGTGGGTGAGCCATGCCAGGGTCCCGTCCTTCTGCACTTGGGCGATGAAGAGGTTCAGCCACTGGAGGAAATCCGCGTCCCCCTTGCGGATGGCAAAGCCATAGTGCTCCGTGGTGGTAGGGGCGAGCAGCGCCCTGACCTTTCCGGCTTCCGCGCGGTGGGCCTTTTCCCAGAACCGCACGAAGGGGGAGTCGTGCACCGTGGCCTCCACAGCACCCACGAGGAGCGCCGCCACCGCCTCCTCGTGGGTGGGGAAGGTCTTGATCCGGTCCGGGGGGAAAAGCTCCCGGGCGAACCGCTCGATGGTGGTGGCCTGTTTCACCCCGATGCGCAGGGAGGGGATGTCCACAAGGTCGAAATACGACCGGGCGTCTTCCGGCACCCGGTTGCGGCGCACCAGGGCGGCCTGGCTGACCTCGAAGTACGGGTCCGTGAAGTTCACCTGCAGCCCCCGCTCCGGAGTCATGGTCATGGCGGCGATGACGATGTCGGACTGCCCGGCCAGCAGCCGGGGGATCTGGTCCGCGTACACCTCGGGAAAGACGAACCGCACCTCGACGCCTAATTGTTCTGCCACCAGGCGCGCCAGGTCGACGTCGATCCCCACGGTCTTGCCCTGCACTTCCAGGCAGAAGGGGGGGGTCCCGCGGTTCAGGGACACGACGACGACGCCTTTGTCCATGATGCGCTGCATCTCGCCGGCCTGGGCGCCGGCGCCGAGCAGGGCCCAACAGCCCAGGATCCATACCAGCGTTCGTTTCACCGTGCGCGCCTCGCTCAAGCTAGGGTTGAGGTCAGACGACCTCGGGAGCGGCCGCTCCCGGAGCGTCAGCCTGCCAGCACGTCTCGTCGAGCTCGCCTTCGACCTTGGCCACCCCGCAGGTCACCACCAGGTCCCCCGTGACGTTCAGGGCCGTGCGTCCCATGTCCAGCAGCGCGTCGATGCCGAAAATCATGGAATAGGCCATGGCCACGGAGGTGCCCTGCTCCACCTCCATCCCCACGGAGTTGAGCACCATCATGAGCATGATGGCCCCGCTGCCCGGTACCCCGGCGGTGCCGATGGAGGCCAGCACCGCCGTCAGGATCACCGTCATCTGCTGGCCGAAGTCCAGCGGGGCCCCCACCGCGAACCCGATGAAAAGCACGCAAACCCCCTGGTAGATGGCTGTGCCGTCCATGTTGATGGTGGCCCCCAGGGGCAGGGTGAAGGAGTAGACGCCCTTGGATACTCCCAGTTTGTTTTCGGCCACATCCATGCTCACCGGCAGCGTGCCGCCGCTGCTGCGGGTTACGAAGGCCGTGACGATGGCCTCCCGGGCGCGCACCAGGAACTTGAGGGGGTGGATGCGGAAGATGACCAGCAGGCCGCTGTAGACGACGATCAGGTGGAGCAGCAGCGCCGCGTAGACACTCACCGTGACCATGGCCAGGGGGCCGAAAGCCTCCGGGCCCTGCTGGCCGAAGACCACGGCGATCAGGGCGAAGACCCCGATGGGGGCATACTGCAGGATCCAGTTGACCACCTTGTACATCACCTCGGCGCAGCCGTCGAAAAAGGCGAACACGGTGTCGGCGGCCTGGCGCACACGGGGGTCTGCGCTTTCCCGCAGATAGGCGACCCCCATGCCGAAGAGGATGGCGAAGAAGATAGTCTGGAGCATGTTGCCGTCCGTGATGGCCTTGAAGGGGTTCAGGGGCACGATCTCCAGCACGGTCTGGAGGAGCGAGGGCGCGGCAATTCCCATGCTGCCGCCGGCAGCGCTGCCGGCCAGTTTCATCCCCGCACCGGGTTGGAACACGTTGCCCACCGCGAGCCCGATGGCCACCGCAAAACCGGTGGTGAGCGTGTAGAGCAGCAGGGCCTTGATTCCCACGCGGCCCAGGCGCGCCGGGTGGATGCTTGCCGCCCCCACGATGAGGGTGAAGACCACCACCGGCATCACGATGAGCTTGAGCAGCCGGACGAACACGTCCCCGAGGGGGCTCACCCACTCGATGCGGGGTCCGAAGACGATCCCCGCCAGGGAGCCTG
This sequence comes from Desulfobacteraceae bacterium UBA5852, assembly GCA_002432195.1. Taxonomy (GTDB): domain Bacteria; phylum Desulfobacterota; class Desulfobacteria; order Desulfobacterales; family UBA5852; genus UBA5852. The sequence continues at coordinate 237,504 of DJGG01000132.1, forward strand.
CCGCCAGCCCGATGAGGATCCGGACGAGCAGGTTCGTCCGGAAATACCAGTGCAGCCATTTCATCGCAGGATCCCTTTGCTCCCGGCCGCGCCCGGTGAAAGCTGTCGGCCGTCGCGGCTCATTGCGGTATCCGCCGGGGGTCGGTCATGTTCTCCGGTTTCAGCAGATCGTCCAGTTGGGCCTGGGTGAGCCACCCCTTCTCCAGCACCAGCGCGTAGACGTTGCCGCCGGTCTTCAGGGCCTCCTTGGCGATGGCCGCGGACTTCTCGTAGCCCAGCACCGGGTTCAAGGCCGTCACCAGTCCGATGCTGTTCTCCACGTACTGCCGGCAGCGTTCGCGGTTGGCGGTGATGCCCGCGATGCACCGGCTGGTCAGGGCGATGCAGGCGTTGCGCAGAATCATCATGCCGTGCAGCAGATCGTAGACGATGATGGGCTCGGCCATGTTGAGTTCCAGCTCGCTCGCCTCGGCGGCCATGGAGATGACGGTGTCGTAGCCGATGATCTGGTAGCAGATCTGGCTGACGAGCTCCGGGATCACCGGGTTCACCTTGCCGGGCATGATGGAGGAGCCCGGCTGCATGGGGGGCAGGTTGATCTCGTTCAACCCGCAGCGGGGGCCCGAGGAGAGCCAGCGCAGGTCGTTGCAGATCTTGGAGATCTGGACGGCCGCGCGTTTCATGGTGCCCGCCATCTGGGCGAAGGCGCCGGAATCCTGGGTGGCCTCCACGAGGTTTTCCGCCAACCGCAGGGGCAGCCCGCTCACCTCGGCCAGCCGCCGGGTGACCCGTTCCGCATACCCCGGGGGGCTGTTGATGCCGGTGCCGATGGCCGTGGCCCCCATGTTGATGTCGAGCAGCTCCTCCGCCGCGCGCTGCAAGGCTTCCCGGGCGCTCAGGATCATGCGGGCGTAAGCTCCGAACTCCTGCCCCAGGGTCATGGGCACGGCGTCCTGGTTCTCCGTGCGCCCCATCTTGAGCACGTCGGCGAATTCGCCAGCCTTGCGCTCCAGGGCCGTCTGCAGCTCCCCCATGGCCCCCAGAAGGTCCTTGAGCGAAAGGATCACGGCGAGCTTGATGGCCGTGGGGTAGACGTCGTTGGTGGACTGGGAGCAGTTGACGTCGTCGTTGGGGTGGAGGTGGGCGTAATCCCCCTTGGCGTGGCCCAGGATCTCGAGACCGCGGTTGGCGATGACCTCGTTGGCGTTCATGTT
>DJGG01000224.1 GCA_002432195.1 Desulfobacteraceae bacterium UBA5852
AGCGTGTCAAACTCACCCGCGAACTCTCAAAGAAAAACACCGGACGCACCCTTTACATCCTCGATGAACCCACCACCGGCCTCCACTTGGCGGATGTGGCCACGCTGCTGGCGGCCTTCCAGGAAATCGCCGACCGGGGCCACACCGTGCTGGTGATCGAGCATCACCTGGACGTGGTCCAGGCCGCCGACTGGGTGATCGACCTGGGGCCCGAGGGGGGCGAGGCCGGCGGGTGGGTCGTGGCCGAAGGCCCGCCGGAGCTCATCGCCGCCCGGGAGGATTCCCACACCGGGCGCTTCCTCCAGCGCCATCTGCATCCCGCCGCGGAAACGCCGCCGGATGCCGTCCACGAGACGGCGGTTCCGTACAGCCCGGCCGGCGCTCCCCGCCAGATCCAGGTGCGGGGGGCCCGGGAGCACAACCTCAAGGACCTGGACGTGGACATCCCCCACCGGCAGCTCGTCGTGCTGACCGGAGTATCGGGGTCCGGCAAGTCCACCCTGGCCTTCGATATCCTCTTTGCCGAGGGGCAGCGCCGCTACCTGGAAAGCCTGGCGCCCTACGTGCGCCAATACATGAAGATCCTGGAGCGGCCGGACGTGGACCGGGTGACCGGCCTGGCGCCGTCGGTGGCCATCGAGCAACGCGTGAGCCACGCCAGCCGCCGCTCCACCGTGGCCACGTTGACGGAGGTCTACCATTTCCTGCGCCTGCTCTACAGCAAGCTGGGCGTGCAGCACTGCCTGGGCTGCGGCCGCGCCTTGACCGCCCGCGCGGCGGAGGAGCTCGTCAGCGAAATCATGGCCCGCTACGGCGGAACGCCGGCCGTGGTGCTGGCCCCCAAGGTCGCCGGACGCAAGGGTTTCCACAAGGAGGTCTTCCAGCGGGCCCGGGTTCAGGGTTTCCGGCGGGCGCGCGTGGACGGGCGGATCGTGGCCCTCAGCCCGGGGCAGGCGCTTTCCCGCTACCACGAACACAGCATCGACCTGGTGGTGGGGGACCTGGCGGAATCCGACCCCCGGGCGACGATCCGCAAGGCCCTGGCGGAAGGGGAGGGAAGCTGCACGGTGCTGGCGGGCGGTCATGAGGAAGTCTTCAGCCGCCACGGGGTCTGTCCGGCCTGCGGCATCGGCCTGGAACCCCTGGACCCGCGCTTATTCTCCTTCAACAGCCGCCAGGGAGCCTGCCCCGTTTGCCACGGGCTGGGCGCCGGCGGCGGGGAAGAGGAGGAGAACGCCGGCCAACCGGTTTGTCCGTCCTGCGGCGGCAGCCGCCTCCGGCCGGAAGCCCTGGCCGTGAAGGTGGACGGCCGCTCCATCGGGGAAGTGGTGGCGTTGCCCGCCGGGGATGCCGCCGCCGTCGTGGCGGCCATGCGCTTCCCGGATAACCGCCGCGCCGTGGCCGCGCCCATCGTGGGCGAAATCGGCTCCCGCCTGGCGCTGCTCAACCGCCTGGGGCTGTCCTACCTGGCGCTGGGGCGCAGCGGCGACACCCTTTCCGGCGGCGAGGCCCAGCGGGTGCGCCTGGCCGCCCAGTTGGGCTCCAACCTCACCGGGGTCACCTATGTGCTCGACGAACCCACCATCGGACTCCACCCCCGGGACAACCACATCCTGGTGGAGGCCCTCAAGGCCTTGCGGGATCGGGGCAACACCATTGTGGTGGTGGAACACGACGAGGAAACCATCCGCGCGGCCGACGCCCTCATCGACCTGGGACCCGGCGCCGGCGCCCAGGGGGGGGAGGTGGTGGCCACCGGGGACCTGACCGCGCTCCAGAGCACCCCCCGCTCGGTCACCGGGGCCCTGCTGGGCGACCGCCGGCGGGGGCTCACCTCCCGGGGGCGCTCCTGGCGCAAGGCCCCCAAGCTGGAGGTGGCAGGGGCCACGGTCCACAACCTGCGCCAACTGAACGCCACCCTGCCCCTGGGGTGCCTGGTGGCGGTGACGGGGGTCTCCGGCTCGGGCAAATCCAGCTTTCTGAAGGAATCCCTCTACCACCACCTGCGCCACCGGCTCCATGGGGGCCCGGCCCCCGCCAGCCCCTGCCGGTTGAACGGCTGGGAGCGGATCGACCGGGTACTGGAAGTGGACCACAGCCCCATCGGCCGAACCCCCCGCTCGGTGCCGGCCTCCTACGTGGGTTTCCTGGGAGAGATCCGCCGGCTTTTCGCCGCAACCCCCGAAGCCCGGGCCCGGGGATACGCCCCCGGGCGCTTCTCCTTCAACCTGGAGGCGGGCCAATGCCCGGCCTGCAAGGGCCAGGGCCAGCCCAAGGTGGCCATGAGCTTTCTGCCGGATGTGTACGTGCCCTGCGAGGTCTGCCGCGGGCGGCGCTTCAACCCTGAAACCCTGGCCGTGACCTACCGCGGGCAGACCATCGCCGGCGTCCTGACCCAGACCTTCGCCGAGGCCCTGCAGCTGTTCGCCCCGGTGCCGGCCCTGCGCCAGGCGCTCCAGTTCGTCTGTGACATCGGCCTGGGCTACCTGCGCCTGGGGCAGCCCAGCCCCACCCTTTCCGGCGGCGAGGCCCAGCGCCTCAAGCTGGCCCGCCAGATGGTGCGCCCGGAGCGCGGCCACAGCCTTTTCATCCTGGACGAGCCTTCCACGGGCCTCCACGCGGCCGATGTGACCCGCCTGCTGGAAGTGCTCCAACGGCTGGTGGACAAAGGCAACACCGTGGCGGTGATCGAGCACAACCTGGACGTGGTGCGGTCCGCCGATTTCATCCTGGACCTCGGCCCCGAGGGCGGTTCGGGCGGCGGTCGCGTCGTGGCCCAGGGATCCCCCCGTGAAATCCTGCGGGCCGTGAAGGCCTCCCACACGGCCCGGGCCCTCAAGGCCTACCTCGACCCCACCTGAGACCGGCCCCGGCGGCGGCCGTCTTCCGCATCCCCACTTGGCGCTTGACAGGGGAACCGATACCGGATAATAACTGACTGACCACTCAGTTAGGATTCGGCATGAAAAAGAAAGAGATGATCCTGCGGGCCGCCACGGTCCTCTTCGCCGAGAAGGGCTACCGGGACACCTCCATGGCGGAGGTGGCCCAGGCCAGCGGTGTCGCCCAGGGCACCATATTTTACCACTACGACACCAAGGAAAAGCTCTTCCTGTCCATCCTGCGGGACTTCAAGGAAAGCGTCATCCAGGAATTCGACCGCCATGTCCGCGACCGCAACTACCCCAGCGGCATGGTCATGGCCGAGGACATGGTGGACTTCTATCTCAGTCTCTCCGGTGCCATGGAGCACCAGTTCCTCCTGCTCCACCGCCACGATGCTTACGAGCTGGCGCGCTCCAACGACGAGTGCCGCGATCAGCTCGAGGCCATCTACAACTGCCTGGTGGACATGTTCGAGACCGCCGTGCGCCGGGGCCAGCAGGACGGGTCGGTGGGCAACGGATCGGCGCGCAAGACGGCCATGATCCTCTTCACCATGGTGGACGGGCTGGTGCGCTTCAACACCTACCGTCTCTATAGCGCCAGCGCCCTGGTCCCGGACCTGATCGACAGCTGCCGCAAGGTTCTACAACCCTGAAGCGAGGACTGTATGCTGGAGAAATGCTTTCCCTTTCTGGTGTGGTTCCGCCATTACGGATGGCAGAGCTTCAAGACCGACGCCATCGCGGGTCTGACCGTGGCCCTGGTGCTGATCCCCCAGTCCATGGCCTATGCGCAACTGGCGGGTCTGCCGGCCTACTATGGCCTCTACGCCTCGTTTCTGCCCCCCATGCTGGCGGCGCTCTTCGGCTCCAGCCGCCAGCTGGCCACGGGTCCGGTGGCGGTGGTCTCCCTCATGACGGCCGCCTCCCTGGCGCCCCTGGCCACCGCGGGCAGCGAGGGCTACGTCGCCTATGCCGTACTTCTGGCCCTGATGGTGGGCATCTTTCAGTTGAGCCTGGGGATCCTGCGCCTGGGCCTGGTGGTCAATTTCCTCTCCCACCCGGTGGTCAACGGCTTTACCAACGCCGCGGCCCTGATCATCGCCTCCTCCCAGCTCTCCAAGATGTTCGGGGTCAACGTCGACACGGCCGCCCACCACTACGAGACCATCTGGCACGTGTTCCGGTCCGCGGCGCACTACACCCACTGGCCCACTTTCTGGATGGGGGTGCTGGCCTTCGGCCTCATGTACGGATTGAAGTGGCTCAACTCGCGCATCCCCAATGTGCTGGTGGCCGTGGCGCTCACCACGGTCATTTCCTGGGCCTTCGGTTACGAACACAACCAGACGGCCGCCCTCGCCCAGATCGAATCCCCGGCCGCCCGCCAGGCGATCGAGCGGTTCAACGTCACCGCCCAGCGCATCCAGGCGCTCTCCGTCGAGCGCACCAGGATCGCCCAGGCCCTGGAAGACGCCCAGGCGCGCCATGACGCCGACGCGCGCTTGGAGGCCGAACATGCGGCCGGCACGCTCAGCATCGAACTGCAGCGCCTCAAGCTGGAACAGGCGGAGCTCAGGGAAAGCTTGCGCCTGAGCCTTTTCCAGGCCGTGCCGCAGCCCGACGGCACGCCGGTCTTCTATCGGCACGAAGAGCTGCCGCCGGGAACCGAACTCCAGGGCCGCACCTGGCGCCTGCGGGTTGGCAACCGGCCGGTGGACCCGGCCGCCCTCCTGATGAGCGGCGGAGGGGCGGTGGTGGGCGCCATCCCCCGGGGCCTGCCGGCCTTCACCATCCCGCGCATCGACTTCAAGATCATGGCTCAGCTCTTCCCCTACGCCGCCATCATTTCACTGCTGGGGTTCATGGAGGCCATCTCCATCGCCAAGGCCATGGCCGCCAAGACCGGCCAGCGCCTGGACCCCAATCAGGAGCTCATCGGACAGGGGATCGCCAACATCCTGGGGGCGGTGAGCAAGAGCTATCCCACCTCGGGTTCCTTCTCGCGCTCGGCGGTCAACCTCCAGGCCGGTGCGGTCAGCGGCCTTTCCAGCGTCTGTACCAGCCTGATGGTGGTGGTGGTGCTGCTCTTCTTCACCCCGCTGCTCTATCACCTGCCCCAGTCGGTGCTGGCGGCGGTGATCATGATGGCGGTCATCGGCCTGGTGAACATCTCCGGCTTCGTGCATGCCTGGAAGGCCCAATGGTACGACGGCGCCATCTCCATCCTCGCCTTTTTGGCGACCCTGGCCTTCGCCCCCCACCTGGACAAGGGCATCATGGTCGGGGTGGTCCTCTCCCTGGGGGTTTTCCTGTACAAGAGCATGCGGCCCACGGTGGTATCCCTGGCACGGGCCGAGGACGAGGCCCTGCGGTGCGCCCAGACCCATGGCCTGCGGGAATGCGACTATGTGTCCATGGTGCGCTTCGACGGCCCGCTGTTTTTCGCCAACGCCAGCTACCTGGAAGACAAGATCACGGCCATCATGCGCAGCAAGAGGAACCTCAAGCACATCATCATCGTCGCCAACGGCATCAACGATATCGACGCCTCGGGGGAGGAGGCCCTGTCGCTGCTGGTGGACCGCGTGCGCAGCGCCGGGCTCGACATCTCCTTGAGCGGCGTCAACGAGGCGGTCATGAAGGTCTTCCGCCGCACCCATCTTTGGGCTAAAATCGGGGACGACCATCTCTTTCCCACCATGGAGAAAGCCATCGACGCCATTTACGACCCTACCCATCGAACCGGCCAGGAAACGGTCTGCCCGCTGGTGCGGGCCTGCCAGTTGGCTGGATCCTGACGCCCAAAGGGGGTACCGATGTCCGCCATCGCCATTTTTAATGGAAGCTACTGCAACGAAACCGCCATCGTGCAGGAAATCATGATCGCCACGGGCTACGAAATGCTGGACGATGCCGCGGTGGCCGCCGAGGCCGGACGCCTGGCCGACATGCCGCCCAGCAAGATCGAGCGCACTTTCACCGGCAAGCCCTCGGTGTTCAACAAGTTCACCCACGAGCGCGAGCGCTCCGTGGCGCACCTGAAACTGGCCCTGGCCCAGCGCATGGCCAGCGACCGGCTGCTGGTCTGGGGGTTTGTCAGCCACTTGATTCCCCGGAATATCCAGCATGTGCTGCGGGTCTGCCTGATCGCCGAGATCCGCTCCCGGGCGGGCCGGGCGGCTCAGGCCGGCCGCCTGCCCGAGGGCGACGCCCTGCGCCTGGTGCGCCACCAGGACGAGGATCGCGCGGCCTGGGTCCAGTCCCAGACCGGCCAGCCCGACCCATGGACCGCGGAACTCTACGACATGCTGCTGCCCACGGACAAGCTGCCCACGGCGGACATCGCGCGGATGGTGGCGGAGAATATCAAGAAGGACAATCTGCGCCCCTCCCCCCAAAGCCGCCAGGCCGTGCAGGATTTTCTGCTGGCGGCCACGGTGGAGGTGGCCCTGGCCCGGGAAGGGCATCACGTGGGGGTGTGCGCCGCGGAAGGCAGGGTCACCCTCAGCATCAACAAGCACGTGCTGATGCTCCAGCGCCTGGAAAACGAGCTCAAGGCGGTGACGGAACGGGTGCCGGGCGTCCGCGCGGTATGCACGGAGGTGGGACCCGATTTTTACCAGAGCGATGTCTATCGCAAATTCGATTTCGAGATGCCCACCAAGATCCTCCTCGTGGACGACGAGCGGGAGTTCGTCCAGACCCTGTCGGAGCGCCTGCTCATGCGTGACCTGGGCAGCGCCGTGGCCTTCGACGGCGAATCGGCCCTGGACGTGGTCCGGGACGACGAACCCGAGGTCATGATCCTGGACCTGCGCATGCCGGGTATCGACGGCATCGAGGTCCTGCGACGGGTCAAGGACGACCGGCCCGAGATCGAGGTCATCATCCTGACCGGCCACGGCTCCGAGGCCGACCGGGAGACCTGCATGGGCCTGGGAGCCTTCGCCTACCTGCAGAAACCGGTGGACATCGATGAGCTCAGCGCCACCATCAAGCGCGCCAACGAGAAGATCCGCCAACGACGGTCCGATCGAGCCTAGACCGCGAGGAGTTCACCAGACCGTGCGCCGCCACCCCACCACCACGCGCATCCGCGACCTCTGGCACCGGCTGGTGCCGGAATTCTGGAACCGGTCCGCGACCGGCGGGGTAGGCTCGGCGCACCAGTTCAACTACCGCCGCATCTGGAAGACGGCGGTGCTCATCACCGCCACCGTGGCGCTGCTGCCCCTGGCGATCATCACCGTGGTGGATTATCAGGTGACCCAGAAGGCCATTGCCTCCGAATTCCTGCTGCGCACCGCGCGAACCGTGGCCAACACCCGCCGCTCCATCGGGTTTTTCATGAACGAGCGCCGCTCGGCGCTGGAATTCATCGTGCGGGACAATTCGCCGCCGGACCTGCAGGACGCCCAACGGCTGGGGGAGATCCTGAACAATCTCAAGCAGAGCTTCGGGGGCGGGTTCATGGATCTGGGGGTTATCGATTCCCAGGGCCGGCAGGGGACCTACGTCGGGCCCTTCGACCTCAAGGGGCGCGACTACCACGACCAACCGTGGTTCCAGCAGGTACTGGAGCGGGGCGTCTATATCAGCGACGTATTCCTGGGCTACCGCCAGGTGCCGCATCTGATCATCGCGGTCAAGGGCGTGGGGCCGGACGGGTCGTTCTACATCCTGCGCGCCTCCCTGGGCATCGAACCCTTCGAACGGCTGCTGGCGGAAATGGAGCTGAGCGGGCACGGGGACGCCTTCATCGTCAATCACCACGGCGTCCTGCAGACCTCCTCGCGCTACCACGGCCGGGTTTTGGAACGCATGCCCCTGCCGGTCCCCCGGTTTTCCGAGCAGACGGAAGTCTATGAACGGAAAAGCCCCCAGGGAGAACCCCTGGTCCTGGGCTACCGCTTTCTGGAGAACACACCCTTCATCCTGATGATCGTGAAGAACAAGGCCGAGCTGATGGCCTCCTGGTACCGGACGCGCCTGCAGCTGATCGCGTTTCTGGTGGTCAGCGTCACCGTGATCCTGGCGGTGGTTTTGGGAACCGTAACCGCTATGGTGCGCCGCATCTACGAGGCCGACCAGCGGCGGCTGATGGCCCTGCACCAGGCCGAGTACGCCAACAAGCTGGCCTCCATCGGCCGCATGGCCGCGGGGGTGGCCCACGA
>DJGG01000177.1:0-3133 GCA_002432195.1 Desulfobacteraceae bacterium UBA5852
CCGCGTCCGCCGCCGCCCCCGCCGCCCGCGGCGCCCCCGCCGGGGCTGCCGAGCATCACCATTTGATTGGCGATGATGTCCGTGGTGTTGACCTTCTGGCCGTCCTTTTCGTAGGAGCCGTACTGGATGCGACCTTCAATGTAGATCTGCTTGCCCTTGGAGAGGTATTCGCCGCAGATTTCCCCCAGCTTGCCGAAGGCCGTGATGCGGTGCCATTCGGTGACGTCTTCCCACTGCTCCCCCTTCTTGCGGCGCTCCGTGGTGGCCAGGGAAAACTTGGCCACGGCCAGCCCGGCGGGGGTGTAGCGGACTTCCGGATCCCGCCCGAGGTTGCCGATGAGAATGACCTTGTTCAAACCTGCCATGCGTGCCTCCCTTGGGTGTGGCGTAAGGTGGGATTTCGAAGGATTTTAGTAGCCGAAGCCGCCGGGGATGTCAATCCGGCGCTCTCCCGCCCCTTGCCGGCCGCCCCCCGGCTGCTGGGCGGCAAGCCTGTGATCTGGAAGGGGCTTCACCGCTCACGACCCCCAATCGGGAAATCCCGCGAAGGCCTTATCCCATGCCCCTGACCAAATTCCCCGGCGCCGGCCCCTTGCGGCCGCTGCTGCTCTTCCTGCCGGCCGCCCTGGTCTTCCTGGCGGCCTTCCGCATGGCCCTGGCCCTCCTTTTCTGGGAACGGGTGGAGGCCGTCGGCGGTCTGGCCCCGGTTTTCCTCACCGGGCTGCGCCTGGACCTTCAGCTGCTGGCCTACCTGCTGATCCCCGCCCTGATCCTCTGGCCCTTCATCGACCCCCGGACGAGGACCGGACGCGGGGCACACACGGCGCTGTGCCTCTGGCTCACCATATGGGCCGGCATCCTCGTTTTCATGGAATGCGCCACGCCGTCCTTCATGAGCGAATACGGCGTGCGGCCCAACCGGGTCTTCGTGGAATACCTGGTCTACCCCCGGGAGGTGTTCGGCACCCTCTGGAAGGCCTACCGCGTGTCCGTGCTGATCACCCTTCTGCTGAGCGCGTCGGCGGCGCTGGCCATGTGGCGCCTGCTGGGGAAATCGGCCCCTCCGGCGCGCTGGTCGTGGCCCCGGCGCCTGGCCGTGTTCCCTCTGATCCTGCTGGCGGCGGTGCTCTCCGCCCGCTCCAGCCTGGGGCACCGTCCGGCCAACCCCAGCACGGCGTCCTTCTCCAGGGACCCCCTGGTCAACGATTTGGCCGTCAACGCCACCTATTCCGTGCTGTATGCCGCCTACCGCATGAAGGACGAGGAGGACGCCGCCGAGGTCTACGGGCGGATGCCCCGGGAAGAGGTCATCCGGCGGGTGCGGGCGGGGATGGGCCTGGAGCCGGAGGCCTTCACCGATCCGCGCTTCCCCACCCTCCACCGCCAGACGCCGGATTCTGCCCGACAGCGGCCCCGCAACCTGGTGATCATCCTGGAGGAGAGCCTGGGAGCCCGCTACGTGGAGCCCCTGGGGGGCCTGCCCCTGACCCCCGCGCTGGCGGCCCTCGCCCGGGAAGGGCTCTGGTTCGAGCGGCTCTATGCCACGGGCACCCGCTCCGTGCGGGGCATCGAGGCCGTGGTGACCGGTTTCCTGCCCACCCCGGCCCGCAGCGTGGTGAAGCTGGTTTCGGCCGGACGGCCGTTTTTCACCCTGGCCGACCTCCTTCGCCGAAGCGGCTACACCAGCCTCTTCGTCTACGGGGGGGAGAGCCACTTCGACAACATGGCCGGCTTCTTCCTGGGCCACGGCTTCGACCGGGTCATCGACGAAAAGGACTACGCCAGCCCCCGCTTCAAGGGGACCTGGGGAGTTTCCGACGAGGACCTGTTCGAGCGCGCCCACCGGGAGTTCGAGGCCCTGGGGGAGCGCCCCTTCTTCGGCCTGGTGTTCACCTCGTCCTACCACTCCCCGTTTGAAATCCCCGAGGGCCGCCTGCCGCCGGAGGCCGCGGGCCTCGGCAGCGAACACCGGGCCATCCGCTACGCGGATTTCGCCCTGGGGCGCTTTTTCGACCTGGCCCGCACGTCCGCCTACTGGCAGGACACCGTCTTCCTGGTGGTGGCCGACCACGACAACCGCGTGAGCGGCGCGTCCCTGGTGCCCATCGCCCGCTTCCACATCCCCGGCCTGATCCTCGGGGCGGACGTCCCCCCCCGCCGGGTCACCGCCCTGGCCAGCCAGATCGACCTGCCCCCCACCCTGCTGGGGCTCATGGGGCTCGCCGCCGAGCACCCCATGACCGGGCGCGATCTTTCCGGCGCCCCGCCTCCCGACGGCGGCCGGGCCATCATGCAATACGACCGCAACCAGGCCTTCATGGTGGGCGACCGGGTGGTCGTCCTGCAGCCCGAACTCCCACCGGCGCTGTTCCATTGGGACGGCGCGCGGCTCCTGCCGACTCCCGCCGCCGACGCCGAACTGGCGGCCGACGCCCTGGCCCACGCCCTCTGGCCCTCACTGGCCTATCGCGAAGGCCTTTACGCCCTGCCGCCGGACTGAGGCCCCATGACCACCGGCACCTCCCTCACGCGGCGCCTCAAGCGCCATGTGATCGCCCGGTCCCACCGCTTCTATGCGGTGGCCGCCCCGGGGCTGGAGCCGCTCTGCGCCCGGGAGCTGGAAACCCTGCCCGCGGAGGCGGAAGGGATTGCCCCCGACCATGGGGGCGTGCACTTCGCAGGCCGCCTGACGGCCGCCTACGCCGCCAATCTCCACCTGCGCACGGCCAGCCGGGTCCTCATGCGGGTGGCCGCCTTCGAGGCCCAGCGCTTCGATCAACTGGAACGCCAGGCCGCGGCCATCCCCTGGGAACTCTATTTGCCGGCGGCCCCCGTGCGCGTGCGGGCGGCCCTGCACCACAGCCGCATCTACCACAGCGGCGCCGCCGCCCAACGCATCCGCGAGGCCGTGGCCGCGCGCCTGGCCGCCGCGGGCGCCGCCCCCGTGGAGGCCCTCGCCGGGGATGCCGGGGGCGTGGTCTACCTGCGGGCCGCGCACAACCGTTTCACCCTCTCGGTGGACAGCAGCGGCCCCCACCTCCACCGCCGCGGGTTGAAGACCTGGCCCGGCCGGGCCCCCCTCCGGGAGACCCTCGCCGCCGCCGCCCTGCTTCTGGCCGGCTATGACGGCCGG
>DJGG01000177.1:3145-5539 GCA_002432195.1 Desulfobacteraceae bacterium UBA5852
CGCTGCTCGATCCCATGTGCGGCAGCGGCACCTTCGCCCTGGAAGCCGCCGCCATGGCCAAGGGTATCCCCGCCGGCTGGCACCGGGAGTTCGCCTTCCGGCACTGGCCGGCCTTTCGCCCCGGGGCCTGGGCCCACCTCCGCCGCCAGGCCGCCCAGGACCGGCGCCTGCCGGCATCGCCCCTGGTGCTGGCCTCCGACCACGACCCGGCGGCCTGCGCCCTCCTGGCCCGGGGGGTCGCCGCGGCCGGCCTGGAGGACACCGTGCGGGTCCAATGCCGGGATTTTCTGGATACCCCCGCCAGGGACCTGCCCCCCGCACGGGGCCTGGTGGCCCTGAACCCCCCTTACGGCCGGCGCCTGGGCAGCGCCCCCCAGGGCCGGGACCTCTTCCGGGAGGTGGCGCGCAAGTTGCGCGCCGACTATCACGGCTGGCGGGCCGTCCTGGTGGTGCCGGAGCGCACCCTGATCCCGCTCCTGCCGAATCCCCGGCGGGTCCTGGCCGTACGCCACGGCGGCCTGGAAGTGCACCTCACGGTGGTGGACATCCCCTGAGGCGCCGTCCCTCCCCAGGGACCCCTCACGGCCATGCCGCCCCGAGCGCTCCGGGCGCCCCCTTTTCATCGCCCCGATCGGTCTTATGCTTGGCGGCTGGAGGACAATCTTCAGGGCCCGCGCTTCGCTAGAAATCGCCGGCGGGGCGTCGCTCACCGGCCCTCAACCCCACCCCCAGGAGGTCGTCAATGGCCGAGATCATCGTCAGAGGCACGCCTGCCGCCACGGTGGCGGATCTGCCCCCCACGGGCGCCCCGGCGCCGGGTTTCACCCTCACCAGGCGCGACCTGAGCGAGCTCCGGCTTCGGGATCTGGCCGGCAAGCGGGTGGTGCTGAACATCTTCCCCAGCATCGACACCCCCGTCTGCGCCATGTCCGTGCGCCGCTTCAACGCGGAGATCACCAAGCACCCCGACGCCGTGGCGGTCTGCGCCTCCATGGACCTGCCCTTCGCCCATGCCCGGTTTTGCGGCGCCGAGGGGCTCGAGCACGTGGAGTCGGTGTCGGCCTTTCGCCACCCGGAGTTCGGGGCGCGCTACGGCGTGCGGATCACCAGCGGGGCCTTCGAGGGCCTCTTCGCCCGGGCGGTGGTGGTCATCGACGCCTCCGGCCAAGTGGTCTACACCCAACTGGTCCCCGAAACCTCCCAGGAACCGGACTACGCCGCGGCCCTCGCGGCCCTGGAGGCGGCCAGGGCCGGGGCTTGAATTCGACGGCCATTCCGGTTTCGCTTGGGGTTTTCGCCTTCCCCCTACCGCGAGACCACTTTCTCCCGGGAGGCGGCACCCGCCGCTGGGGCCGATCCGCGGCCCCCGGGATCGAGGCCCGCGTGTACATCGCCGAAATCCTCCATACCCGCCCGCCGCGGTATGTCCTGCGCGTCTCCGTGCGCCAGCCCGAGGGCTGGGGCAGCCGCGACGTGCTGGACCTGGGTGCCGACCCGGGCCGCTGGATCGTCTACCCCGGGGGCCACGCCTTCTACGTGGACCCGGAGGTGGAAGCGCGCGTTGCCGCGTCCGGGCTGAACGTTTCGGGGGAGGAGCTGGAAAACATCTTCTGGCGCTTCGTGCGCCCGGAAGTCCGCCGGGTGATCGAACCCTGGCGGGAACGGCGGCGGCCCCGGGGACGGACCCCGGAGACGCCCGCCGCCGGGACCTTCCACCTCTTCGACCGCCGCCGCATCCATTTCCTGCGCTACGGGCAGATGGATCAGGGGTATATCGGCAGGGTGTCGCCGCGGCTCTTCCGGGAGCTGGCCCACCGTTCGCGGGACGAAATCGAGCAGCATTTCCTCGATGCCGAGCGGGTCCTGCGCGCCCGCGAGCGCAAGGCCTATCTCCACGTGATCTTCGACCTGCAGCGGTTCTTCAGCGAGGCCTGTGCCCGGACCATGCCCGAGGGTCTCGACCCGGACGCCCTGGACCGCTGCTTCCTGGAGGAGCTCTGCCGGCTCCAGGGGGACGAGGCCTTCTGGGCCGGCATGCCCCCGGCCGCCCCCCTGCAGCCCTATCTGGTGCGCTACGCCATCATGTACTTCGATCACGATTTCCCGGTGAGCGACCCGCTGGCGGCGATCTACCGGCGTTTCATGGACGATCACCGCCGCCACCGCCCGCCCCCCCGGCACCCGCCGGTATCCCTGGAGGAGGCCGGAAGCCTTTTCGGCGCCGCCCCGGACGCCCTGCGGCGCATGAGCCGCCAGAGCCTCACGCGCCTGTTTCGCCGCAAGGCCATGGAGCTGCACCCCGACCGGGGCGGCCGGCACCTGGATTTCGTGCGCCTGGCGGAGATCTACCGGGAAATTCTGCGCACCAAGGGTTAGCAGGCTGTGGACAAACAA
>DJGG01000177.1:5560-11153 GCA_002432195.1 Desulfobacteraceae bacterium UBA5852
GCCGAAAGGCAAGGCGCGGCGCCCGTCGCCGACCGGTGCTTGACACGCACCCGGGCACGGCATAAGAACCCCATGACGCCGGGCTAAGGCGGGCCGACGGCGGTCCGCAACGCCCATCCGCAGCCCGCCAGGCAAACCGGCACGTTCACCAGACGCCCAAGGGGAAGATCACAGGCCGCCATGCCGCCCATCATCACCATCGTGGGGTACTCCAACGTGGGGAAAACCACCCTGATCGAAAAGCTCGTGCCGGCCCTCAAGCGGCACGGCTATCGGGTGGGTACCGTCAAGCACGCCTGCCACCACGTCGACATCGACCATCCCGGCAAGGACAGCTGGCGCCACGAAAAGGCCGGCGCGGACGGGGTGGCCGTGGTGGCGGCTGACAAGATCGCCGTGGTGCACCGGAGGCCCCACCCGAGCCTGGAGGCCGCCGCCGGCCTGCTGGGGCCCGTGGACGTGATCCTGGCGGAGGGCTTCAAGAGCGCCGACCGGCCCAAGATCGAGGTGCTGCGCCAGGCCGTGCACCCCACGCCCCTGTTTGCCGGCGACCCGAACCTGGCGGCCCTGGTGACGGACCGGCCGGCCGACGGGCTGTCCCTCGCCGCCCCCGTTTTCGGCCTGGAGGAGATCGAAGCCCTGGCGCAGCTGATCATCGCGCGCTGGGTGCGGCCGGCCGGCCCGCCGTGCGACGGCCGCGGCGCATGAGCACGGCCCCCGGCCCACCCCATCCCGGAGTGCTGCCGTGGCCCCCGCTGGCGGCCGGCGAGCTGGTACGGCGCTATCAGCGCTTCAAGGCCGATGTGCGGCTCGCCGATGGCCGGGTGGTGACGGCCCACTGCCCGAACACCGGCCGCATGACCGGCTGCTGCGCGCCGGGGCGGCCCGTCTACCTCTCCCTGCATGACCACCCCCGCCGCCGGCTGGCCTGGACCTGGGAGATGATCGCCATGCCGGGGTCCCTCGTGGGCGTCAACACCCTGGTCCCCAACCGCCTGATCGCCGCCGCGGCGCGGGAACAGGCCATTGCCGAGCTCGCCGGCTATCCCCGGGTGGAGACCGAGGTGCGCATCGAGGCCCACTCCCGCATCGACCTCCGGCTCACGCGGCCGGGGGGCGAATGCTGCCTCGTGGAGGTCAAGAACTGCACCCTGGTGGAGGGCGGCACGGCCCGCTTCCCGGATGCCGTGACCGCGCGGGGCCGCAAGCACCTGGAAGCGCTCGCCCGGCGGGTATCCCGGCGCACCCGCAGCGTCATGCTGTTCCTGGTCCAACGCATGGACGCCCGGGTCTTCAGCCCCGCCGCGGCCGTCGACCCCGACTACGCCGCGGGATTGCGCGGCGCGGCCTCCGCGGGCGTGGAGGTGCTGGCCTACGACGTGCACATCGACCTGGCGGGCATCCGCCTGCGCGGGCGCCTGCCCGTGGAGCTCTGAAGGCCCCGGCCCGCCCCGTCGAATTGACTTTGCCCCGGCCTTGGGCTATCCATCACCAGCCTGCCGGCCTTGCGGCCCGCGGGCGCCGGCCACAAGCGTCCGGCCTCCTCCCGGGCCCCCATACCGCGCCCGACCCGCTGCCAGGACCTGCCATGCCCGAATCCAAACTGGAACGGCTGCTTTCCAGCCGGGAAAACCTCGAACGCATTCTGGACAACCTGAAGGAGGGGATCATCGCCCATGACCTCGACCGGCGGATCTACTTCTTCAACCGCCAGGCCGAGATCATCACCGGCTACCGCCGGGAGGAGGTCATGGGGCGGGACTGCCACATCGCTTTCGGCACGGCCTTCTGCGGCGAGCGCTGCTCCTTCTGCGACAACACCCCGCCCCCCCGGGGCTTCCCCAGCAAAAAGGACTACACCATCAACATCTCCACCAAGGGCTGCGAAACCCGCCGCATCGAGATGACCGTCACCATGATGCGGGACGACCAGGGGGATTTCGTGGGGGTGCTGGCGGCCTTCCGGGACATCACCGACATCCTGCGGCTGGAGATGCGCACGGGCAGCCTGACGCGCTTTGCCAACATCATCGGCCGGGACGCCAAGATGCTCCAGGTCTTCCAGCAGATCAGCGATGTCGCAGCCTATGACTACCCGGTCCACATCTCCGGCGAGACCGGGACCGGCAAGGAGCTCGTGGCCACGGCCATTCACAACGAGAGCCGCCGGGGCGGCGCCCCCTTCGTGCCCATCAACTGCGGGGCGCTGCCCGAAGGGCTCATCGAAAGCGAGCTCTTCGGCCACGTCAAGGGCGCCTTCTCGGGCGCCATCCGGGACAAGAAAGGCCGCTTCGAACTGGCCCACGGCGGCTCCATCTTCCTGGACGAGGTGGCCGACCTCTCCAAGCTCATGCAGGTCAAGCTGCTGCGCTTCCTTCAGGAGGGCTCCTTCGAACGCGTGGGGGGCGAGAAGACCGTGGGGGTCAATGTGCGGGTGATCAGCGCCACCAACCGGGATCTCCGGGAGGAGGTCCGGCAGGACCGCTTCCGGGAGGATCTCTTCTACCGGCTGAACGTCATCCCCATCGCCGTGCCCCCCCTGCGGGAGCGCAAAACGGATATCCCGCTGCTGGTCAACCACTTCATGCAGGAAGCGGCCGAGAAACACGACCGGGAAATGTTCCGCCTGTCCAAGGACGCCCTGGCCCTGCTCATGGACTACGCCTGGCCCGGCAACGTGCGGGAATTGCAGAACGCCATCCAGTTCGCCATCGTGCGCTCCAACGGACGGCTGATCACTCCCCGGGACCTGCCCATCGAATTGCGCGAGATGACCGGCGCCCGCCGCGGCCCCACCCGCAAGCTGGACCGGGCCGGCGTGGCGGCGGCCCTGGCCAAGGCCGGCGGCAACAAGTCCAAGGCCGCGCGCGTCCTGGGGGTGGGCCGGGCCACGCTCTACCGCTTCATGCGCACCTATCCGGAAGCCTTCCCCGAAGGGGATTGAGCGCCTCAGGCGGCGCTCTTGTGGGCGCGTTTTGGCCGTTCCCTGGGAGCGGCAACCCCCCACCCCCTTTCGACGGACATAGTTCGCATATTTCCGAGATAAAGCTTTAGGGGGCAAGGATCGCTCAGGGGGCCGGCGTGCAGTCCCATTCCATTTCCTGGGCCAGCCAATGGGGCAAGAGCATGGTGCTGCGCTGGAAATCCATGCCCGCCTCCTCGACCCGTTCCTGGAGGAGGCGCGCGAAGGGCCGGGTGGCCTGCCACACCGAGGCCATGGCCACGGGATTGCGGCGCTGGCCTCCCGGCAGCGTTTGCGGACCGCAGAGGTGCGGCGCCGAGGTGACGAAATGGGACCGGCAGATCACCGGCCGCATGGGGTAGGCGCTGCAGGCCCCGGCCACCAGCAGGGGACAGTCCGGGGACTGGACGCCGGAGCCCTCCCGGCAACGGTCCCAGGTGTGCCACAGGCGGGTGCGCTCCTGGAGGTCCTGCATGCCGTGGGGCGAGAACTCCCGCCGCACAAAGGCCGCCAGGGCCTGGGCTTCGGCGATGCTGGTGAGGATGTGCTGGCCGCAGCAATGCCCGCAGCCCCGGTGGCAGCTGGGGGACAGCCCCTCCTCCAGCGCCAGCCGCCGCAGCTCGCGGCTCGCGGCGGCATCCAGGGCGGCATAGACGCCGCGGACGAAACTTTCCGGCCAGTGGCCGGGACGGGTGTCCCGGTCAGCGACAATAGCCATGGGGATCTCCCTTGCAACACGGGCGCAGGGAGCCTTCCCGCAGAATCCAACGATTAAACCACATGGGCGCGACCCGGCGACGGGCCGCTCAATCGAGCTCGAAACGGATGCCCTGGGCCAGGGGCAGCTCTCCGGACCAGTTCACGGTGCAGGTCTGCCGGCGCATGTAGGCCTTCCAGGCATCCGAGCCGGACTCCCGCCCGCCCCCGGTGTCCTTCTCACCGCCGAAAGCCCCGCCGATCTCGGCCCCGGAGGTGCCGATGTTGACGTTGGCGATGCCGCAGTCGCTGCCGGCGGCACTCAGGAAGCGCTCCGCCTCCCGCAGGTCGTCGGTGAAAATGGCCGAGGACAAGCCCTGGGGCACGGCGTTGTGCCAGGCGATGGCCTCCTCCAGCTCCCGGTAGCGCATGACGTAGAGGATGGGGGCGAAGGTCTCCTCGCTGACAATGGGCATGGCGGCCGTGGCCTGGGCGAGGCAGGGACGCACGTAGGTGCCGGCATCGAAGAGCCCCCCCCGCAGCACTTCGCCGCCGTAAAGCACTCTTCCCCCCTGGGCGGCCAACTTCTCCAGGGCGGCCTGCATGGCCGCGACAGCGCCCCGGTCGATCAGGGGGCCCATGAGGACCCCGTCCTCCAGGGGGTTGCCCACGGGGATCCGGGCATACACCCGGGTCAGCTCCCCCACCAGCCGCTCGTAGACCTCCTCGTGGGCGATCAGGCGCCGGATGGAGGTGCAGCGCTGGCCGGCCGTGCCCACGGCGCCGAAGGCTATGGCCCGCACGGCCATGGGCAGGTCCGCCCGCGGGGTCACGACGACGCCGTTGTTGCCCCCCAGCTCCAGCAGGCTGCGCCCCAGCCGCCCGGCCACCACCTGGGCCACCCGGCGCCCCATGGCGACACTGCCGGTGGCCGAAACCAGGGGCACCCGGGGGTCGTGGAGCAGGGCCTCGCCGATGTCGTCCCGGGAGCCGATCACGAGGTTGAGGATCCCCTCGGGCAGTCCGTTGGCCGCCAGCACCGGCCAGACCGTGCGCATCACGGCCACGGCCGTGAGGGCGGCCTTGGAGGAGGGCTTCCAGATCACCGTGTCGCCGGCCACGAGGGCCAGCATGGCGTTCCAGGCCCAGACCGCGGCGGGGAAATTGAAAGCCGTCACCACTCCCACGGGTCCCAGGGGGTGCCACTGCTCGAACATGCGATGGCGCAGCCGCTCGCTGTGAAGGCTCAGGCCGTAGAGCATGCGGGACTGGCCCACGGCGAAATCCGCGATGTCGATCATCTCCTGGATCTCACCGGCCCCCTCCTCCCGGATCTTGCCCGTTTCCAGGCTCACCAGGGCCGCGAGATCGTCCTTGTGGGCCCGCAGGGCCTGGCCGATCTGGCGCACGACCTCTCCCCGGCGGGGCGCCGGAACGTCCCGCCAGACCTGGAAGGCTTCCCCTGCCCGGCGGACCACCTTTTCATACTCGTCCCGGGTGGCGTAGCGGATGCGGCCAATCTCCCCGCCGGTCACCGGGGTGGTCAGCGCAGCGCTCAGCCCCGCGCATTCCAGCCAGGTGCCGCTGCCGGCCCCCGCCTGTTCACCGCGGAGATGGAGCTTTTCCAGGATGGCGTCGTGCATGCGATCCTCTCCTTTCAAGGACAGCCATGCCCCGCGGCGCTGGGCCGCAACCATTGGGGCTGGACTGGGCATCGACGATAGACCCGCCCGGAGGGACGGGGGCGGTCGGTTGGCCGGCGGCCGGAAAGGCTGGGGATGGACAGGCCGGAAGCGATGTGGGCGCAAGGTAGCGCCTTTGGGCGCGCGGGTCAAGTCGGGGGCCGCCCACTTCCGGCCGCGGCGGGCGGTTTACAGGCCTGGTGCTTAAATGGTAGGAGGACAGTCGCCTTGACAGGCTGTGGATAAACAAGCA